>JBNGDO010000028.1:0-41216 GCA_049975385.1 Anaerolineae bacterium | reverse complement strand
ACGAGAACGTCGTCTCGATGTACGAAGGTCACACCAACTGCTTCTGGGCGGAGCGGTTGGGCAAGGAGATCGGCGTCCCCGACTTGTGGGTGAAACTATGTGGCAACAGCCACACCGGTTCGTTTAAGGATTTGGGGATGACGGTGCTGGTCTCAGTGGTCAAGCAGATGCGAGCCGACCAGAAACCCATCCGCGCGGTCGTGTGCGCTTCCACGGGCGATACCTCGGCAGCATTGGCAGCGTATGCGGCAGCGGCGGACATCCCCGCCGTGGTGCTGCTGCCGAAGGGCAAGGTCTCCACCGCGCAGTTGATCCAGCCCATCGCCAATGACGCGCTCGTGCTGGCGCTCGACACTGACTTCGACGGCTGTATGCGCATCGTACAGCAGATTGCCGCCGATCCCACGCTCTACCTGGCGAATTCGATGAACCCATTGCGCATGGAGGGCCAGAAGACGGTCGCAATTGAGATCGTTCAACAGTTCGATTGGCAAGTGCCGGACTGGATCGTGATTCCGGTGGGGAACCTGGGCAACGTCAGCGCGTTGGGCAAGGGGTTCCTGCTGATGAAGGAGCTAGGCTTGATCGACAAATTGCCGCGCATCGCCTGCGCCCAGGCTGCGCGCGCCAATCCGCTTTACCTGAGCTACCAGACTGGTTTTCGGGAGTATCGCCCGGTACAGGCGCAGAAGACGCTCGCCAGTGCCATTCAAATCGGTGATCCGGTCAGCTACGAACGCGCCGTCAAAACGCTGACTGCCTTCGATGGCATCGTCGAGCAGGCTACCGAGGATGAGTTGGCGGATGCCGCCGCCCGCGCCGACCGCACCGGGATGTATTGCTGCCCGCACACCGGCGTCGCGCTCGCGGTGTTGTTCAAGCTCATCGACCGGGGCGAGATCCGGTCCGACGACCGCGTGGTCGTTATTTCCACCGCGCACGGTCTAAAGTTTACCGACTTTAAGGTCGCCTATCACAATAGCGTACTGGCAGACATCATCGCCCGGCGCGCAAATCCGCCGGTGGAGTTACCGGCGGATTACGATGCGGTGCAGAAAGCGATAGATACGCATTTTGCGTGAAGCGTGATCCGTGAAAGTCGTGCTTGTCACGAATCACGAATCATGATTCGTGATTCATGCGATTACGTTTAGGGCTTTTCCGACTTTCGCAAACTTCTCCAATCCAAAGTCCAGATCGTCCTTCGACAGCGCGGCGGAGACCATGACGCGAATGCGTGCGAGACCACGCGGCACGGTGGGGAAGCCGATCGCCATGGCGAAGACGCCTTCCTCGAAGAGCTGGCGGCTGAATTCCTTGGCGAGTTTCACGTCGCCGAGCATGACTGGCGTGATCGGCGTCACGCTGTTGCCCACATCGAAGCCCAGGCTCTGCATTTGCCCCTTGAAGTACTCCGTGTTTTGCCACAGCAGTTCCACCAGGTCGGTGGAGGCGGCGAGCACTTGTACAGCGGCGAGGCACGCGGCTGTATCGGCGGGTGTGACGGCGCTGGAGAAGAGGAAGGGGCGCGCTTTCTGCCGCAGGAAGTCGACGATAAGCTTCTTCCCGGCGACGATGCCGCCCACGACGCCGAACGCTTTGGAGAACGTCCCCACCTCCACGTCGAATTTGCCGTGCAGTCCAAAGTGATCGACGATGCCACGTCCCCCGTGCCCGAGCACGCCTTCGCCGTGCGCGTCATCGACCATCGTGAGTAGCCCGTATGTTTCCGCCACCTCGTAAATTTTGTCCAGCGGCGCGACGTCGCCATCCATCGAGAAGACGCCGTCGGTGACGACCAAGCCACGCCGGTACTGTGGCAGGTTTTCTTTGACCTTCGCCTCCAGATCGACCGGATCGCAGTGCTCGTAGACGATGATCTTGGCGCGGCTCAACCGTGCGCCGTCGATGATGCTGGCGTGGTTCAGCCGGTCCGAGAAGATGACGTCCTCCTTGCCGACCAGCGGTGGGATCGCAGCCTGGTTGGCGACGAAGCCAGCCTGCACGTAGAGTGCATCCTCCACGTGCTTGAAATCCGCTACGGCGCGTTCTAATTCCTCGTGGAGCGAGAGCGTCCCGGCGATGGAGCGCACCGCCGTCGGCCCTGCGCCAAAGCGATCGATGGCGGCCTTGGCGGCGTCCGTCAGGCGCTTGTCGTCGGCGAGGCCCAGGTAGTTGTTGGTGCAGAGATTGAGCACCTTCTTGTCATCGACCGTCATCCACGCCCCGGGCGGGGAATCGATGGTGCGCAGGTTGATGAACAGGCCGCTTTCTTTCAGCGCGGCGACTTCTTCTTCGATCCAAACCAATTTTTGTTCAGTCATCGTTCATTCTCCTAAAACGTCGCGTAGTCTTGTAAGTTGGATAGTCTTCTCTGAGAAAAATGGGCTAATAGGATGGTGTATCGGTCTTCTTACCAGCGATCTGCTGCCAGAGGATGCCGCCGAGCGCGCCGAGACCGGCCATAAGGACGATGTCGAGCAAGCCGAAGCAAACGCCGCCGCCGATCTGGGCGACGAAAAGGAAGTTGGAGTCGTAAGCCATTGGAAATCCGAGCTGCTCCATCATCCTCATCATCTGTTGCGGATCAACCAAGATGGCGTTGAGAATGCCACCGATAATCTGACCGAGCAGCGCGCCTGCACCGCCAATTGCGCCCGCAATCGCACCCACTCTGGCGCTGTCGCCGGAGGTGAGCGGTTTATCGAGACCCCCTGCCAAATAGCCAGCACCGACGCCCGCCATCACTGCCAGGCACGGCACGCAAATCGGCAGGATCAGACTGCCGCCGATGCCCAGAACCAACATCACTGCGCCGAGAATCAATCCTGCTTTAACCATGGTAGCCTCCTTAACATAAACATGGAAAACGTGTCTTTATACTTGCAGTATAGCACCGGGACTGGCAAGTGCCAACATGCAGAGGGCTATAACGCGGATGACAAGTGTAATATACCCGGTGTGGGGGGCTGCAGAAGGACGCTCGTTCACTTTTTTTGTGCCGTTTGCTTTTCCTCTAACTGTCCTTCGTGGTATACTATATGAGAAGCTGGCAAGGCCCAGCGACAACCTAACCAGGAGGCATAAACGATGAAACACTTCTTAACATTGGCCGACCTCGCGCCAGAACAAATGCAGGCGCTGCTCGATTTAGCCGTACGCATCAAAGCCGCGTGGAAGGAAGGCGAAGAAACGCCCTACCTCAAGGGCAAAGTTCTTGGGATGATTTTTCAGAAACCCAGCCTGCGCACCCGAGTTTCTTTCGATGTGGCGATGTTGCAACTGGGGGGCAATGGGCTCTACCTTTCCCCGAATGAGATCCAGTTGGGTAAGCGCGAAAGCGTTGCCGATGTGGCGCGCGTGATCTCGCGTTACGTCAACGTTGTGATGGCCCGTGTTTTTGGTCACGCGGACGTCGTGGCGCTGGCGCAGCACGCGAGTGTGCCGGTGATCAACGGCCTGTCGGACTACTCGCATCCTTGCCAGGGGATGGCCGATTTCTTGACGATTCTGGAACACAAAGGCGGCTTCAAGGGCAAGAAACTCGTCTATCTCGGCGATGGCAACAACGTCGCGACCTCGTTGCTGTACGGCGCGACGCTGCTAGGGATGGATTTCACGCTGGCTGCCCCCAAGGGCTACGGACTGCATCCCGCCATCTGGGATATGGGCCGGCGGCTGGCGGCGCAGAGTGGATCCACCATTGCGGCGGTTGACGATCCTATGGTCGCTGTGCAGGATGCTGATGTCATCTACACCGACACCTGGACCTCTATGGGGCAAGAGGCGGAAGCGGAACAACGCCGCAAGCTTTTCCCGCCCTACCGTGTCGATGAAGCCAAGCTGGCGTGCGCCAAAGCAGATGCCATTGTGATGCACTGCTTGCCCGCGCATCGTGGCGAGGAAATCACCGACGCCGTTGCCGATGGCCCACACTCGGTGCTATTCGACCAGGCCGAGAACCGTCTCCACGCCCAAAAGGCCATCCTGGTGTGGGTGATGGACAAAGATTAGAAATCAGACTACAAAAGTCTCACGTGATACTTTGCAAAGCCAATATCTGCTATGAACGAGCGACCTGCAACACGCCAATCCGTGCTGAGACTTTTGTAGTCTTAGCTAGATCGCTGATTGCTGACTGCTGATAACTCAAACAGGGGGTGTGCATTGGCCGGTAACCGCTTACGCTTTGATGAGGCCATTCAAAAGGCAAACGATTGTGTCTGGGATGAGAAGTGGGAAGACGCGGTGCGCTTCTATGACCGTGCCCTGGCTGAGTTCCCCGATGATGTCTCGACGCTGATGGGCTATGCCTGGGCACTGTTCAATGCCGAGGATCTGGAAGCGGCGCTCGAGATATATCAGCGCCTTACCACACTGAGTCCTGCCGATCCAGGCCCTTATGAGCGCATTGCGGAGATTTACGAACGTAATGGCGACACCGCACAGGCTGCTGAAACCTATTACGAGGCCGGGCGACATTATGGTGAGCAGGGCGTAAAGGGCAAGTTCGTGGCCGCGCTCGAAGCCTCCGTACGTCTGCAGCCGGACAACGATAAGGTATGGCGCGAGCTTTTACAGTACTATCAGCAGGAAAAGTCCGTGGATAAAGCGGTGCTGGCGGCGCTTTGGTTGGCCTATCTCTACCAGCAAACGCACCCCGATTGGGCCATCGAGATTTGCCGGCAAATGCAAACGTTTATCCCGCACGAGCCGCGTATGGCGCAGACGATGATGCTGCTCCAAAGCCAGCGTCCTATCCCTGAACCCCCGCATCCTGAAGCCGAAGGAGCTATGGGCGAGGGCCTGGAAGCCCTGGATGTGGAGACGCAGGACGAGGGTAGCCCCGTCGACATCGCCCGGCAGCGCGCCTTGGCGAAGCTGGCCGAGGCCATCTTCGCGGAAGACAAGCCTCAGGTGCAGGGTATCTCGCAGATGGAGGTTGATCTGCTCATCGGCAAAGCTGTCGATGCGCAGACGCGCGGCGATCTGACGGCGGCACTCCAGGCTTACGAGCAGTTGAACAAAGCCGGTGTCTCGATGCCCTCCATTCACTTCAATCTGGGGTTGCTCTACAAGGAACAAATGCGCTTTTCCGAGGCGATCACGCAGTTGAATAAATCGCTCTCGGATCCAGAGTACATTCTAGGCAGTCATTTTGCTCTAGGCGAATCCTACCAGGCGCAGGGCGATTTTGCAGAAGCGCTGAAGCATTTCTGGGAAGCGGTCAAGATCGTCGATCTGGCGACGATCGAGCGTGAGCATGCCGATGACCTCATTCGCGTTTACCAGAGCATGGCGCAGAATCTGGTCAGCGCTGGCGATCCCGATCGCGCCCGGGATTTGAGTGAATCGTTGGTCGATTTTCTCGGTCGACGCGGTTGGGAGGACAAGGCGCTCGAAGCGCGCAAGCGTTTGGATGGTCTCTCGCGCACGGGAACGGTGCTCAGCTTGGGAGAGCTGGTCAGCACCCCTGGCGCGTCGAACATTTTGCGTTCCGTCGCGCTGGCACAGGAGTATCAGCGGCGCAATAAGGTCTACAGTGCTCTGGAGGAGCTGTTCCACACGCTCAGCCAGGCCCCCGATTACCTACCGCTGCATTATCTCCTGGCAACCTTGCTGCAAGAGGCCGGGCGCATCGAAGAAGCACTGGCCAAATTCCACACGATAGCGCGCACTTACGAAGTCCGTGGTCAAACACTACAAGCCCTGGCGACTTACCGTGAAATTCTGCAATTATCTCCCATTGATATCGTCGTGCATAAGCGGGTCATCGAACTATTAACTCAACGTGGTCAGATCGATGATGCTCTCAGCCAGTACCTACAATTGGCAGACGCGCACTATCAACTGGCGCAGCCGGAGCGTGCTCGCGATGTCTACACCGAGGCGATGCGTTTGGCGCCGCGCGGCGCGCCGGAAAAGCACTGGGAAGTCCGCATTCTACACAAGATGGCCGATCTTGATCTGCAGCGGCTGGATTGGTTGGCTGCGATCAAGAACAATGAGGCGATTTTGCGCATTGATCCGAACGACGAGTGTGCTTATCTGGCGCTCTACCGCCTGTATCCACGCACCGGTCGCACGCATTTGGGTTTAAACGCCCTCGATAAGTTGCTCAAGCTCTACCTCGAGGCACGGAATGTCGATCGAGCGTTGGTCGTGTTGGAGGATTTGATCGCCAACGAACCCGACAATATTCCGTTGCGCGCCAGGGGAGCGCAATTGTATCTCAATACCGGCAAGCGTGAGAAGGCATTGGAACACCTGGATGTGTTGGGTGGGTTGCAGCTCGATGCCGGCCAGCAGGAGGCCGCAGTCAAGACGGTGACCGCGATTCTGGCGTTGGAACCACCCAACAGAGAGGGTTATGTCGATTTGTATCGCGAGCTGACGGGGCATGAACCACCCACGTAGCCGGCTGCTGTGTATGTATAGTTTATAATCGTGTAAGATTTTAGGTTGTAATTAGCGATGTGGAATTTAAAGTGGTTGATAGAGCGCATAACCTGGATCGATGGCCTGGACATCCTGATCGTTGCGGTTTTTTTCTTCCTGGTCTTCTATGCCATTAGGGGGACGCGCGCCGTTCCTTTGGTGCGCGGTATCACGGCGTTGCTCATCTCGCTGACCTTGCTGACGCGCCTAGTACAATTAAGGGCTTTCTCCTGGTTGATCGAGAGTCTGCTCCCGGCGCTCCTGGTGGGCATTCCGGTGCTCTTCCAACCGGAATTGCGTCGCGCACTGGAACAATTAGGTCGCAGTCCGCTTCTGTTGGTTGAGCCTGGTGACAACACGAAATTGGAGACGATGATTGCCAATGTCGTCAAAGCTGTGAAACAAATGGCTGCGAACGATGTGGGGGCGTTGATTGTTTTTGAGCGCCAGACCGGTCTACAAGAATATGTTGATACCGGCGTGATGATTGATGCGGAAGTGACGCCGGAGTTGCTCATGTCCATCTTTGATCACCACGCTATTCTGCACGATGGGGCTGTTATCATCCGCAATGGACGGCTTGTCGCGGCGGCTTGCGTGATGCCTTTGACCGCCGCCTTCCTAGCGGATCGAGAGTTAGGGTTGCGCCACCGCGCTGCTATCGGCATAACGGAAGAGGGCGATGCCGTCGCGGTCGTGGTTTCAGAGGAACGTGGGCAAATCTCTTTGACCCATAATGGACGCATCATTCGCGACATCGACGCCAAGCGTCTGGAGTCTATTCTGCGCGCTTTCCTCGTTCCCAAAGTCCGCTCCTCCCGCGGAATCTTCCGCTGGTTGCGCCGCACCCCGGTACGGCCCGTTCAGGAGATTGAAGAAGGCATGCGGGTATGAATCATTGGCTGGGACGCAATCTCGGTTTGCTCTTTCTCTCGTTGATTCTCGCCTTCTTCTTCTGGGCTGTAGCGACGGAAGCCAAGGATCCGACAGAGACCGCTCCCTTTAACTCATCGATCCCGATCGAAACCGCCGGTCTGGATGAAGATATGCTCGCTTATGGGATGAATGGGACTCGTGTACGCGTCGAATTGCGCGCACCGCAGTCAGTGTGGGAGACATTGAGCTCCGATGATCTCCGCGCCTACATCGATCTATCGGAAGTCACCACCGGCACCTTGAACGTCCCCGTCGAAGTCGACGTCCAGGTGGCGCCTGTGCAGGTTTTGAAGATCACACCACCGGAGGTTAGCCTCATTGTCGAGCGCATTGCCGAGAAAGAGATCACGGTTACCACCCGGCTCGAGGGGACACCACTTTTTGGTTTCAGAGCTGACGAACCTAAGGTTGTGCCGCAGACTGTGCGTGTTCGCGGTCCTGCTTCGTGGGTTGCTATGGTGACGCAAGCACAGGTGACAATCTCCGTCGAAGATCAGCAAAGCGACGTCCGAGGAGATTACGAACCAGCGCTTCTGGATGAGAACGAGGACCCGGTCGACAACGTCGAATCCATCCCCAAAGCAGTAACGGTTAATGCGCCGATTTCGCCGTTAGGATATGTGCGTGATCTTGCGGTGACGGTCGCGTGGGAAGGACAACCGGCCTCCGGTTACCGCATCGCCAATCTCGTCGTTGATCCGCAACTCGTCAAAGTCTACGGGCGCGTCGAATTAGTGCGCTCAGCTCCGGGCTATCTCCTCACACAACCCATCAGTCTGGATACGCTGACGCAAAGTCTGACGACGACGGTGGCCTTGCAGATGCCGGAGGGATTGTCGCTCATCTCGCCACAGCGTCCTTACGTGACGGTTAGCTTGACGATCGAGGCTATTCAAAGTGGGTTGACACTGGCGGTGACGCCAACATTGCGTGGGCTGTCTCCCAATCTGGATGCCACTGCCAACGTTGAATCCGTCGTTCTTGTACTGAGTGGACCGCTGGCGGTGATGGAGCAGTTGCAGCCGGCGGATGTGGAGGTTGTGCTAGACGTGACCAATCTGAGGCCTGGAGACTACACCATCATCCCTGTGGTTGAGGTTCCACAGGGGGTGACGGTTCAAAATGTGATCCCTGAGTCGATCTCAGTGCGCGTCCAGTAAAGCTCGACTATGTGCTCGCCGTTCAGATGACGATGGATGGACGACTATCTGATTGAGCCATTCAATGAAAGAGGGCGCAGTTCTCTGCGCCCTCTTATTGTCTCCAATGAGTGGATTCCTACTGATCCGGTCATAATAAAACTAAAGCTATTCGGTGTCTCACAGGCGTATAAGCGTTTGGCAAATTACGACTGGATCAGGAGTGTGCTATACCATATTCCCGCTTTCCTTCAACCCCTGTTTCATTGCATTGAGCGGCAGCAACGCACACTTCACCCGGCCCATACTTAACTTCACGCCGCCCATCATGTCCTGGATTTCGGTCAGGCCCATCGCGGCGATTTCTTCCAACGTTTTCCCCTTGACGTGCTCGGTGAACATCGACGATGAAGCCATGCTGATGACACACCCTTGCCCCTCAAACATCACTTCGGCGACGCGCCCGGTGCTGTCAAGGCGTGCTGTCAGGTGGATCATATCCCCGCACGTGGGATTGTCCATTTCGATATCGATATCGGCGTTGTCGAGTACACCGAAGTTTTCAGGATTGTGATAATGGTCAAGTAACTGTTCGCGATAAAGATCACTACTCATAGTTCCTCCTGCGATCTATCTTCCTAGAATTTTTATAACCTTGTGGAGTGCTGCTATTAACGCGTCGACGTCGTCTTTATCATTGTAGATGTAGAAGCTGGCACGCGCGCTCGCTGGAAGGTTGAAGCGCTCGTGCAATGGCTGCGCGCAGTGATGCCCGGCACGTATGCACACGCCCTCGGCGTCGAGAACCGTAGCGATATCGTGCGGATGGATGTTGTCCATCCAGAATGAGACGACGCCGCTATGCTCACGTAGGCCGCTATGCTCACGTAGGCCGCTATGCTCACGTAGGCCGCTATGCTCTCCCTTACCAGAACCGAGCACGTGAACGGTGGGAAGCTCGGCGAGGCGCGCCAGTGCGTAGTCGACAATCTCCTGCTCGTGAGCGTGGATTTTCTCCATCCCGATGGCATTGAGAAAATCCACTGCTGCACCCAGCCCGATAACTTCGGCGATAGCCGGTGTTCCCGCCTCAAACTTATAGGGCACCTCGTTCCATTTGGCATAGTCGCGTTTGACGGTGCGAATCATATCTCCGCCGTAGAGGAAGGGCGGCATCGCATCCAGCAGATCATAGCGTCCCCACAGCACGCCCACGCCCGGCCCGCACATCTTGTGCCCGGAGAACGCCAGAAAGTCAGCGCCCAACGCCTGCACGTCGACGGGCCGGTGGGGTACAGCCTGTGCGCCGTCCATCACCACCAGCGCGCCAGCGTCGTGTGCCATCTCCGCGACCTGCGTGACCGGTGGTAATGCGCCGAGGACATTGGACATCACCGAGCAGGCGACGACTTTGGTGCGCCCGTCTGCCAGCAATGGCGGTAGCGCGTCCAGGTCCAACTCACCCATGTCGTTCACGGGGATGTAGGCCAGTTCCGCGCCTTTGCGCAATGCTAATTGCTGCCACGGAACCAGGTTGGCGTGGTGCTCCATCTCAGTGATGACGATGCGATCGCCAGCGTGGATGTTTGTCTCGCCCCAACTATAGGCAACGAGGTTCAGCCCCTCCGTTGCGTTGCGCACATTGACGATTTCGGCAGGATCCGGTGCGTTGATGAAGCGCGCGACTTTTGCCCGCGCCGCTTCGTAGGCGGCAGTCGCTTCTTCCGCCAGTGTATATAACGCCCGGTGCACGTTGGCGTAACCGTGCATGTAGGTGTGCATCATCGCGCCGATGACAGCGCGTGGTTTTTGCGAGCTGGCGGCGCTGTCCAAAAACACAAGGCGCTTGCCGTTGATTTTGCGCTCGAAAATTGGGAATTCTTGCCGTATAGCCGTAACATCTAGTGGCATAGCTACCTCCAAAAAATAAGCTAATAACCTATTCGAAATTGCTTTCTTGAGTGCTTCCGACGAATCACAAATCCACCGTTAGTATACCACAAAAAAGAAGAAAAACATATGTCAATTCTTAACTTGTGTCTGTCACCAATTTGCTATAATAGGAGCATCATGACGGATAGTCACGAGACACAACAATTGACGCTGTTTCCACAGACACCATCCGGCGAGGCGGCGAAGCCCCCTTCGCCGGCGGCGGACCTGACCGCACATACGCCGCTCAACGTCGCGCTAGGTGCTTTCGAGAAGTATATGCAGGCCCGGGGTTTTACGGAGAACACGCAGCAGGCGTTCCGCCTGGATATGCAAATCCTGAGTGATTACCTGGGGCCGGTGCAGGCAATTGGCGATATCTCTCCGGTGACGCTAAACGCCTTTGTCAAGTGGCTGAACACCTCGCGAGGCGTGCCGTGCAGCCCCAAAACATTGGAGCGTCGTATCACCACGCTCAAAGTTTTCTTTGGTTGGTTGGCGGAAGAAGGTGTCGTTCCCCGCGACGCAGCCGCGCCGCTGATCCACCAATCCGTGACGGCACCGTTGCCGGAGATTCTGACTGGCGTGCAAATCGATGCGGCACTGGCGGTAACCCATGCGCTACGTGCGGGCAGCGAGACACGCAAGCCCGATACACGCCCGCATATACTCTTTACCTTGATTCTTCACACCGGGATCAAGAAGAGCGAGTGTGTTAATCTCCACATCAACCACATCGACCTGACCGATGTACAGCATCCCGCGTTGTGGGTCCGCTACAAAGAGGCACGGCGCCGTTACAAGGAGCGCCGTATCGCGTTGCCACAATGGTGGCCCGCCGTTTTGCGAGAATATCTGGAGCAGTACCCGTCGCGCCAGCATCTTTTTCCGTGGAGCGCGCGTAATCTGGAATACGTCCTTACCGACCTCGCTGCGCAAGCCGAAATTCCTCGTATCACCTTCGAAATGCTCCGCTGGACGTGTGCCGCGCGCGATTTTGCCGCGGACATGGATCGCACTGAACTGCGGCACAAACTCGGCCTTTCGGAAGTCAGTTGGTACGAGGTGGAGGTGAAATTAGCACTGTTGGCGCAGCGTATCAAGATACAATGAAGCAGCCTTGCGAAGGGCAGCAAAATAGCAGTGTAAGGTGGTGGAGGGTAAGCCCCATCCACCGTCTTATGTGACCCAGATTCGATCATATTTGCACTTGTGGAGGAATGGATGAACGCATCGCTTTCGGAAAAAATCACTTATCGCACGGCTAAGGTCGCCGTTGTGGGGATGGGGTACGTAGGGTTACCGCTGGCTTTGGCCTTCGCCAAAGCTGGCTTCGTGACGGTCGGAGTGGAGATTAACACTGAGCGTGTAGAGCAGCTCAACGCGGGGCACAGCTATATTGAGGATGTCGCCGATGCCGAACTGCTGCCGCATTTGCACGAGGGCCGCCTGCGTGCCACCACCGATTACACTGTCGTCCGTGATTGTGACGCGGTGTTCATCTGTGTGCCCACACCGTACACTATCCAGCGTAGCCCTGATTTGAGTTACATCATCTCTGCTACCGAGGGCATTGCACCCTACCTGCATGCAGGCCAATTGATCGTTCTGCAATCCACCACCTATCCCGGCACGACCACCGAAGATGTGCAGCCGATTTTAGAGCAGGTGAGTGGATTGAGTGCCGCTGCCGATGACTTCTATCTAGCCTTCTCGCCAGAACGCATCGATCCCGGCAATCAACAATGGAGCGCCTACAACACGCCCAAAGTCGTCGGTGGGTTGACGCCGGACGCTACCGCTATCGCTGCTGCGCTGCTGCGGCAGATGGGCGCTCCGGTTCACGAGGTCTCATCGCCCTCCGCCGCCGAACTGACCAAGTTGCTGGAAAACACCTTCCGTGCAGTGAACATCGCCCTCGTCAACGAGATGGCGCAATTGGCCGAGCGCATGGGCATCGATTTCTGGGAGGTGATCGACGCAGCGAAGACAAAGCCCTTTGGTTTCATGCCCTTCCGTCCCGGCCCGGGGGTGGGGGGACACTGCATCCCCATCGACCCCTACTATTTACTCTGGAAGGCGCGCGAGTACGATTTTTACACGCGTTTCATCGAATTGGCGGCGGAGACCAACGAAGCGATGCCCTATCACGTGGTCGATCTGGTGACGCGCGGTCTGAGCCTGGAGGGCAAGCCCCTTCACGGCGCGCGCACACTGGTCCTCGGCGTCGCCTTCAAGCCCGACGTCGGTGACTCGCGTGACACCCCTGCCGAGCGCGTGATCGAGTTGCTTCTCGGGCGCGGAGCCGAGGTGCAGTATCACGATCCCTTTGTGCCAACGTTCCATGTGGGTGGCAACGTCTTCTACAGCGAGGCATTGATGCTTGAATCTACGGCTTTGACGGATGAAGTGTTGGAAGCCATCGATGTTGTTGTCATTGTGACCGGCCATCATAACGTGGATTACGGCCGGGTGCTCCAGCGGGTGTCACTCGTAGTGGATAGTTGTCATGCGACGCGCGGCTTTACCGGCGTAGCCCGGGTGATACGGTTGGGAGCGCCACTGACGTCATGAATGCTGTCCCGCCTGTCGCACAAGTCGACTTTGTGCTAGACGATATCGCTGGAGCCAACAAATTGCCGCAGAAGGATCTGACAACAGCGGGAAAAACGCGTAGAACTGTCCTGCGCATTGTGCTGGTTGTGTTCTTCGTGGGATTTACCACTTATATCACGCTCAATCGCGAGAAAATCACCTTCGAAAACCTCAGCGGGTTGGGCTATCTCGGCGTCTTCTTGATGGCCTGGATCGGCAGCACAACCGTACTGCTGCCCATTCCACATCTCGCGTTTACGTTTACGATGGGATCAGTGCAAGCGCTCGTTCCGTGGTGGATCGGCCTGTGCGCCGGTTTTGGTGACTCGCTCGGCGAGCTTTGGGGCTATCTGGCCGGGTATGCCGTTGAGGATCTGATCGATCGCTGGAAATTCTATCCCAAGATCGAAGGGTGGGTGCGCCGGCATGGGGTATTGACCATTTTCCTGATGGGCGCCGTGCCGATGCCGTTGTTCGATATGGCCGGTATGGCTGCCGGCGCGACAGGAATGCCCGTGTGGAAGTTCTATCTGGCGACATGGAGCGCCAAGACGTTCAAAGCGATCATCGTGGCCTGGGCGGGGCGTTACAGCATCGCCTGGATCGCCAACCTGCTGGGATTGTAAGAATTTACCACAGAGACACAGAGCGCACAGAGAATTTCTGATCGTTTTCTTTGTGCTGGCGGTAATCTTGCCCTGTGTCTCTGTGGTTTTAGAGGTGGCTATGGATGTAAGAATTTTGCGTCACCCGCGCATCTATACTGGCGATGCACGCCATCCGTGGGCGCGCGCGTTGGCCGTTGTGGATGGCAAAATCGCCGCGCTGGATGCTGAGGCAGAAGCCTGGGCCGCTGCACCCGGCGCGATTGTCGAAGAGGCAGGAGGAGCGCTTGTCATCCCCGGCCTGACCGACGCGCACATCCACGCGATGTGGTACGCCTTAAGTCTCCGTGAATTGAACCTGCGCGATCTTTCCCGCGCGGCGCTGTTGGAGCAGGTGGCGGCGCGAGCGCGCGAGCTGCCACCCGGCGCGTGGATCATCGGGCGCGGATGGGACCAGACGTTGTGGGACGGTGGTCGTTTCCCCACCGCCACCGAACTGGACCGCGTGGCCCCACGGCATCCCGTGGCGCTGATTGCCAAGAATGCGCACGCCTGGGTGGTGAACACGGCGGCACTGCGGGCGGCGCGCATCACAGCGGACACACCCGATCCCATGCACGGCAAGATTGGGCGCAATGCCGATGGTTCGCCCGATGGGATGCTCTTCGAAAACGCCACGCGCCTGGTGCAGGCGGTCATCCCTCCGGCGACGCTGGACGAGATTGTGGATGCGCTGGACGTGGCGCAGAATCATCTCTTGGCGTTGGGCATCACCGGCATCCACGACGTGGATGGTGTCCCGGCGTTCGCGGCGTTCCAGGAGTTGCATCGTCAAGAACGTTTGCGAGTGCGCGTCGTCAAATACGTGCGCCTGGAATCCCTCGACGCCATACTTGATGCTGGCTTGCGCAGTGGATACGGCGACGATTGGCTGCGTTTCGGTGGGTTGAAGCTCTTCGCCGACGGCGCGCTGGGATCGCGCACGGGCGCGATGTTCGCGCCGTACGAGGGTGAACCGGAGAACCTGGGCCTGCTCACTCTGGAACCGGAACAGCTTTTCGAGGCGGCGCAACGGGCGGTAGCGGATGGGCTGGCGCTGGCGATCCACGCAATCGGCGACCGTGCTAACGCTCTCGTCGTAGATGCCTTGGAGACCGTGCGCGACGTCAATCCGGAGTTGCGCCATCGCATCGAACACGTGCAATTGATGCGTCCGGAGGATCAGGTGCGGATGGGTCGGGCCGGTTTCGTGGCCTCCATGCAACCCATCCACGCCATCCACGACATGGCGATGGCCGACCGTTACCTGGGACCGCAGCGTGCGCCGTACGCCTACGCCTGGCGCTCCGTGGCGCAGGCCGGGTCGGTGCTGGCCTTCGGCTCGGACGCGCCGATTGAGATCTTCGACCCGTTCGTCGGCCTGTACGCGGCGGTGACGCGCTGCCGCGAGGACGGTTTCCCCGGCCCTGAAGGTTGGTATCCCGAACAGCGACTCACGCTGCCGGAGACGTTGCGCGCGTACACCTGGGGCGCGGCCTACGCCGCCGGGCTGGAGTCGCGGATGGGATTGCTTATGCCAGGTTATCTCGCAGATTTGGCTGTTCTGGATCGTGATATCTTCGCGCTACCGCCCGAGGTGTTGCTCGAGACGCACGTTAACCGCGTCATGGTAGATGGGCGCTGGTACACTCTCTAAAAACATCCCTCGGCGATAGGAAGAATCCTTTGCCGAGGGATGTTTTTGCAACTTCGCAACTCGCAATTCGTAATTCTCTACAGCAGCTCCTTGTGCTTCTCTTCCGCATAGCGTCGCAGAACTTTAAGGCGCTGGATCGGCATTTCCTGGTTGGGGACAAGCGTCTCCTGGATAGCTTTGCCCCACCGGTCTAGCGCGGCTCGCATTTCTTCCCAGAGCGCCACGATTTCCCTGTAATACATTTCGGCCTGCTCATCAAGATCCGCGAAGTGTTCAGTGGACTTCTGATTGGCGAGGTCCTGGCGTCGCCAGCGGTCTTCCTCGGCGACCAGGCGTTTCTGCCAGTCGCGCGCGAAGGTAGCCTGCCACTCTTCCCATTGCCGTCTGAGGCGTTCTTCTGTGAGTCGCTGCATCTCTCCAATCTCGTTCTGGCGTTTCTCCAACCGCACCTGGAAGGCGTCCAGCCCGTCGAGGGCCTGTTTGTTCTGGTTGTAGAGTAGCGCGTATTTTTGCGTCTGTTCGACCAGGCGACCAAGCTCGGTATCGACCCGCGCGGCTTGCTCGATGTACTGCTTCACCCGCTGCTCGCGTTGGAAGTCGGCCACACGCAGTTCTTCGATACGCGGTTCGTAGGATTTGGCGATTTGGATGCCCTCCTCCACCCGTGCAGGAAGTTTGCGGATACTGTCTTCCAGCCGCACTTGTTTGGCGGTGAGTTCGTCGAGACTTTTGCGCAGTCCTTGGATCTCGCCCTCGACCGCGGCGACGCGACGCGTGTCGGCCCGGCGTTGTTCTTCGAGGTAGACGA
Organism: Anaerolineae bacterium; assembly: GCA_049975385.1. Taxonomy (GTDB): domain Bacteria; phylum Chloroflexota; class Anaerolineae; order B4-G1; family SLSP01; genus DSWT01. The sequence continues at coordinate 25,067 of JBNGDO010000028.1, read as the reverse complement.
TGGATTGTAGGCGGTCCTCGGTGCGTTTGCTCAGATCGGCAACGGTGTTGGACACGACCTGAATCTGGCCTTGCAAGCGTTGTTCGCCGGCCTCACGCGCTTTTAGCGGCTCTTCGTAGCGCAACACTGCGCGCACTTTCTTGTCCAGATCGGTCAGTTGTTCGTTGACAACCTCAATCTCGCTCCGGCGCATCTGCTCGCTTTCCATTCTCTCGCGTCTCACCAGTGCTTTGAACTCTTCCAGAGTTCCACTGAGATCACGATGCACCTTCTCGATCATGGCAGGGTAATCATCGGTGTGGCGCAAGCCGGTGCGCAATTCGACCGCTTCCTGGTGCATGCGTTCGATATCGACCGATTGTGCTTCAATCGTGTGCATTTGCTGTTCGACGCGTTCCTGCAAGGCCAGGATGAGCGCCTTGTCGCGCTTGCGCTCCTCATCCAACCAGCGGATCATTTGCTCGAGTTGTGAAAGCTCCATACTTTTTCGCTCCTCACTGCTAACGGTTCACGTGGAAGGCTGCCCTGGCACGGGCTAGCTCATCCTGGCATTATACCCGCTCTTGAAAGAGAAACAATGTCAACATCAACGGCGGCGGAAAAGGGGCGTCAGCGAGTCCCGTTCTTCTGGCGCGAGTACCTTCAAGCGCCAGACCACCAATGGATAGACGACGAGTGCACCGGCCAGTGCCACGCCGCGTCCCAGCGGCAAGAGTACAAGTGCTGCGCCCCCCATGATCGATGTGGCGAGCAGAGGTTTACTGAGAATCTGCCGCCATCCCATCCGGGGAAGTTGGCGCTGCACGCCGATTAAGAAAGGAATCAGCAGGGCCAACTCCGCGAAAATGTGGATGATCGCCGAGGCTTGATAGCCGTACAGCGGCATAAAGATCAGGTTGGCGATCAAGGTGAAGCCCAGGCTGACCAGAAAGGCACGGGTGAGATAGCGTTGTTGGTCCAGGGCGATGAGGACGTACTGCGTTATGCTGTTGAGCCACCCAATCGGCATCGACCAGGCCATCAGTTGTAGCGCGATCATGCCGCCGGGCAGGTATTCCGGTCCGCCGAGGATCAGCACCATCTCACGTGCAGTCAGCGTGGCGATGATGGCTACCGGCAGCGCAATCGTCAGCAGGATTTTCGCGCCGAGCCGGTAGAAGCGCAGGAATCCTGCGCGATCCTCGTGGGCCTGGCGGGAGATCACCGGGAAAAGCGCGAGCGTGAACATCGAGGGGATGACCACCAGCGCATCCAGGAATTTGTAACCGATGCTGTACAGCCCCAGGATCGTGTTCCCCAGGATAGGCTCCATCAGAAAGACGTCGATTTTGAAGAATAGAGTGGCCAGGAAGTGATTGATCATCAGAGGCCACGACTCGACCGTCATCTCTCGCCGGAGCTGCCGGTCGTTTTCCCAGTGCGGACGTCTCGTCTGGAAGAACAGTTTGAGGGCGACACCCCCCAGGATCCCGAGCGTGACCAGGTTGACGACGATGGCGGATCCCGCCAGGCCGACGATGCCCCAACCCGCCAGCAGTACGGCGGTTTGTATGGTGACGCGCACGAGCGTGGAGAGCGTCGAGATGGCTGCCGGGTACTCCGCTTTCTCGTAAGCATAGAAAAGCGAGGTCAGCCCTTTGGAGATCGAACTGGGGAGCAGGCCGGCGTAAAGCAGCACCAGGGCGAGCATAGCCTGGCTGGAGGCTGGGGCAGCGAAATTGCCGATGAGGATCTGTCGTAGTGCGATAAACCCGATGAGCAGTGGGACACCTGCCAGGCTCAATCCCAGGCGCACCGCCGTTGTGTTGAACAGATAGCGGTCGGCTTGTTCGCGGTGGCGGGCTACTTCGCGGGTGAGGTAGGCGTCCAACCCAAAGTTGGTGATGATCTCGAACCAGAGGAAGATGTTGATGGCGTAGGTGTAATCGCCGACGTTGGCCGGGCCGAGAATCCGCAACATCAACGCGGCGAAAGCCAGCTCCACCACGCGGTTAAAGAGCGTGAGCACGATCGGGGCCACGCTGTTCTTGGCTAGTCGCTGCGTCGTCGATTGCGCGTCCTGTTCGCGGTATACCAGTCGCCACACCCACACAACCGCCAGGAAAATCACCCCCATCCCTGCGAGGAAAGAGACGAAAGCGCCGATTTTCACGCTATTGGGGCTGTATTTGAAGCGCACCAGAGCGCCCTGGGAAAGGTCTTCCCCTTCGAGCAGTATGCCACGGAAGTTCCCTGTGATGCGCGCGATGGGGACTTCACGCTCCGTGTTCTCACGCGCGGCGTCCTCACCGGTTCCGGCTGGGCGGACGAAGGCTTTCCAGCCGGGGAAGTACGTGTCGGTGAGCACGAGCCACGTGGCGCCGTCTGTGGCGTCGCTGTCTGCGCCAACTTCAATGAGAACTTCGTTGCGCTGATAGTCGAGGACGTTCTGCGCTTGTAGCGTAGCCGGGGTGGGGGAGTCCACCGGATAGGAGATGTTGATGACCATGTCGTTGGAGATAAAATTCTGTTCGACGATAGCGTAGAACCGTGGATCGTATTGTTTGATGATCTCGCCTATGGACTCGACATCCGGTGCTACCAGCGTCGCCTGCACGGGCAGTGTGAACGCGCGCGGGACCACGCCCAGGTTTTCGTAAACAAACACACTTTCGTCTTGATAGACGAGTTTGTACTTGGGCAGGGGAATCTCTTCCTCGGTGATGATGTATTTGACGTTGAGCAGGTCGGTGAGAGGGCTGTCGAGGCTGGAGAACTGCGTGAATGGCGCAATACAATTGTAGAGCAATTCATTCTGTGGCTCGATCCAGCTCATGTAACGCGCATATTGTGCCGGGAAGAGGCTGTCGTAACCGCGCACATCCTGAAGATCGTAGAACATACCCGTGTTCGCGTTGAACGTCTTGTTCCCGTGCGGATCGAATGTGGAGAAACGCCATAAACTGGTGTCTTGTCGCAAGAAGGTGACGACAGGCGGCGTGTATTCTAGTAGAGCGGGATCCACGGCGGGATTGAATCCTGCACCGAAGGTGATGAGGTCCACCAGCAGCAGGATGACTGCTAGCGCTTCCCATACTGGACGGCGTCCGAGTTTAGGTGGTAGGTAGATCGGGCAACGTGAGACCCGCAACACAATCCCTGCACCGATCAGAAAGAGCGCGCCTTGTTGAATCCAAGGGAAAAGATAGGCGTAAAACGCGCGGTGATCGGGGAAGGTGTTCGCCGCCAGCGCCAGCGACCAGAACGCGCGCTCAACCAGCGGCTCGATGCTCCCGAAGGCGAGCCGCGAGAGCCACAATCCAATCCATAGTGCCAGACCCGTCCAAATTGCTACTGCGCCGACGACAGTGACGACATCCGGTGCTGTGTCGAATAAGATAAGGCGCGAAATATTGCGTATGATGCGTGATCCGTGATCCGTGACGCGTGATTGCTGATTAGTGATTGGGGATTGGGGATTGGGTTTACTGATTCGCTTGTTCGCTGATTCGCTGATTCTACTCGCGCCTAGCCCGGCAAGTGCAGCGACAGCGACCGTTAACGGAAAAACCCAGCGGAATGGGGAATGGGATTGATTCAAGAAGGGCAACGCGTACACCAGCGCATAGACCGGTGTGCCAAAGATGCATCCCAATGAAAACAGCGATAACAGTGTGAAAAATGGGATGTAGGGATGGCCTAACCAATTTTGGATTTTCGATTTTAGATTTTGGCCATTCGCCATTCGCCATTGGCTATTCGCTCTTGGACTAACGACGGCGATCAACGCCAATAACAGCGGCAGAACGCCCAGGTAGGCCCCGCCCTCGACATAGTTCTTGACACCCCAATCGAAGGTGGAGATGGAGTTGCCGTAGGCATTGACGGTCGCGTGTGTGATCTTGCCGGTGAAGAAATTCCACAGTGTAGTGTGGGTGGGATTGCCGAAGAAGTTCGGGACCAGGAAGGTGATCAACCGCCGTTTGGGATAGGCCCAACCGAGCACATCATCGAGCGAGACTGCGCCCTGGCGGAAGCTGCCCTGCACGACTTCGTAGAGCGGGATGAGCTGGATCGCGCCCAGCGCTAATCCCAGGCCAACCATCAGCAACAGACCGAATGCCGGGCTGAGGACTTCAGCGCGCCATGTCGTACGCGGGTGCGTCAGCGCGGTGTGGGCGAGTCGCCAGGTGCCGAATAGCCCCATCACCAGCAGTGTGAAGTAAGTGGCTTCGGCATGCCCCGCCAGAATGTGGAGCCCTAGCGCAATCGCGCCGAGGAGTGCCCAGGGCAACATGGCGCGTTCCTGCCGCAGGAAGCGAGCGCGCCGTACTGTCAGGTCCACCAGCGCCAACAGCAACGGCAGCCACGATGCGGCAGCCACGATCATTGGGTGGACGACGGAAACGATCAGGAAACCGCTAAACTGAAATGTCATCCCCGCCAGGAACGCTCCCAGGCGGTTCGCCCCGATCGTACGTGCGAAAATGTACATAGATATGCCGGCAAGGCCCAACTGTAGCGCAATAAACACGCCGAATGCGCGCGGCAGCGGCAGCACGAAGAAAATCCAGGTGAGCGGGTAGAGTCCGGCGTGTTGCCCGTTCGCTAGAAAGGGATGTCCGGCGAAAATGTAGGGGTCCCATAGCGGAAGCTCACGCCTGGCGAGCGCTGTCGTCAAAAAGCGCTTCCAGGGGTAATTCTGCAAAATCAGGTCGGTGAGTAGACCGTTTTGGACGCCGGTGACCCCCAATGATTCAGCGGCAGCGCGATAGGGTTCGATGGTATAGAGCGCGTCTACGGGGAGTAGCGTTTTGTCGCCTAGAACAACAGGGGCAAAGAGCAAAAGCGGTAGGATGAGCAAGATGCCGATTATGGCTAAATTGCTCCATACCGGCGTACGGAGGTTCGTGAATTTGCCCAGCAACCCGTTAAGCAATCTACCAGGCAATTTGCCTGGCAATCTGCCTAGCAATCTGCCTAGCAATCTACCTGGCAATCTGCCTGGCAATCTGCCACGTTGTCGCATAGCTATCGACCGATCTGGCACCGGTTTAGGCAGATTTCTTTTTACCAAACAAGGTCCGCCGCAGTTGCGGCAGACCTCCTTCTCTGGGGATTTGCTCGCTCGACAGGAGTTTGATGTCAAAGCTGATCTTTGGGAGCGGGGCGCCATCGCCACGCTTGCCGCTTTCCCAATCGAGGTGCGGATAGAAGAACGAAATCGCCTCGTTCAGGCGTTGGTTCAAGCGTCCCAAGACGATGTACCCTTCCTGTCCTGTCGGCGCGACCACCAGGAATTGGTACGTATCCAGTTGTCCCACAAAGGGATCGTTTGCCATAATCTCCGTGGATGTGTTACGCAGGATCAAAGCCACCGCGCGCAACACATCGTCGTGAGTCACAAAACCATAGGCGTCGCTGAAAGCCTTCATGCCGTGCAGTGCAAGTCCAATGATGGCAAGATTGGCATTTTCGATGACCCGTTCGACTTGTTCCTCTATCAACATCGAGGTCGGAAGCCCGGTAACAGGGTGTAAGAGCGTGTCGAGGTTGCTACGCCGTAGCACATTGCGCACGCGAAAACGCAATTCCTGCACGTCGAAAGGTTTGGTGATGTAGTCCACGGCTCCCAATTGTAATCCGGTCAGCCGGTCCATTCGCTCGCGACGTTCGGTCAAAAAGATGATGGGTGTGTGCTCGGTGCGCCGCTGGCTGCGCAGGGTCATACAGACTTCATAACCGTCGATATCCGGTAGATGGATATCCAAAACTATAAGGTCGGGCAGTTTCTCGGAGGCGATCTTCAGCGCATCTTGCCCCCAAGCTGCATGAGACACCTGATATCCCACGGAGGAGAAGTATGCCGAAAGCATCTCCGCGGTATTGGCATCGTCTTCGACGATGAGGATGTGACGCGGCGCCTCGTCTATAGACATGACGTGCGTATCCCTAGCCGATGGGTTCTTTGTAGACAGCGAAAGTACAGTTCTCGGCGCCCATCCCCATACAGGTGAGCTGGTCGACGCGGAACGTGCGGCCACCGCTCAACCACCGCAACGCTTCCTCGATGATGCCTGCTGCGATGAAGCCGCCGGGCCGTTCCACTTGGCGTCCCCAACACATCGAACAACGATCGATGATGTAATGAAAGTGGTCACTGCCTGGGTCTTTAACGTACGAGGTCTGGTCGCTTAACGAGTCGAAGACTTTTGCCACGGCGGGCAAACCGGCCTTCAACTTGGCTTGCAACGGCAAAACTTTGAACGCAAGGTCGCTTGCGCCGACCAGCGCACCGAAGTTTGCCAATCCCTGCGCGAAGAGAACCCGCCCAAGGCGTAGCTGCAAACCGCGCCCGCCGCGTGGACCATACATTTCCTCGAGGGCTTTGTTCAGCGCAGAGATATAGGCGAAGTCAAAACCCTTGTCCATAACATCGGCTGGGGGATTGTCGATGAATTGCGCCAGGCCTGCCATATTCAGAATGGCATTCAGCCCGTTGCGACCCATAATCTCTTCCAGGGCATCGAACAGAATGAGACCAAAGCGATTTGGGTAGAAGTAACCACTGGGTTCAGGGGTATTAGCCACTGTATCAACCTCCTCCGTGCTACAAAATCGTTGAAAGCTCTTCGGCTGCTCGACGCATATCCAAGAAGAGCAGCCCTAACTTAGCTTGTTGCCGGGCTAAGACGGTGAGCACCGCTTCCTCTCCAACGGCGCGAAGGATGACGTATCCCCTCTCGCCTCTGACGTACACTTCATCTAACATACCCCGCTTCAGTTCTCCGGCGATCCGCTCACCTAGAGAAAGCATTGCGGCTGACATCGCTGAAACGCGGTCTTCTTCCACGCTTTGCGGAAGTGAAGAGGCTATCGGAAGCCCATCCACGCTGATAATTGCGGCTGCCTCAATATCGGGGCTGCTGGTTTGGAGTTCGCGTAGTCGCTCAACCATCCTCTCATTCCGAGACCTTTCTGCCATGCTTTCAGCCCTCCGCTATGGAATTTTTCCCTATCATAAGAAAGGTTATATGATATCTGAGGATAAACTAACTATTGAAAGGTTACCATAGGAACAATACATTGTCAAGGCAAGACACGGCGGCACCCGGTACACACGTTGTTCCTAAGGTAGTTCCAGAATTTTAACCAGGCCACATTTGGGGAATGTTCCAGCGCCAAAGTCTGGCTGGTTTATTTCATTGGAACGGCCTAATACTCAGATTTCTACAGATCCGGTTTTCCTTTCTCTCATAATTTTGGTCGCATCAGACTATTGGTTATATTTTAGCCGGATTTCTCAGAATGGCAAAATGAAGGCGCGCCGCTTTGACCTTGCAGGATATTCGTGGTATGATGATTATATCAAACCTGGAGAATGATGGAGTGTATAGAAGTCCGGTTACCCGTTCTGTGGTGATGATGTGCAGCGCCATGGCTGGTCGCCATGGCTATCTGCCGTTGGGGAGAAACCGGATTTTTTAGCACATCGTGCGATTAGCAAAGGAGCCTCCTCAGTGGAGGCTCTTTTTCTTTTACCAGACTTGTTCGCCATTGTATGGAGGTGTTGTGATGAGTGAGACCTTTTATGTGACGACTCCGATTTACTATGTGAATGATGTTCCGCACATTGGCCATGCCTATACCACCATCCTGGCCGATGTCCTGGCGCGTTATGCGCGTCTGCGTGGCCTGGATACGTTTTTCCTGACGGGCACCGATGAACACGGCCAGAAGGTACAGGATGCAGCGCGGAAACGTGGCGTGTCGCCTCAAGTTCAGGCCGACGAGACGATGCTACGATTTCAACGTGCATGGGAGTATCTGCATATCTCCAACGATGATTTCATTCGCACCACGCAGCCTCGCCATAAACGTGTTGTGACGACGATTTTGCAAAGGCTGTGGGATAAGGGCGAAATCTATCTCGGGAATTATGAGGGATGGTATTGCGTCCACGATGAACGCTTTTGGACGGAGAAAGACCTGGTTGACGGCAATTGTCCAGACTGCGGGCGTCCGGTCAAGCGGCTTGTAGAGCCGAACTATTTTTTCAGGATGAGTGCGTATCAGGACTGGTTGATCGAGTATATCACCACGCATCCCGGCTATATCCAGCCTGAGACACGTTGTAATGAGGTGTTGGGCTTCTTGCGCCAACCGTTGGGCGATTTGTGTATCTCGCGCTCGGTGGAACGCCTGAGTTGGGGCATTCCGCTGCCCTTTGATCCTCGTTATGTGGCTTACGTCTGGTTTGATGCCTTGATCAACTACATCACCGCTGCCGGATACTTGTCCGACGAGGCGCGTTTTGCGCGCTTGTGGCCGCAAGCTATGCACCTCATCGGTAAGGATATCCTCATCACGCATTCCGTTTATTGGCCCACGATGCTTCATGCAATGGGTCTGTCTCAACCTAAAACGATCCTTGCCCATGGATGGTGGGTTTCAGGCGGCGCAAAGATGAGCAAATCCCTGGGAAATGTCGTGGATCCTCTTGCTATGGCTGAGGTTTACGGTGTAGATGCATTTCGCTATTTTCTCATCCGCGATATGGTGCTGGGACGCGATGCCGACTTCGATGAGCAAAGCTTGCGCAGTCGTTACCAGGCAGACCTAGCAAATGATCTAGGGAATCTCCTTCACCGTCTGGTGAATATGACTGAGCGATATTGCGGGGGACGTATTCCTACATGTGACACGACCTCAACCGAAGATGATGCCTTGCGCGAACGTTCTTTGGTGGCTGTCGATCGCGTCTTCAACCTGGTCGAAGCGTTGGCGCTCAACGAAGCCCTGGCGCACGTCATGGATCTCATCGGTGAGATCAACCGGTACCTGGAGCGTATGAAGCCCTGGACGCAGGCCAAACAAGGACATATCGATCGGGTTGCAACAATCCTCTATACAGCGGCTGAAGCACTGCGGTTGGTCTCGCTGTTGCTGCAGCCCGTGTTGCCTGAACGTATGATCGAAGTGTGGCGTCGTTTGGGATGGCAACCGCAGGGACCATCGCGGGCAGGACTGTCCTGGGGACTTTTGCAGCCGGGAACTGTGGTTACCGCTGGTCCGCCACTCTTCCCCAGAGATATTTGTTGAATGCTGTGTCTGTCGGTGTGTTCGCATTGTTGTTTGTGAAGAATTATGTTATACTATCATCAATCAAGACTCGCTAGGCCGTTACTGCGTTCAGTTCCGGGCTGAAGAGCCATATCACTAAGTTTACGAGGAGTAGATGAGTATGTCAAAGACGTTGTATGTTGGTAATTTGTCATGGGGTGTCACCGAGGATCAAGTCCGCGAACTGTTTGAGCAGCACGGTTCTGTCGTATCGATACGCTGGATCACCGATCGCGACACTGGGCGCTTTCGAGGCTTTTGTTTTGTCGAGATGGAGACTGCAGACGCCGATAAAGCTGCTTCCGCACTCAACAATTTCGAGCTTGACGGCCGCGCGTTGCGGGTGAATGAAGCCCAGGAACGCGAGGACCGGCGCGGTGGGGGTAGCGGCGGCCGACGTCGCAGCGGCGGATACCGCGATCGCAATGATCGGCGTTCTTCCTGGTAAGTTGTGCCTTTAGTCGCCGAGCCGCTGAGATGGCATCTGCCGTTTCAGCGGTTTTTTTAGCATATGACTGACCTGGACATAAGAACTAGCGTTGTTCCTGCGCTTTATAGGCGTAGAAAGGCTAGTACGATATGACCAGGTCAGTAGGTTGTTGTGGAGATCATTATGCATCCTTTAAACTTGATCTGGCAACAGGCTCAAACCGGCGACCGTCTCCGTGCTAGAAAGGAGCTTGCGCGTCGCTTGGGGGAACAGCCCGACGATGCCCAGGCGTGGCTGCTGATGGCGGTGTTGCTTGATGAACCAGAGCAGCAAGCTGAATGTTGTCGCAAGGTCTTGCACCTGGACCCGCAAAATCGCCACGCAGTAACGATGCTGCAACGGATAGGAACTCAGGAGAGTGTATCTGAAGCATCGTTGTCACCTCGTTCGCCCGTGCAGATTCCCGAGCTATTTGACTATACTACCGAGGGTGTGGTGGATGATGAGCGTCTCGCTGCCCTGATTCGCGAAGACCTGGTGAAATATGTGGCGCGTGAATTGGGCAGCGGTGCAGATTGCAATGCGCTGATCCGCCACGTTTGTGAGACTGGAGAGATGTCTTGGCCCGAGGCGGAAGCTTTCGTGGCACGGGTTGCGCTTGAGCACGAGCACGAGATTGCCAAACGGCAGAGTCCCTTGATGTTGGCGATTAGCGTGGCGACCCTGATCGGTGGTGTGTTTTTGACCCTTGCCGGCGGTTACTCGCTCGTTGCCTTTTTCTCCGGAGAGCTGCGGGCGCGGTTGGATTTCGCTTACTATGGCCTGGTGACCGGTCTGGCGATGATAGCGGGCAGCTTGATTGGCCTGACGCGCACGCTCAAATCATTGCGCGATGCAGAGGATTAATGTGCCAGGATTCAGATGATCTTGTTCGACGAATTTTGACGAACAAAGATTTGACTATCGATTTTGAACTTTCGACTTTTGACCTTGGACTATTCCGATGGAGGTCGAATGGCAGATAACGGACGTTTGGTATTTCCATTCACCGCGATTGTAGATCAAGAGCGGATGAAACGGGCGCTCATCCTCAACGCAATCAACTTCCGCATTGGCGGTGTGTTGATCCGCGGTGAGCGTGGCACGGCGAAATCGACCGCTGCCCGCGCGCTGGCGGCGCTATTGCCCGACATTGAAGTGGTAGCCGATGGTGCGTTCGGTTGCGATCCCGACCAGCCCGCGACCTGGTGTACGAATTGTCGCGAACGCGCGGCGCAGGGTGAGATGCTCCCGCACTACACGAAGAAAGTGCCGTTCGTCGAGTTGCCCATTGGGGCGACGGAGGATCGCGTGGTCGGTACCCTCGACATCGAGCGCGCTATCCAGAAGGGCGAGCGTCACTTCGAGCCGGGGGTGCTTGCTGCTGCGAACCGGGGCATCCTCTATGTGGACGAGGTCAACTTGCTCGACGATCATATCGTGGATGTGTTGTTGGACGCCGCCGCGATGGGCGTGAATACCGTGGAGCGCGAGGGTATTTCTTTTCAGCATCCGGCACGTTTTATCCTGGTGGGGACGATGAATCCTGAGGAAGGCGATCTGCGTCCGCAGTTGTTGGATCGCTTCGCGCTGTGCGTGGATGTGCAGGGGGTGCGGGATGCGCGAGCGCGGATGGCGATTATGGAGCGCAACCTGGTCTTTGAACAGGACCCAGCCGGCTTCTACGAGGAGTGGCAGCCGCAAGAGATGATGCTGGCGCAGCGCATCGAAGACGCCCGTTGTTTGTTGCCAGAAGTGCGTTATACGCGCAACGATATGTCTACGATTGCCGAGATGATGGCTGGTCTCGGTGTGGATGGCCATCGTGGAGATCTGGTGATCCTCAAGACAGCCGTCGCGCACGCGGCGTGGGAAGCTCGAACGCGCCTGACCGATCGTGACATCATGTTGGCCGCCGAACTGACGCTGCCGCATCGCCTCAAGCGCAAGCCCTTCGACGAAGTACAGACCTCCATCGCCGAACTGGACAAGATGGTGGCAGCGGCTCGCGACAAGGCCAACGATGTAGAAACAGAACAGGAAGAGCTTTCCGTGGATGGCGATGTCGCCGGAGAGGATCGCCAAAAAAAAGTGTAGAGGTTGAGGCGCGCGAGGCAGAGTCCCAGGAAGCCTCCGCACCTCAACTGCAAGCCTACGCCCAAGATGTTCCCAAATGGCCCACCGATGGGACCTGGTGGGATGGGGGCAAGTTCATCCAACCGGGTGAAATCTTCCCGACTCGCCGCCTGGAAACGCCGGCGGATCGGCGGGTGCGTTCAACCGGTGGGAGGCGCAGCCGCAGTCGCACGGACCGCAAGCGCGGGCGTTACGTGAGCGCGAAACCCTCGCCGCGCGATGCCTCCGATCTGGCGTTCGACGCGACATTGCGCGCGGCAGCGCCGTTCCAGCGGCAGCGTGCGGAAGCGGATGCGACCGGTGAACCAGAATCACCGGCCCTGCACTTGCGTCCGGAGGATTACCAACGCAAGGTGCGCGTGCGCCGCGCTGCCAATCTCATCATCTTCGTCGTGGATGCCTCGTGGTCGATGGCCGTCTCTGAGCGGATGGAGGCAACGAAGGGCGCGATCCTCTCCTTGCTCACCGATGCTTACCAGCGGCGCGATCGCGTGGGGATGATCGTCTTTCAGAAAGATCGCGCCACGCTGGTGTTGCCGCCCACCAACAGCGTCGATCTGGCGAAGCAGATGCTGGTCAACATGCCCGTTGGTGGAAAGACGCCGCTCGCGGCGGGTCTGTGGCTCGCACAGCGTACGGTGGAGCAGGAGTTGCGCCGCTACGCTGAATTGCTCCCACTCCTGGTCATCCTCACCGATGGCGCGGGCAACGTCTCAATGGGCGACATGCCACCGCAACTCGAAGCCTACCACATCGCCGAGCAAATCGCCGAGGGCGACGTCAAGTCTATCGTGGTCAACATGGAAAGCCCCGACTACGACAAGGGACTGGCGCAGGCCTTGGCCGATCATCTGGGCGGCGTCTGCTACAATCTGGCGGCGCTGCACGCCGAATCGCTGCTCGCCATGGTGCGGAATGAATTGGTCGCGTGATTTGTGCTTGCTTTGTTCATTCTTTGTCATTGCCCTGTCACACAATTGCGCTATAAAAGGGATTAGTAACTGGCGATTAGGGATTAGTAACTGGGGATTGGGTTATTGCCTCGTTCCGCCATTCGCCATTTGCTGATTCGCATGACTAAAATTCTTATCGTAGACGATGAAGCGCCGATTATTGATGTGCTCTCCTACAACCTGAAGCAGGCACACTATCAGGTGGCAGTCGCTTGGGATGGAGAGCAGGCGTTGGCGCTGGCCCGGCGCGAGAAGCCGGACTTGATTATCCTCGATTTGATGCTACCGAAGCTCGACGGGATCGAGGTGTGCCGCGCACTGCGTGGCGAGTGCGACGTCCCCATCATCATGCTTACCGCGCGCGATGAGGAAATCGACCGCGTGTTGGGCCTGGAAATGGGCGCCGATGATTACGTTGTCAAGCCCTTCAGCGTGCGAGAGCTGCTGGCGCGGGTGAAGAACGTCTTGCGCCGTACCGCTGCGCCACCTATCACACCTGCTGACCTCGTGCACGCCGGTACGTTGACGGTGGACGTGGCGCGTCACGAGGCGTGTTTGGGATCGACCTCACTCGATTTGACGGCACTGGAGTTCGATCTACTGTACGTCCTGGCGCGGCACGCTGGGCTGGTGTTGAGCCGCGAGCAACTGCTCGATCTGGTTTGGGGCTATGACTACCACGACGATCTGCGGGTGGTCGATGCCGTGATTAAACGCCTGCGGGCCAAACTGCGTGAAGCGGCTTCCGCCGAAGACCTCATCGTCACTGTGCGTGGGGTGGGGTACAAACTGGATGCTTGAAGCTGGATACTGGTTGCCTGATGCTGGAAGTTGAATGGTGGTTTGTTAGTTGAGTGGTTCGCGATTTGTAATTCGTAATTCGCAATTCTTTGATTCGCTCATTCGCTGATTCTCTCATTCTGAAATCACAATGTTCTCAACGCTACGTAGTAAACTACTCCTGTCCCATCTCGCCGTGATCATCCTGGCGATGGGGCTTTCTGGTGTGCTGCTGCTCTCCTTCCTCGAACGGTACTTCCTGGAGGCCATCGAGGAGAGCCTCGTCGCGCAGGCGCAGATCACGGCGCAGACGTTGATCCCTGGGGCGACGGTGCTGGGAGCTGATGCCGAACCGCCGGTCACGGAGGACGTCGCTACGGTCAACGTGCTGCAACAGCGGCGGGTAAGCAACATCTCCGTGCAGACGCAAAACCTGGACGTGCCGGAACCCGGCGTGACAGTCGGCGACGTGGATTTATCCTACTTGGCGGATACCTCTTTGGAACTCGGCACGCAGTTGGAGACGCGCATCCGTGTAGTGGATGTCGATGGCATGGTGGTTCTCGATTCCTGGAACGACGATCTCGGTCAGAACCTGCGTGATGATGCGCTCGTGGCGCAGGCGTTGACCGGTCAATACGCCAGCCGCGTGGATCGCGGTGATGTGGACACATTGACTATTGCACTGCCCGCGCTTGTCGACGGTGCGCTTGCCGGCGTGGTCTACCTCGGCCAGCCATTGACCGATGTGGTGACGGTGGTACGTGACGTTCGCAGCCGCTTGCTGCTTTCTACGGTGATCGCGCTGCTGCTGTCCGGCGTCGTCGGCCTCGTGTTTTCGCGGGCCATTACCCGCCCGGTACGTCGCCTGACGCAAGCGGCAGGCGCGGTGGCGCGAGGTCATCTCGACACGCAGGTGCCCGTGCGCTCGCAGGATGAGCTGGGGCAGTTGAATCGCGCCTTCAATGCGATGACGGCGCGCCTGCAATCCGCGCGCCAGATGCAGGTGGATTTCGTCGCCAACGTCTCGCACGAGTTGCGTACACCGCTCACCTCGATCAAGGGCATGGTGGAGACGCTGCGCGCAGGCGCGGTGGAGGATCTCGATGTCCGCGACCGGTTCCTGGGCACGATGGAAAGCGAGACCGACCGGTTGATCCGCATGGTTCACGATTTGCTCTTGCTCTCGCGGGCCGATTCGGAGGCACTAAATCTGCGCCGTAAGCCGGTGGATATCGTGCAGCTTGCGCGACTGATTGTGGAGCGTTTGACGCCGCAAGCCGACGCGCGTGGCGTAACCTTACGTGTAGAAAGCGCGCCCCGTTTGCCCCCTGCCTGGGCCGATCCCGACCGGGTAGCGCAGGTGCTGGTCAATCTGCTCGACAACGCGATCAAGTATTCCCCGCCGGAAGCGACTGTAGACGTCACCGTACTGGCCGGGCCAGAGCGGACCGTGTTGGTGCAGGTGCGCGATCGTGGCATCGGTATCCCGTCGGAGACGCTGCCCCGTATCGGCGAGCGCTTTTATCGTGCCGACAAGGCCCGGGCGCGAACGCATGGCGGCAGCGGCCTTGGCCTGGCGATTGCGCAGGCGCTCGTTGAAGCGCACGGTGGCAAGCTGTGGCTGGAGAGTCACGAGGGTGAGGGCACGACGGCGCGGTTTACGCTGCCTGGGGTCTAAATACGCTCAACGGGCGGTATGTAAATGTTATAGAACTATCCTCTGGCTATCCCCCCCTTATCACCGATTTGTCATACTTCCCCACTACACTGTAGCTAATTATCCGGGCCTACTAGACTAACGACTACCGGACTAAAGACTACAAGACTATTCTGGAGGTGTGACATGCGTAAAACTTTGTTGGCTGTGTTGTTGAGTGTGCTGCTGTTGAACGCCGCGAGCGTTGCGGTTCGGGCAGATGGGATGATCTTCCCCGATCTCGCCAGCCCCGATTACCTGGAAGTGCGTTACCATCGCGTCACCGTGACTATCGAGGACAACCACGCGGTCACGCGAGTAGAGCAGGAGTTCGTCAACCCGCACGATTTCGCGGTGGACGGGCGCTACTTCTTCCCCGTGCCGCCGGACGCGATGCTTGCCCGCTTCGAGGCGCGCGTGGGCGGGCAGGCCCAGACGGTGACGCATCAGGACGTGGCGACGACGAACGCCGCGCTCTACGATATGGTGGCGCAGCGCCGCGATCCGTCACTGTTGCAGTATGCCGATTGGGAGAGCATTGCCTTCGACGTGACCCTGCCCGCCCGCGCATCGCGCAAGATGACGCTCGAATACGAGCAGGTGCTCGCGCCAACCGGCGGGATGCTCCACTATCGCTACATCCTGAGCACCGAGCGGTACGCTTCCGCACCGGTGGATGAGGTCACACTCACCGTGGATGTGACGGCGTCCGGCGGCCTGGGTACGCTCTACAGTTCATCCCACGACGTGACGACAGAGCGCCTGGACGCGAACCACGCGCGGGTGGCGTGGGAAGCGCAAAACGTCAATCCCGCCGAAGATTTCGACCTCTTCTTCGGCCCGGCGGAAGGCGGCTTTGGCAGTGGGATGTTGACCGGCGAACGCGCTGACCGCGAGCATTTCCTCTTTCTGTTCGCGCCGGACGACGCTGCCGTCGGACAGGACAACGCCTTGCCCAAAGACATCGTCTTCGTCATCGACCGCTCCGGCAGCATGAGCGGCGATAAAATCGAGCAGGCGCGCAACGCTCTGCACTTCATCCTGGATCAGTTGAACCCCAACGACCGCTTCTCCATCGTCAGCTTCGACGATCAGATCGAACCTCTGGCGCGCCATTTGCAGCCGGTGGACCGGCAAACGCTTTCCGATGCCCGGCGCTTCGTCCGCCAGCTCAATGCGCGCAACAGCACGGACATCGAAGGTGCATTGCAAACGGGTTTGGCGATTTTTACCGACAGCGAGGAACGCGCGGGCGTTTCCCGGCTGCTTGTTTTCCTCACGGATGGCTTGCCCACGGCGGGCGTCACCGACGATGTGACGATTGCCGAACTGGTGCAACAGGCTAACGCGCGGGTGGAGGCGCGGATGCACGTCTTCGGCGTGGGCTACGACGTAAACACGCGCCTGCTGGACCGCCTGGCGCTCGATAACGGCGGCAGCGTCACCTACGTCCAGCCTGGCGAAAATTTCGAGCTTGCGCTCTCCGAATTCTACGGGCGCATCGCCAATCCCGTGCTCACCGACGTGGAAGTGGAATTCGACGGGATGCGCGTCACCGACCTCTACCCGCCGACGATGCCCGATCTGTTCCGTGGATCGAGCGTGCTGCTTGCCGGGCGCTACGAAGCGACGAACGAGCAGGTGACGGTGCGGGTGCGCGGGCGCGCCGGAGAGGAGCAGCGCGAGTACGTCTACCGCTTCGATTTAGCTGCGACCGGCGGGCACGACTTTGTGCCGCGTCTGTGGGCTACACGCCATGTTGGGGCGCTGCTGGATGAGGTACGGGTCGAAGGTGAGCGTGCCGCGCTGGTCGAGGAAATCCGCGAGTTGGGCTTGGGCTACGGCATCGTCACGCCGTATACGACCTTCGTGATCTCGGCGCAGGCGGAAGGCGCCGCGTCGATGGATAATATGGCGCTGTACGACAACCAAACCGAATTGAACCAGGTCTCCGGGCGGACGACGATTCAGGCACGGGTGCAGAATCAGAGTTACCAACAGAGTGACCAGGCGAATCTGGCCGTCGGTGCGAACGTCATCAATCGCGAGCAGGGCAGTATGGCGCAGGTAGCGCGCCAATACGTGGATTTATCGCTTGTGCAGGCGCAGGGCAATGTGGACGAGCCGGTCACCGAGGCGTGGATTGCGGCGAACATCAAGGTGGATCGCGAGATCGAGTTCGGCTCCGAGGCGTACTTTGCGCTGGCGGATGATCCCGCTGCGCGCGCTTTTCTGCAGAGCGGGACGAGCGTGCTCTTCGACTACAACGGCGAGGTTGTGGCTGTGCGCGACCCGGAGGCACCCTTCGAGGCGTCGCCGGAGACGCAGCCCGACAACCGGCTGGTTCCGGCGACCGGTTCCGGCCGTGGCGACACCTTCGCCTGGCTACGCGATCTCATCGCGCTCTTGCGCTGGGCGGTAGGGCGTTAGGAGATCCGGCGATTCGCTTGTCACAATCACATCGGCGCCTGCATTATGCAGGCGCCGATGTGTGCACAGAAAAATCTTCGAATTCGTTGAATGTTTAGGCGTTCTGCCGGTCTTTCTGTTCTAGCGTATACTGAAACAGACGCGGCAGCATGAAGTCATAGTCTTGCAGATCCCATCCCACACCCTTGCCTCCAAAGGTGAACGGCGTGAACCCAATGATCTCAGGATCTAGGCGCACTTGCTCGTCGTACCAGGCCATTCTCTTGATGATCTTCTCTGGATCTGCCCCGTCATAGCCACCGCCCGCGTAAAATTCACTGATCAAAATCGGGATGTACAGGCCACGCTGTCTGATCAAGTGCAGCAGATACCGGTAACGGCAGCTCAAAGCACCACTCCCCGGGACTTCAGGAGCGCCGGGAATGGTGTGCTCCGGTCCCCACCAATGATCAATGGGCATCGTCTCCATCGAATGACCTTCGACCGGCAACGCTCCCTCATGCAGGCTGAGGATATGCCCTCCCGCTTGCATCCGCTCGAATACACCCGTCTGCACCATCGCTACCATCTCATTCCATTCCGGCGTGCCGGCGTTCAATGAGAACAGCGCCAGTTTCTTGACCGGCAAATCCCACTTTTCGGCGATATCCATCATGTAGATCATCAATTTGGCCAACTTGGCGTAGCCTTCTGCACCGGGCGGATCCGCTTCATTGACCGGCGATTCCAGGTAGTCGATATACTGCAACCGGTCGCCGTCGAACTGTCGCTCTGCCAGACATTTGGCATGCAATGCTGACATCAAGCGCTCGGCCTCTTCTGCAATCTCCGTGCCGTTCATCTGCACCAGGCCCTCCACGCCTTCATCACCTCCGAAGGTCTTTCGACCGACAATCAGTGTGTGCGGGGAACCGGCTTTGACGATATTCATCCCCGACCAGTCATCGACAAACTTGCACACCGGGACCACCGCGCCTTGCTGCGCCAAGGCGACGACATGCGCGGGCACCCCACGCGGCGCAATTGTATGATAGCCAATTTTTGTTCCCTTAGCGAAATGTGGCGCACCGGCTGGTATGGTCGGTTTTTCTCCAGGTTCCGGCTCTGGCACTGGCTCGTAATACGCCCGTATGCCTTCCGCCCACGCAGAAGGTGTGCTTGCCTCAATCGGGATGTAGTGAACGACGCTGTTTGCCGTTGACGGATAATACTGTTGATAGAAAGTCTCCAAATCGACATCCCAGGCGCTCGGGTTTAGGGCTAGCACCGTACATTTGAGCACGCCGTTGACCCGCGCAAAAGCATCGTCAGCATTGATGCCGATTGTAAAACGATGCTGCTCCCACACTTCCTTCAAGGCACTGATCCATTCAAAACCATATCCTGGGGGCAGCAACGCATACGTGCGCTCATAAGGCTCGTGTGCAGAAGGGCATTCGCCGGGTTGGGGCTGAGGCTGGGGTGACGTTACGACCTCCAAGCGCGCGTTGTCGAAATACGCATCATTGTGCTTATATCGCCACAGAACCTGATCGATCACAAACACGGTGACGTGCGCGCCTTGCGCCTCGGCTTCGACTGCCGGCAGCGTGTGGTAGGCATTGTAGATGTGCGCGCCTTCTCCCCAGATGATGGTGTCGGCAAACGGGTCTGTCCCCCCGGTCGGATCGATCCCGACTTTAAACGTGAAGTTCCGCCGCTCGTCATTTGTCACCGTTCCCTCTAGGGCGAAGAAGGCTTCAGTTCCAACGCCTTCGCTGGTTTGTGGATCGTCATCATTGCTGCTCCAGGCGTGGGCATCTATCGTGAACCGTAAGCGGTCACCGGGATTGACCTTGGCTGTCTGGTACAGGCCGGCTTGGTGGATCCGCCACATCGTAAAGAACTTGATAGCGTTATTGCCTTCGCTGATACGTAGGGGATCCAGAAACGGGGGCTGCTTGGGGATAATCTTGACTTCCGGCTCGCACCATCCGTCCGGGTTGTCGGCATCCCACGGCGGTCTGAACCCCTTGTCGTGGATGTAAAACACGATCCACTCGCGCGGTTTATCCACTTCCCCCCGCGCCATTTGATGCACGCCATCAGGCCGGTGCACCTGGCACGCGTGTCCATCCTGACCTTGTTCAAAGCTGGCATTTTTAAGCATAATACACTTCCTTTCGTTAGCTATGCCTACTGATCCGGCCATAAAAAACTAAGAACCTATCCGAAAATTATCGCGGTTTCACGCTGTCGCCGGAATGGGCGGCTGAAGCCGCTTTTCTTGAGGGTGTTTTTGGGTCGTGCCTTCCGTCTGCCTGACTCTGCCGTATTCTTATTATAGCATCGTATGGAGAAATTGTCGCATGATTTTGTGTCAATGTTGCAGTGTTGCCAACGTCTCACGGTTGTCGTAGATTTTCCGCAACGCGGCGACGACGTCATCCACCCCCTGCGGCCCGGCACGGAAGATGTTCTCGTCCAGCCAGACGGCTTCGCGGGTGGCGGCCCGTTCGCTTTCGGGGAACTGGCCCGGATGGAAGCGCAGACGCTCCGGGAAGGCGCTCGGCACGGGCAGGCGCGAGAGATGCGGCTGGAAGAGTTCGTACTGGTGCATCGGCGGGTAGCCGGCGTCGGCGGGGATGCCTTCGGCCTGTAGAGCACGGCAAACCGTCTCGTGGGTCACCCCGAAGGCCTCCGGGTCGATGGCGAAGGTATAGCGGTAGAATGAGCGTGCTGTATGGCGCAAATCGCGCTTGAGGAGGCGCACGCCGGGGATCTCGCTCAAGCTCTCGTCCATGTAGGCCGCCATCTCTTCGCGCTCCTGCGCCTGCTGCGGGAAGCGCTCGATGGCGACGTTCGCCAGCGCCGCCTGGAGTTCACCCATGCGGTAGTTCCCGCCCATCGTGTACACTTGCTCCTCGGCGTCGTGCGGGCGCCCGCAGTCGATGATGCTGGCAGCCCGGTCGGCGAGTTCCTGGGTATTGCAAATGAGGATACCCCCTTCGCCGGAGGTGAGGATTTTGGACGATTGCAGGCTGAAGGAGCCGAAGTGCCCAATTGTGCCCGCGCCTTGCCCGCGCCATTTCGCACCGTGGGCGTGCGCGCTGTCCTCGATGACGATGAGGTTGTGCCGTGCGGCGATATCCATCAGCGCGTCCATATCCGCCATCTGCGCGCCGAGGTGCACGGGGATGACCGCCCGTGTTTTGCCGGTGATAGCGGCCTCTACGGCTTGTGGATCGATGCAGTACGTTTCGGGGTCGATGTCCACCACCACGGGCAGTGCCCCGGCGGCCATCGGCGCGGCGGCGGTGGCCTGGAAGGTGTAGGCGGGCACGATGACCTCATCGCCCCACCCGATGCCGGCTGCGCGGCAGGCGACTTCCATCGTCACCGTGCCGTTCATCATCGCGACGGCGTATTCCCCGCCCTGGAGCGCCAGGAAGCGGCGGGTGAATTCGGCGGTTTGCGGGCCGGGGTAGGGGAAGCCGCCCCAATAGCCGGATTGGACGACCGCCACGACGGCCTCCACGTCCCGTTCATCGAAGATGGGCCACAGCGGGTAGCCCGTATCGCGCACGGGCGTTCCATCTAAAAGCGCAAGTTTTTCCATAGTATGCTCTCCTCACATAAATAAACCACGAATCATCACGAATCTCCGCCAATAGAGAAAATTAGTGTAAATTCGTGGTAACTATTCAGGTGGGACGCACTTTTGCGCCTTAAATGATGGTGGGAAGCACAAAAATCACTATCCAGCCTTAGCCCAAGTGCGTCCCACCTATAGGCTGAATAGTTACAATTCGTGAAGATTCGTGGTAAACATATCCTTCCGCTCGAACTTACGATTGCACAAAGGCGGCAGTCGTCTCGATGAGCGTCTGGCGCAGTGGAGGGTAATCTACGCCCGCCTGCTCCATCCCCAACAACACCCCACCGACGACCGGCGGTGCGGCGAGGCGCACGAGACGCGCGCCGGGCGCGACCTCGTGGATGGTCGCCAGCATCGTCTCGCTCATCGCCGGGCTGCCGTTGTACAGGCTGCCGATTTGGACGACCTCGAAATCCAGCGCCTCGAAGCCCAGTTGGCGGATGACGCCGATGGCGAGACTGCCCAGCTCGCGCCCGGCCCAGTGGATGACTTCCTGCGCCACGGCATCGCCTTCCGCCGCGACCTGGAAGACGAGGGGGGCGTTGGCGGGGCTGAGTGTGTAACGTCCACGGTACAGTCCTTCGAGCAAGTCCAGCGCGTCCGCTGCGCCGGTCAGCGCCAGAAATGCCTCGGTGAGGCGCGTTTCCGGCCCGCGCCGGCCCCACGCCAGCGCCACGGCCTGGATCGCTTTGGCGACCAAATCACCGCCACCGGCGTATTCGGCGAACAGATCGCCACCACCGGTCAGGCGACCCTCGCGTCCCTGACGGTCGCGTCCCCAGCAGTTGCTCCCCGTGCCGGAGACCACGCCCACGCCCCAGCCCTCCGTCGCACCGGCGACCAGGCCGACGAGGGTGTCGTTGACCAGTGCGTAGGGCGCGGATAGCTCCAGTGAGGCGATGACCTCGTAGTGCGGCGCGGCATCGCCGGGCCAGTCGTAGCCGGCGATGCCGAAGCCCGCGCCCGCGATGTCCGCTTTGGCGAGGCCCGCCGCAACGAGCGCCATGTCGGTGATGGTGTGCAGGGCGGCACGCAATCCGTCGTAGCCCACGACTTCGTGGCTGCCGGGACCATAGCTGCCAAAGCCGACGGCGCGTCCTTGTACGTCCGCGATCAGCGCGTGGCTCTTCGTCGCGCCAATGTCGATGCCGAGAAAGTACTGGTTCATCGTGTGTACTCCTACGAGAAAATAGTCAGCAGATTTAGCAGATTTAGCGGATTGGGAAATAGAAATCTGCTTAATCTGCTAAATCTGCTGATAAAACTGTGGCAGATAATCCTTGTTCGTTTCCAATAGATCATCCAGCACTGCCTGGACTTTGTCCGCCGCAGGGCCAAGTGGATGGGTGAGGAGCGCCTGGTAGGCGGCATCCCGGTCGCCGTTGACGGCGGCTTCGACGGTCAGCAGCTCGTAAGCTTTGACATTCGCCAGCAGGCCGAAGCATGCCAGCGGCAACGGTTCTGCCGGGAGTGGCGTGATGCCCACGCGACTCACCGTGCAAGGTAGTTCCAGCACCCAATCCTTTGGCCAACCGGAGACAGCTCCGCGGTGGGGCACATTGACCACGTGAACTTCGCTCAGATCGTTGTAGTGGGCGTTGAGCAGTTGCGTCGCCACGGTGGAGTAGTACGCGCCGCCGCGTTGCATCAGGCCCTCCGGCGGCTCCGTGCGGTCGGGTTCGGCGTACTGCGCGAGCAGGCCTTTCTCAATTTCCATCACCTGTTCGGCGCGTGATGGCGGCCATTTCGCCTGCGAAGCCAGCTTGCGTGCGGTGTAGTAGTAGTATTGCAGGTAATAGTTGGGGATCATGCCGAGAGTTTCGATGGTGCGCACATCCCATTCCGGCTCCGTCTCGGCCTTGAGGTGGGAGATGTAGTCCTCCATAATACGCGGCCACATCTCTTGGCCATCCACGGTGAAGCCGCGATGCCACGAGAGGTGGTTCAGACCTAGGGTGTTCAACTGCGCGCGCTCCGGCGGAACATCTATCCCCAGACGTTCCCTCAAGCCATCAAGTAGTTCCATCTTGGTGTGGATGGCGACGTTGCAGACGCCCACCGAAGGCACGTCAGGGGCGTAGCGTGCGAGCGCTTCGGTGATGAGGCCCGAGGGGTTGGTGAAGTTGACCAGCAACGCGCCGGGCGTGAGTGTCTGCATCGCCTGGGCGATGTCCAGCACCACGGGGATCGTGCGCAGCGCCTTCGCCATCCCGCCGACACCGGTGGTCTCCTGCCCGATGAGGCCGTGCCGGTGGCCTAGGTATTCGTCCTCGCGGCGGGCTTGCATCCAGCCGACGCGCAGTTGGGTGATGACGTAGCTCGCTCCGCGCACGGCTTCGTTTAAGTCCGTGGTCAAGTGAACTGCAAAGGGCGCGCCCTTAGCTGCCACCATCCGCTGCGCAAAGCCGCCGACCACGTCGAGGCGTTCGGGTAGGACATCCATCAGCCAGAGTTCGGTGAGCGGGAGGCTATCCACCCGCTCCAAAAAACCATTGATGAGTTCCGGCGTGTAGCTGGAACCTCCTCCGATAACGGTGATTTTCATGGGAGACCTCCTCTTACTTGCTCTTCGCCCCCCGTCTCGAGGGCGGGATCCGCGTGTCTCGATTAAGACTCTATCCGGAAATTGTGTCTGCCAACCTTTCGGGTGCGTCAACGGCGAATTTTCGGATAGGTTCTAAGTATAGACTGGCTTACCTGACTGTCAAAACATAGCACCGCATCGAAGTTAGGTTCTGTGTCGTCCAAAAAGCACAAAGAAACGCCGCCGGGGTGATTTCCGGCGGTGTTGAAAACGAATCAGATAAACGCTAATCTACGGCAAAGAACATCGAGCGCAGTACGATGTAGACGATATACAGACCGATCAAGTAAAAGCCCGCCCATTTGCCAAGTTTCCCCTTGCTGAACCACAGAATGGCCCAGAGGATGAGACCGGTGGCGGTCTCCCACGGCAGGTCCCAGAGCACCAACGGGCGGGGTACCGCGTAAGTTGATACCAGCGATCCCAACCCGATGGCGACCAGCGGATTGGTGATATTGCTTCCGACGAGCGTGCCGAGTGGAATGCCGCTGTCGCCATTGCGGATGCCGGCAATCGCGGTAATCAACTCCGGGAGCGCCGACGCCACGCCGAGCGTGGTCACGCCGATCAACGAGCCGCCGATGCCGGTGCGCGCCACAATGATCTCGGTGATCTGCAACGCGACCATCGCGCAGCCGACGGTGATGCCCAGCGCCACGAGCGCGATAACCCCATCGCGCAGGGCTATACCGATGGAGGTGGGCACACCTTCCGGAGCCTCGCCGGATTTGGAGTAGCCGTTTTCGTGGGCTTTGTAGTGTTTGCGTTCATCGGCGTACAGGTAGTAGACGTAGGCGATAAATGTGCCGAATAGAATGGCCCCATCGACGCGGGAGTAGGTCCCGTCCCATCCGAGGATGATGCACATAATCGTCGTGCCGATCATCGGCCCCATACTTTTCCACAAGAAATAGCGCTTGAAGTGCAGCGCGCCGGCAATGAAGATGACGATAGTCATAATCAGCGTCTGTTGCACCACGTCCGAACCGATATTGGCTCCCAAGACGACGGCTGAACTGACCTCGTAATCCAGTGTTCCACTAAGGATGCCGACGGATGCCGTCAAGTGTGCGGCGATTTCCGGGATGCTGGTGGCTAGCGAGATGACCGTGACCCCCATAAAGGTCGTCGAGAGCTTGAAAAAGCCCGACAAGCCGGTGAATTTCTTGACGGCGACGTCGGAACTGACGACTAAAATAGCGATAGTGAACAAGCCCACTAAGGATATTACCCCCAAAATCTGTACCAGTAGGCAATGTGTGAATTTGACCTCCTCT
>JBNGDO010000027.1:0-42093 GCA_049975385.1 Anaerolineae bacterium | reverse complement strand
GCCCATACCGACGACAGCGTGAAACCGCGATAATTTTCGGATAGGTTCTTAACTTATTATAGAGAAGAACTGGCATTAGGTCAAGTTGGAAACACCACACGGAAGCCGATGGCGTGCGAGCGGTTGTGGGGACGGCTACGTTCGGAGCCGTAGGTATGGGCGGATTCGGCGGGGAAGTTCCACGCGCCGCCGCGCAGGATTTTTGTGTCTTCATCGTGGTCGCTGGCGGTCCATTCCCAGACGTTGCCGGCCATATCCAATACCCCGGTGGGACTTTCACCTTCCACGAAGACCCCCACGGGTGTAGGGCCGCCCAGACCGCTCTCGCGGGTGTTAGCATGGGTCAGGGTAAAATTCTCGCCCCAGGGGTAACTGCGTCCGTCGGTACCGCGCGCGGTGCGTTCCCATTCCTCCTGGGTGGGCAATCTTCCGCCTGCCCAGGCGCAGTAGGCAGCAGCTTCGTCCCAGGTGATGAGGACGACCGGTTGATTGCTACGCCCTGCGGGATAGGTACGTGTTTCGGGGTCCCAATTGTAGACGCGCGCCCAGTCTTCGTCGACGTATGGGACGGGGATTTCGGGGTGGGCTTGCAGGAATTCGGCATATTGTGCCTGGGTGACGAGGTAACGCCCGATACGATAAGCCGGCAAGACGCAGGGCCGCTTATCTGCCCCATAAGGGAACTCTCCGGCCGGGATCAGAACCGTCTCGGTAAAGTCGCGGGGATCGCCCAGACGACCGAGTGCCAGTCCTGCTGACAGACGTTGTGCAATGGAGGCTGGTTGCTCGCGGTGCATGAATCTGACGAGCGCCTGGCTATAAGCGAGTTGGCACTGCCGGGCGATTTCGACGGCAGCGTGGATGCGCGCGATGTTGCCGCTCAGGAGGTCGTTCCACACCTGCCGGTCGGGGTCGTGGGCAGCATCTGCAAGGCCGAGGCAGGCGCGGAGTTCGTGCGGCGCAAGGTGGGCAAACGATGTCGTGGCAGATTCTGCAGTGCCTAGCACGCGTGCGATGACCGGGTCGGCGGCGTAGCGGGCGAGGGGAAGGGGGAGTGATTTTGTGCCCGGACGTGCCGTGTTATCTGACACGGGCTGAGGGCTACGGACGTGCGCTTCCAGCTCCTGGAGCAGGCAAGGATGTCCGGCCAGAACGGCACTCAGCTCTGGGCAGCGTTCTTGAAGGACGACGATCTTTGCCAGCAGAATGGGGTTAAGTGCCTCCACTACGCCTAGTGCGGGCTGTGTGAGCGCCTGCCGCAGCCGCAGGCTGTTGACCCCTCGTTTGAGATGCCTGGGAGTGGGCGGCAACCCTACTGCGAGAACGTGACGCGCTTCGCCGGGCAGATCAGGGGCGAGGTGGGCCAGAAAAGCGTCGCTATGGGCGGCCGAGAGTGGCGGTAAGGTGAAGGTTACCTGCACCAGCCGGTCCAGGTGGGGGGTGTGCCTGGCTGAGATTGTGTCCGCTGCAGTGGCAGGTTCGCCGTAACGTGCGTTGAGACTGGCGTTGAGACGGTCGTGATCGGCTGCTAGAAAGCATAGGGTTCCGCGTGCGCAGAGAAAGTGCCGTGCGGCTTCGAGCAAATCCAGGGCGCGTTCTGCCGGACAGTGGTCCAGGCCGTCGATGAAGACGCCAAGCCGTCCTTCGCGTGCGGTGACGTAGTCGTTTATAAAGCGCGCGAAGGTGACAGGGAAGGTGTCCGCCAGGGTGCCTAGATTGGCAGTGGTAGTCAGGTGCTTTTTCCAGTCGGCGAGCTGGCTTGCGTCTTCTGGGGCCAGGTTAAGGAGTTCGAGCGTGGCAATTACCTGCAGCAGCAGGGCGTGTGCCATGCGGAGGGCTGTGTGGGTGTGCTGCGTAGCATCGAACCAGAGCGTGAGGATGGGGTGGCCCTCGGCTTCACCTTGCTCTTTCAAGTCTGAGGCAATAAGGTATAACAGGCTGGTCTTGCCGCATCCGGCAGGGCCGAAGACGCCAATGCTGAGTGGCGAATCTGCCGTCAGTGCCAGACGGCAGAGGGCCTCGGCGTAGGTGTAGAAGCCGAAAGCGTCCTGCGCGGCCGTTGTAATCGGTTGATCGCTGCAAAACGCGAGGGACATCGTTTTGCCTCCTATGGTATACTGGACCAAACGGGTTTAGAAATATGCAATTTCCTCTAGTATAGGTATTTTTATATTTATGTCAAGGATTTTATATTTTGCATATGATTATGTCTGGCGGGATGGTCATTTTCCGCACGGCAAATGGATAAGCATCACTTGACCTGATTTTTGCCCATGTTAACATTGAAACGGGAGCGCGTGCGCATATTGCCACCCGGCTACCCGAATATCCGAATGGCAACAACTGGCCTAACGGCTGTCAAACTAATCTCAAAGGAGCACATCAATGATGCATACAGCGGACTATATCGACCTGGAAATGACTTACGCCACACACACGTACAACCCATTGGATGTGGTGCTTAATCGCGGTGAAGGCGTGTGGGTATGGGATGTGGAGGGTAAGAAGTACCTCGACTGTTTGAGCGCTTACTCTGCGCTGAATCAGGGGCATCGTCATCCACGCATCGTTAACGCAATGTTCGAGCAGGCGGAGCGCTTGACACTGACCTCGCGCGCGTTCTATAACGACCAATTTCCTCTCCTGGCGAAGGAACTGTGCGAACTCACGGGGTACGATATGCTGATTATGATGAACTCCGGCGCGGAGGCGGTTGAGGCGGGTATCAAATCGGCACGGTTGTGGGGCTATCAAGTGAAGGGAATTCCCGATAATCAGGCCGAGATCATCGTCTGCGAGCACAATTTCCATGGGCGTACCATCACGGCGATCTCGCTTTCGACGACGCCATTGTATAAGAAAGATTTCGGGCCGCTGACGCCCGGTTTCAAAGCCGTTCCCTTCGGCGATGCCGAGGCGCTGGAGGCCGCTATCACGCCTAACACGGCGGGTTTCCTCGTGGAACCGATCCAGGGGGAGGGCGGGGTCATCGTCCCGCCAGACGGATACCTGCGCGCTGCGCGCCAAATCTGCGACCGGCACAATGTTTTGCTCCTCGCGGACGAGATCCAGACTGGGCTGGGACGTACCGGCCAACTGTTCGCCTGCGATTGGGAGGACGTGCGGCCCGATATCGTCATCATCGGTAAGGCGCTCTCCGGGGGAATGATGCCCATCTCCGCTGCACTGGGCGATCGTAGCATCATGGGACTGTACAAGCCTGGGATGCACGGTTCAACCTTCGGCGCGAATCCTATGGCGAGCGCGGTGGCGCGCGCTGCGTTGCAGGTGATCATCGACGAGAAGTTGCCGCAGCGGGCACAGGAGATGGGCGCGTACTTTATGGAGGGCATGCGCGCTATTGACAGCCCCTACATTGCTCAGGTGCGTGGCAAGGGATTGCTTGTCGGCGTGGTGTTGAAGGATGAAGTGGGCAGCGCGCGACCTTTCTGTGAGCGCTTACAGGAGCGTGGCATCCTCGCTCACGAGACCCATGAGACGATCATTCGCTTTGCACCACCTCTCGTCATCACACGGGACGTGCTGGATTGGGCGATCGGTGAAATCACGGCAGTGTTAACGTCGTAGAACACCAGCGGTTCTAATGGAAGCAGCAACGAATCGACCTGGCCGCGTTGGGCAATCTTCAGCAATCTGGATTTTGGGTCGGCCAGGTCGGATTTGTGCTCGATTTGCAATATTGTGATCATATGTGTAACTAACATATAAAGATGTCGATTGATACGCAATTTATTCCTGCAGAAGATGCGTTTCGCATAGTAAAATCTCCCGTTTTTGTGTATAAATCTCAAAATATATTTACGAACTGTCTTATAATGAAATTTATTGTAAAAATGGCCTATAATTCGCAATAAGTAATTTTTCTTCGCGTAGTTATAATATTTTGTGTGATACTGAATCCCGAGACTGCGTTTTCCTGATGACTAAGGAACGGGAATTAAATAACTGTCCGTATTATGGCGTTTTTCGAGCGCAGAAATTAGACATTTATTCAATCCGCGTTCCTAAGGGACTTTTGTTTGTACACAATTTCGCGTATAATAGAGTTATGGGATTATGACACGCCGTGGTGGGATCGTAGATCCGTCGGCGTGCGACAGACAATCAGACTGGCGACGACCTGACTATTCTTAAAGGGGGAGGGATTCATAATGGAAATAACGCCTTCGATTTTGCGCACCGCAGATCTCTTTACCGGACTGAATGACGAGCAGTTGACGGCGCTCGCAGCAGCAGGCCAGGTCTCCGTATTTCATCGCGGGGATATCATCTTGAAAGAGGGCGAGCAGAGCACCGCCGTCTATGTTGTGTTGAAGGGTCAGGTGGAGGTAGTCTCCGAGTTGACTGAGAACACCACCAGCCTCATTATCCTGGGGGCAGGGCAGAGCTTTGGTGAGATGGCCTTGCTGGATGCCGGCCCGCGCTCGGCGACGATACGCTGTCTCTCTCCGGAGGCGAGCCTGTTGACTTTTAGCCGCGATGATCTGCTGGATTTCTGGACTAAGGAGAGTCCGGTAGGTTGCAAGATGCTGTTCAACATCGCTCGTGACCTGGCTTTCAAGCTCCGCATCCGGAATCTGACAAACGCGCTGCCTAAGGGAGGAGACCTATGATTTACAAGGTCAGTTACGTTGTGATTGGAGGGCAGCACGGGGGGATGGCCATCAATCAGGATGAGGCTCCGCAGGTAGGCCATCACATCGAATTGGGCGGGCAAATGTGTGAAATCATCGAAGTGCAGGAGTTGGTCCCGCCGATGGGCGATTTCGCCTATTTGCACGCCACGTGCCGCGCGCTAGAGGAAGAGGCATAGGGATTGGTAACTCGTAATTCGTAATCGATGATTGGGTAGTGCTTGATCCCTGATTACTATTTCCTACTTACATCTCTCCAGAAATTCAACGGAGGCCGCGCACACTGTGCGCGGCCTCCCCGTTTACTGTTTACCGCTCGCCCTACCGTCCCAAGAAATTCAGTAGCAGGTGCGGCGTTATCCGTGCTTCAATCCAGGCCGCGAGCAAGAGCAACGGCAGCACCACGCTCACGAAGAGTTTGATGAAATGTCCTAGCTCGCGCAGGATGCCGTCTATGCCGCCACCTTCTTCTGGCGGTGAGAGGATCACATCCCCCATACGCATGGCCTGCGCCGTCGCCAGGATGGCTGCCGGTAGTTCCACAATCCCGTGTGGCAGCACCGTCACCACCAGAAAGAGCCATGGATCGAAGCCAATGCCACCGATCTGCCCGACGATGTAGACAATGATGGCGACAGGCGCCATCAACAACAAAAGCGCCAGGATACCCAGCGAAAGGAGCGCCCCTCCCGCTGCCAACAGCAGCGCGCGGACGTTGTTGCGGAAGATGGCCCACGGTGAAAAGGACTCTAAAAGCCCGCTTTGCGTGACCATCGACCCAATGGTTTCGAGACTCTCTATCTCTGCCAGACTAAAGGCTTCCACGGGTAGTGGGAAACGACGTATGCCCCATAAGCCCACACTTAGACCACCCGCCAGGATGACCACCACGGTGATCAGCAGTTCGGGCCGTATCCCGCGGATGATGCCGGGAATTTCGCGCGTGTACAGTGCCTTCAGCCCGTTACGCGGCCAGGCCGCTTGCCAAAACACGTGCAGGGCGCGTTTCAGGTTCAGTTGATCGATGTCGCGGCCCAACAGTTGCTCGCGGTTGAAGACGCGTATGCCCAACCGGATCAGCAGCACATTTACCACGACCAGGCACAGCGCGATCAGCCAGAGCACAGTATAATCGGCGAAGAGCAGCAGGCCGGCCTCGGCCTGCAAGAGGAAGGCCATCGGGATGATGATAAAGCTGGCCAGAAGATTGGCCGCGCGCACGCTCGTGGACTGGCTGGAGACGATCACTGCGCCGGAGACCATCACCAGGGATTGTACCGTGGATAACGTCATCGAGACCAGCAGCAGGGAGAGCGGAGGCCACCAATCCAGCGTGAGGCCCATCAACAGCAGATAGGTCACCATCCCCAGGTAGCTGGCGAGGACGGGCGGGATCGTCGCCGCGAGGAGCTTGCCGACGTAGAGTTGCAAATCGGTCAGCGGGGTCGCCAGCAGCGATTCCAGGCTGCGCCGTTCCTGTTCCCCCACGAAGGTCTCCAGCGCGATCACGAGTGAGAACGAGCTGGGGAAAAAGCCCACCACCAGCATCAAGAACGGCAGAAGTCGCTCCATGATCAACGATGCGCCGTATTGATTGACGAACTCCAATCCCCGGTTGGCGGCGAAATTCGCCAGAAACGGGAACCCGATCACCAGGATGACGATAGGCACAACGATTCGCCAGTCGCGCAGCGTGTCCCAGATCTCCCGCCGCAGGACCACCCACGCGGGGTACCAGGCGTCGCGCAGGCGCTGCCAGACTGAAGAGGAACGCATTTGCGCGGCAGGCGCAGTCTTTGCTTGAGCTTCGAGGTTCATACGTTCTCCTCCACCGCGCGC
The DNA here is from genome assembly GCA_049975385.1 of Anaerolineae bacterium. GTDB lineage: Bacteria > Chloroflexota > Anaerolineae > B4-G1 > SLSP01 > DSWT01. The sequence continues at coordinate 35,599 of JBNGDO010000027.1, read as the reverse complement.
AGATAGACGGCTTCCAGGCTTTGCGCGACCTCGCTTAGCGTCACCACCGCCACGCCGGAGGCCGTGAGAGCCTGGAGCACCGCGGGGTTGGTGATCGCCGGATCGGGAGTGCTGTAGCGAACCCAGCCATCGCCGGCATCCTGCACGCGCGCGCCGTTGCGGGCAACGACGCTCTCGATCAGTGACATAACGCCGTTCTGCGAAGGTTTAGCGAGGCGAAGCTCCATCAGCGGGGGACCGAGCAGGCGCGCTTTGAGTGCGGGCGTAACATCGTGTTCCACAATGCGTCCCTGGCGGATGATGGCAATGCGGTCGGCCAGCATCTCAGCCTCCGGCAGGTTGTGGGTGCACAGGATGATGGCGCGACGGGCGTCGTTGCGCAGTTGTGCGATGGTGTCGCGCACCAGTCGCGCGCTGGCCGGATCCATCGCCGAGGTGGGTTCGTCGAGCAGGAGCACGGGAGGATCGTGGAGCAACGTGCGGATCAGCGCGATCTTCTGTGCCATGCCCTTGGAATACTCGCCCAGGCGGTGATCCAGCACAGGTTTGTGGTTCCCCGCGTACCTGTGGTCTGCCGCCGGTGTCATTTTGAACCATTCGGCAAGCTCGTTGATGCGCGCGCGCCGTTCTGGGGTGGGGATATTGCGCAGTTGCCCGAAGAAATCCAGATATTCGCGCCCGGTCATGCGGCTGTAGAGGCCGGGTGCTTCAGTGAGCATCCCGACGTTGCGCCGCACGTCGTTGGCCTGCGTCACCACATCGTACCCGGCGACGCGCGCGCGCCCGGCGGTGGGTTTTAGGATGGCGGCGAGCATGCGCACTGTCGTCGTCTTTCCGGCGCCGTTGGGGCCTAGCAAAGCCAGCACCTCGCCTGGCTGCACGGTCAACGTGATGTCATCCACGGCGACCAGCCCGTCAAACGCCTTCGTCAATCCTTCGATCTCGATCATGCCACTATCCTTCCACGGTATATGGAATAATTATACCACTCTCTCACGAGGGAAAAAAGCCTTTGCCGGGGGCTCTGCGGTTGGGGACAATTTAGGGGCTGCCACAGGCAGCCCCTAAATATAGACAGAATCTACTACAGCGCAACGCCTCCGGCACAGTCGGGAGCCGGAGGGTGCGCGTTAGCCGTTGCACTTAGAAGTGATGATTTATATAATCAGCGGCGGCGCAAAAACGCTGGAATCTCGATGTTGTCGCGGTCGATGCCGCTGTGGCCCGCAGCATTGGCCACCGCGTCGACGCGGGCGCTGAATAGGTCGTGGGTCTCGGCGTGGCGCGACTGTGGTTGCATCAAACGAATCCGCTCCTGGTGCTCCTCTCCATCGAAGCCGGTGGCGATGACGGTGATCCGTACTTCTTCGGCCATCGCTTTGTCGATGACGGCCCCGAAGATCAGGTTGACATCGGGATGCGCCGTCTCGCGGATGACCGACGCGGCTTCGTTGACCTCGTAGAGGGTCAGGTCGTCGCCGCCGGTGATGTTGAAGAGGATGCCCCGCGCACCATCGATGGTGATGTCCAGCAGGCGGCTGGAGATGGCTTGCTGTGCGGCTTCGAGTGCGCGGTTCTCACCTGAGGCCCGCCCTACCGCCATCAACGCCGCACCGCCCTCCTGCATAATCGCTTTCACGTCGGCGAAGTCCAGGTTGATCAGGCCGGGCACGGTGATGACCTCGGTGATGCCCTGGATACCCTGGCGCAGCACGTCATCGGCCACGCGGAAGGCGTCGGTCAGGGCCACACGCTTCTCCGTGATCTCCAGCAGGCGGTCGTTGGGGATGACGATGAGGGTGTCGACCACCTGTTTGAGGGCCTCGATGCCTTCGACCGCTGCGCGCGAGCGCTTCGCCCCTTCGAATTGGAAGGGCCGCGTCACCACGCCGATGGTGAGGGCCTTCAGCTCTTCTTTGGCGATGCGGGCGATGGTTGGCGCCGCGCCGGTGCCGGTGCCGCCTCCCATGCCGGCGGTCACGAAAACCATGTCGGAGCCTTGCAGCACGTCGCGGATGTCATCTTGCGATTCCTCGGCGGCTTTGCGGCCCTCTTCGGGGTTTCCACCCGCCCCTAGCCCGCGCGTGACGCCATCGCCGATGCGCAGCAGTTTCGGCGCATCGCACAACATCAACGCCTGCGCGTCGGTGTTCACGGCGATGAAGTCCACGCCCTGAAGCCCTTCGGCAATCATCCGATTGACGGCGTTGCTGCCGCCGCCGCCCACGCCAACGACGCGGATCTGAGCAAAATTCTCTCCCTTGCTAACCATAGTCGCACCTCCATGTAAATATACTTTATTCAGTGATGACAAATTCCTATAATCCATGATTCTACCATCCTTACTCTTTACCCACTCTCCGGCAACAGCGTCTTCAGCCAGGGCCACAATCGTTTCCACCACGGGACGCGCACCGAGCGCCATCCGCCACCGCCCTCCTCCCACATTGGTGTCCATTCTACCAATCCAACAGCGACCGCGGCGGCGGGATTGGCAACTTGATCGGTCAGACCGGAGATGTTCTTTGGAACGCCGATCTGCACCGGCAGTTCGAATAGATCGCGCGCCAGTTCGCGCAGCCCTGGCAACTGCGCTGTGCCACCGCACAGCACCAGGCCCGCCGGCAGCAGGCCATCGTACCCGGAACGCTTGATCTCTTGCTGCACGTTTTCCAAGATTTCTTCGCAGCGTGCCTGGACGATTTGCGCGAGTTTCCACCGTGGCACCACCACCGGGCTGCCCTCGCCGTAGGGCGAAATGGTGAAGCGTTCTTCTTCGGCAACTTGTGCCGCCAGGGCGTGCCCGTGCTGCACCTTCACCTGTTCGGCGACCTCCGGGGGCAGGCGCAGGCCGATGGCGATGTCATTGGTGATGTACTCGCCGCCCAAGGCCAACGAACGCGTGTGCCACACCGTCCCTTCGATGAAAATGGCAATGTCGGTCGTGCCCTCTCCAATATCGACGAGCACCACGCCCATCTCTTTCTCTGTGTCAGAGAGCATCGCTTTGCCCGATGCCAGCCCGGTGAGTACCAGCTCGCTGACCTCGATGCCTGCGCCTTGCACGCACTTGCGCAAGTTCTGCACCGCTGTGCTCGACCCCATCACGACGTGGGCCTCAACTTCCAGGCGAAAACCGTGCATTCCCAGCGGATCGCGCACGCCTTGCTGCCCGTCCACCGTGTAGCTGCGGGGGACGATGTGGATCAATTCCTGGTTCTGCGGCAATACAATCGCACCGGCGGCTTCCAAGACGCGATCCACGTCATCGGGCGTGATGCCCCGGTCGCGTCGCGCCACGCCGACCACACCCTGGCTGTTGCGCGAACTGATGTGCGCGCCCGTCACGCCGACGTAAGCGCGCTCGATCTGGTAGCCGGAGCTTTGCTCGGCGCGCTCTACGGCTTCGGCGATGGCGGTGGTAGCCTCGGCGACGTTGACGACGACGCCTTTTTTGATGCCTTTGCTGGGCACGCTGCCCACACCGACGATGCGCGTGCCCTCTGTCGCGGCAATATTGTTGCCTGTTACTTCACCCACCAAAACCAGGATGCGGTGGCTTCCAATATCGATGCCTACAACCGAACGTTCCACATTAACACCCCCTTTACCTAACCCGGATAAACCGAAACCGAAAAGGCCCACGACGCCCGTTTGCTTGCTGATCGGGCAAGAATTTGCTTGGTTAGGCCCTTACCACAAGCGTTCGAGTGAGTACGTTGGACCTTCAGGGAAGCGCACGTCTATCGTCCAGGGGAAGACGCCGTCGCCCGCGGCGGTGCGCGCTTCCAGGTGTGCGATGAGCGCGACGTAAATATTCCACCGGGCTTCCATATTTGCTCCGACACCGAATGCGACTCGCCGGCCCTGTGGATCGGTCCAAATCAGGCCGCGCTCGGGGTGGTATTCCAGGCCGTTTCCATTCGCGTCCGCAGTAATGCCGAGTGCTGCCAATGCCGTCACGCCGTCTAACACTGCAACTCGGACGCGACTGTTTGCTCCCTCTTCCAGATCGGGCAGGGGGCCACGCACCACGGGTAACTCGGTACGCACCTCGTTAGCCGGCAAAAGCACGCCTTCGGCATCGATCCAATAGATGCCGGTCAGGGATGCGTCCGAGGTCGCTAATGCTTCTGAAGTCGCTGACGCTTCCGAGTTGGATTCAACGGTGTCTTCCGCCACCCAGTTGAGGACCGGTTCGCGTTCTTGCACGCGGATAACACATTCCGCTGGAAAGCGATTGCACTCGACCTGGGCCTCGGTGATGGCGGGCACCTGTTCCGTAATTGCGGCGGTGGCGGCCCGGGGGCGCAGGCGCAGACCATGCCAGCCGAGTAAATCCGACGCCATGGCTACGTTCACGGCTGTCTCATGGGAACTTGCCCCGATCACGCGAATATCCTCGCCCATCAGGTACCAGTTGTTGTCGACGAGAAGCCAGAGCACCGCGGTGCCGATAAGCGTGAACAGCGCGATGAACTTCCACGGAATATGCAGACGCAAATCCGCCGTTCGTGCAGACGCGGATCTTCGCGCCCTGCCGCCATATGGCTGCTGTTGTGCGCCCAGCAAAGCCGCGGTGCGATAATAGGGTCGTTGCTCCGGTTTCTTTTTCATCTTGCTGCCTCAGTCTGTGTTACAGGTAATCGGTAATGAGTAATGAGTAACGAGTAACGAGTAATGAGTAATGAGTTCGGTATTATCTGTTCGCTCATTTCTCATTTCTCATTTCTCCCTCGGTCGGAATACCCTCTCGGATCGCGCATTCTCTGCGTGCCGGTCCAGCGCCAGGTCGATGAGCCAGTCCAGCAGGCGCTCGTACGGTACGCCCGACGCCTCCCACAGTTTGGGATACATGCTGATGCTGGTAAATCCCGGAATGGTGTTGATCTCGTTCAGATAAAGTTCGCCCGTCGTGCGGCTGAGCAGGAAATCCACCCGTGCCATGCCTGCGCCGTCGATGGCGCGGTAGGCTTCAACGGCCAAATGCTGTACCTGGCGGGTTGTGGCCTCGTCTAGCGGTGCCGGGATCAGCAACTCAGACGCATCCTCACCCTGATCCAGGTATTTGGAGGCGTAGTCGTAGAACTCGCGGCTGGGGACGATTTCGCCGGGAACCGATGCGGTCGGCTCCTCGTTACCCAGGACGCTGACTTCGATCTCGCGCGCGTCGGGTACGGCCCATTCCGCCAGGATGCGGCGATCGTAGCGCGCGGCCTCGTCCAACCCTCGTCGCAGTTCGGCGCGATCGTGGCATTTGGTGATGCCGACGCTCGATCCCAGATTCGCCGGTTTGGTGAAGACGGGATAACCGAGCTTGCGTTCGATTTCGTCTATCACGCTCTCTGATTCGGCCAGCCACTGCCGTCGTGTCGTCCACACGTAGTCTGTGATGGGCAACCCGCGCGCCTTGACCACGTCCTTGAAGGCGATCTTATCCATCGCCAGCGCCGAGTTGAGCACGCCACCACCCACGTAGGGCACGCCCGCCAGTTCGAGCAGACCCTGCACCGTGCCATCCTCGCCGAACGTACCGTGCAGCACCGGGAAGACGACGTCCACCCGGGAGAGGGAGGCCAGTGTGCTCTCTCCAACGCCTTCAATAGTGGCGAGATGGTTATTCGAGGTAGCCCGCGTCTGCGCGGGCGCCGCTTCCGTATCGGCCCACAATCCTTGCTTGGACGGATCGGCAAAAATGGCAGCGGTCTGCGTACCGGTGAAATCCTCGCTTTCCAGCGCCTTCATCGGGTCCGCGCCGATGATCCAGCGCCCCTGGCGCGTGATGCCCACCGGAATCGCTTCGTATTTCTCCGGATCCAGCGCGCGCATCACCGAGCGAGCCGACATAATGCTCACTTCATGTTCGCCGGAGCGCCCGCCGAATATTACCGCTACCTTCAACCGTTCCTTCTTCAATTTCCAATCTCCCAATCTTCAATCTATCAATCTTCAATCTGAGATGATTTCTATCTCCGGTTCCAGGCGGATGCCAAATTGACGTTCAACTTCTGCCTGCGCCAGGTCGATCAAAGCCTGGTAATCGGCTGCTGTGCCGTTACCGTCGTTCATGAAAAAGTTCGCGTGCTGTTCTGAGATGACACACCCGCCACGTCGCGTTCCCTTCAACCCTGCCGCTTCGATCAATCGCCCGGCGTAATCACCAGTTGGATTCTTGAACGTCGAACCCAACGTCCTGCCCGGCGGTTGGGTGCGCTGGCGACGTTCCGTGTATCCGGTGGCTTTGGCCGCCAGTGCCGCCGGGTCGCGCAGCGCCAATTGGAACGTTGCGCTGACCACGATCGCCTGCATCCCGGCTGCCTTGAGCTTGCTGTACCGGTACTCGAACGCGAACCAGTCCGGCCCCACGGTTTGAATGTACCCTTCCGGTGTCAATATCTCGGCGGTGATGAGTGTTTTGGCGATCTCTCCGCCGAACGCCCCTGCATTGTTCACCACCGCCCCACCGACTGTGCCGGGCAATCCTACTGCCCACGTCAACCCGCCCCAACCTCTGCGCGTCGTCTCCTGCGCCACTTTGGCGATGATCGCGCCGGATTCTGCCGTGACCCGCTGCGTCGCCGTGTCGTAATCCACGCGGCGGGTGTGATTGAGAATGACCACCCCGCGTAATCCGCCGTCGGGCAAAAGGATGTTGGTCAAGCCACCGAAGACTCGCCATTTTATCCCTGTATCTTGCGCTAAGCAAACAGCCTGGACGAGTATATCCCGGTCGCGCGCAATGACCAGCAGATCCGGCGGCCCACCGATGCCAATTCCAGAATAACGTGCTAACGGGATATCGCGCTGTGCGGCGTCGCCCAATGCGGCTGCGATTTTCGCGAGCGCATCTTCGGCACGCACGACGTTACCGGCCTCTCCTTTGTTTTCCCTGAGCGCCCGGCGTCCGCGCCGCTTTGACTACTCGCATCTTGGCGCTCAACGCCTCAGAATGATAGGCCCGGTAGCGCGCCTGTTGGCGTCCCTTGATGCCGGTGAATTTGACGAACCAGCGTGTCAGACGTGACATGATCCCTCCGTGAAAACAGCGAATCAAAGAATCAGCGAATGAAAGAATCAGCAATTGGGCGAATTTCTACAACCCATAACCCACAACCCACAACCCATAACCCACAACCCATAACCCACAACTCACAACCTTCAACTGGTACGTTCCAATTCTAGTACTAATCGTTTTCCCACGATGTACTCGTTGCCCGCGCCCATCATCATGATGACGTCTCCGGTCTGCGCCTGCCCGGTGAGGCGAGAGATGCCCTCTTCCAGTGTGGCGAAAGCATTGACCGGCGGGTGTGCATTGCGTTGCCGCATTTGTTGCGCCAGTGTGTCGGACGTCATGGTGCCGTCGCTGACCTCGCGCGCCGCGTAGATGGGCAACACGAACACCTGATCCGCCGCTTCAAACGCAGTCATAAAATCGTCGTGCAGCGCCTTGACGCGGCTGAACGTGTGCGGCTCCCACACGGCGACGATGCGCCGTCCCGGATAGCGCTGCCGTGCTGCTTGCAACACGTTGCGAATCTGCGTGGGGTGGTGAGCGTAGTCATCGATGACGACAATGCCGTCCACGTCCCCCAGGATTTCGAAGCGCCGAGCCGTGCCTGTGAAGCGTTCCAGCGCCGCGCGCGCGATCTCCCATTTGATCTTCAATGCAGAAGCGACACCCAACACCGCCAACGCGTTGATGGCGTTGTAGTCGCCGGGCACACGCAGGTTGATGTCACCCAAAGCTTTCGTTTCCTGCACAGCGGTGAAGCTCACGCCGCCATGTTCATTGGGGTGGATGTCCACTGCACGCCACGTCAGCCCGATGCCCTCGTTTTGCCCGTAGAGCATCAAATTGCCGCCGTTGGCGTGGTACGACGCGGCGATGGCGTGTGCCAGTTCGTCGTCGTTGCACGCGATCAACGTGCCGCCCGCGCGGATGTTGTCGACGAAGTTGCCGAAAGCCATACGCACGAAGCGCGTGCTGGGGAAACTGTCCGGATGATCGAATTCCACGTTGGTCACCACAGCGATGGCCGGTTTGAGCGCCAAAAACGTGCTGCGGTATTCGTCCGCTTCGATCACGAAATACCTCCCGGTTCCGGCGTGCGCATTGGTGCCCAGGTCCGCCATCACCCCGCCCACGATGTAGGTGGGATCGAGGCCGGCCTCCAACAGCAGTAACGTCGTCATGCCGGTGACGGTCGTCTTGCCGTGCGCTCCCGCGATGGCGATGACGTCGTAGCCGGTCGTCAGTGGGCCGAGAAACTGCGTGCGATCCACGACGCGGATGCCGCGCTGCTTGGCCGCCTGCACTTCGACATTGTCATCACGGACGGCGGAAGAGATCAGCACCAGGCCGGCCTCTCCCAGATTATCCGGCGAATGGCCGCGGGCGACCGGGATGCCTTCTGCCTTGAGCGCGTCAGTGAGCGGGGACTGCCGTTGATCCGAACCGTGAACGCGCATTCCTTTCCCTTGCAGCACGCGCGCAATCGCCGACATCCCTGCGCCGCCGATGCCGACGATGTGTATTTCTTGAAATTGCTGCAAATCTAGCGGTTTTGCCACTGCGCCACCTTAAATAAAGACGATGAGCACGAAGGCGAACGCGATCGCCACTGACACCAATAGTGTCGGCCCTTCCATCCACCCGAGGGGGAGATAAGGGATGATACCCAATGCCTGTGCTGTTGTGGGGGCAGTGATGCCCCACAGCTCGTACCCTTTTTCGTGTAAAAATCCCCACAACATCCCAGTGATCAGGAAGCCATTGATGGCTCCCAGGAAAAAGCCTAGCAATGTATCCTGCAATTTCTCCTTGCGCGCCCGCGTCCCCAGCATAGACGAGATGATCGTGGTCGCGTATCCGAAAGAGATGATGAGGATGAAGAGTATCGCGCGCACATAAAACCACGTCTTGGCGTCATCGGCTCTCAGTGCTTGCAGTGATCCACTGAGGACGGGCACGTAGTCGATCGACACCATCTCGATGAAGCGTGCCAGGATCACGCTGAAGCTGACTAGCAATTCTTTAGCCCATCCGCGCAACCCGCCGATGATGCCAAACAGCAGAATCAGACCAAAAAACACGGTTTGTATGGGTATCATCTCATCCCTCTTTTGGTGATGCTATTTGCGTTAGCAACTCCGCCAGGCGCCGCGCTGCATCGGGGCGCGCAAGCGCGCGGGCAGCGGCCGCCATCGCCTCTCGACGTGGCGCATCCAACAGCAGCGCGCGCGCCTTAGGCGCGAGTTGCGCCAGCAGCGCCGCGTCGTCTACGACAACGGCGGCCCCACGGTTGGCGAGCCACGCCGCGTTGACCTTCTGGTAGCGCCAGGCGTGAGGGTAGGGGACCAGGATCGCGGGCAGGCCAAAATACGGGAACTCGCCCAGAATCGAAGCCCCGGCCCGGCAGACGACCAGGTCCGCTGCTGCCATTGCTGCCCCCATCTCGTCGTGGAGATAGGCGTAGGCGTGATAATGTGCTTTGACATCCTCCGGCAGTGTCTCGCGCGCGGCGGAGACCTCAGGCCAGTCCAACTCACCGCTGACGTGCACCACGTGCGCCACTTCCGTCAATGCCGGCAACTGCGCCAGCAGCGCCCGGTTGATCGACCGCGCCCCTCGGCTGCCTCCGAAAACTAACAACACCAGATCGTCAAGCGGCAGAGCAAGCGCCTTTCGCCCTGCGACGCGACTCCAGCGCGTAATGCGCTCGCCCAACGGATAACCGGTGACGACGACTTTCTCCGCCGGCAGGAAAGCGCGCGAATCCTCCACCGTCACCCCGATGCGCGTCGCCAGACGGGCCAGCGCCTTCACCGACTGCGCCGGTTCGATGTCCGGCAGGTAGACGAGTATGGGCACGTGCTGCCATGCCGCTGCAACCGCCACCGGCCCGGCGACGTAACCGCCGGTGGTCAGGATCGCATCAGGCCGCTCGCGTCGCAGGTGATGCAGGGCCGCGAACGTCCCCCGCGTCAACTGCCAGCCGCTGCGCACCGCGTTCAGCAATGCGACGCCGTGCAATCCCCCGGCCGGAATGCCGATGAAAGGCAGCCCGGCGCGCGCGACCAATTCGGCCTCCATGCCGTCGACGCTGCCCACCCATGTGCTCGCGTGGGGGGTGCCGCCTGCGTCAGGCGCGCCGCCTGCTACGTCAGGCGCGCCGGCTTGCAGGGCTTGCGCTACGGCGAGCGCCGGATACACGTGCCCGCCCGTTCCGCCGCCCACGATCCAGAATCGCATTGGCGAATGCACTCCTTTTCCCCTTCTTGGGTCTTCCTCGTGAAACACTCAATAACAGCCCGACGCCGAGCATCGTCATCAACATTTCTGAACCGCCGTACGTAAAGAACGGCAGCGCCGTGCCGGTGAAAGGAATCAGCCCGACCATAACCATAATGTTCAGCATCGCCTCGGTGATGATCATCGTTGTCGCACCGAAAGCGAGCAGCGATCCGAACGGCTCCGGCGTGTCCAGTGCGATGCGGTAGCCACGATAAGCGAGTAGGATGAAGAGCGTGATGACCAACAGACACCCCAACAGTCCGGCTTCCTCGGCGATGACGGCGAAAATGCTGTCGGTGTGCGGGAAGGGCAGATAGCCGGACTTTAACCGCCCGGCGCCAATCCCCACACCCAGGATGCCACCTTCGCCGATGGCGATGATGGCGCGATGGACGTGATAGGGCATTTGCATTGGATCACGCAGGGACGCGATGTAGGCGGTGAGTCGCGCGCGCGCGTGGGGCAGTTGCCAGGCCAGAAAGCCGAAGGCTGCACTGCCCGACAGAACGGAGACGAAAATCTGGATTGGATCGCCGCCCGCGTAGAAGAACATCGCCAATCCGGTGATCACGAGCAGCAGCGCCGTGCTCAGGTCGGGTTGCAGCGCCACCATACCGGCCACCACGCCGATGATCACGGCGAAGGGGACCAGACCGTAACGCACCTGGTTGAGCTGCTCGCCTTTGGAAGAGAGCCAGGCCGCAATGTAGACCACCACGATCAGTCGCGCCAGGACACCCGGTTGGATCGATGGCCCGATGAGTGAACGCTGTGCGCCCAGGATTAGCTCGCCCAACAGTAACACCACGAACAGCATCATCAGCGCTGCGCCCATCAACGGCAGGGCCAATTTTTGCCAAACCGTGTAAGGTACGTTGTACATAACGAGCATAATGACGCCACCTAGTGCAATCCAGATGAGTTGTTTCTGCCAGAAACTTTCGCCTACGTAAAATGTGGCGCTGTACAACATCAGCAGCCCGTAGGCCAAAAGTGCTAACAGCGTTACTCCCAACATTGTGTCGAAGCCGCCGTAGTTACTGGTAGTTTGTTTCTTGCGTCCAGCCATCCCCTTCTCCTCAAGATAATCCAAAGTCTAAAGTCAAAAGTCCCAAGTTTTAAGAACTCCGTGTTCTCCGTGTCTCCGTGGTAAGACTTCTCCTAGAGCGCCATAACCAGTTCGCGGAAGCGCTCGCCCCGCTCGGCGAAATCGCGGAAGGCGTCGAAGCTTGTGCCGCCTGGCGAAAGCAAGACCACGTCGCCTGGTTGTGTGTGTTGAGCGGCGATCTGTACCGCGTTCTCCAGTGTCCCCGCTACGATCACCGTTTTGAGAATCACCGCTTGGTGTTGCGCCTGCGCTTCCGCCAGCGCCGCTTCGACGTGCCCCCGGATCAGTTCCGTCGCCTCGCCAAACAGGACGAGCGCTCGCACACGCTGGATCACCGTGCGCGCGAAGGCTTCCCAAGGCAAATCCTTATCACGCCCGCCCGCCAGTAGAATCAGCGGTTCATCGAACGACTGTAGGGCCGCCAGCACCCGCTCTGGCGCGGTGGCGATGGAGTCGTCGATCCACAGCGCGCCATTGACGCGGCGTATTTCTTCCAGACGGTGTTCGACCCCGGTAAAAGTCGTCAGTACGCGTGCCATTGCCGGAACATCCGCGCCTGCTGCATCCGCCAACGCGATCGCTGCCAGGGCGTTCATTGTGTTGTGCATTCCCCGCAGACGTAGATCGCGGCGTTCGCATACGGCGCTCCGGCCCTCGGCGTGTTGCAAAACGAGCGTATTCCCTTGTAGAAATGCGCTGAACCGAAATCGGTCGTTGGCTTCAGCCGTCCAGCTAAAGTAACGGACTTTCGCCTGTGTTAACCCTGCCAGTGCTCGCGCGTTCGGTTCGTCGTAGCCAAGCACGGCGATGTCGCTCTCCCTTTGGTGGGTGACGACGTTCGCTTTCGCCGCAATGTAAGCCTTCATCGTCTTGTGCCGGTCCAGGTGGTTGGGCGTGATGTTGAGTACGCCTGCCACCTGCGGGCTGACTTGCATCAGCTCCAACTGGAAGCTCGAAAGCTCCATGACGACCCGGTCGGTGGGCTGTATCGCCGCCAGATCGTTGATCAGCGGATTGCCGATGTTGCCGCCGACCCACGTGGTGAAGCCGGTTTCGGCCAATATCTTGCCCACCAGGGTCGTCGTCGTCGTCTTCCCCGCCGAGCCGGTGATGCCGACGATGTGTGCCGGACAGCGTCGTATAAATTCCTGTGCGTCGTTGCTGAGTGGAATCTCACGCCGCGCAGCCTCTTGCACGATCGGCAGATCGGCGGGTACGCCGCCGCTGGTGCAGAGCAGGTCGCAGCCGTCCAGCAGACTCAGCGGATGCTCGCCCAAGACGTAGCGCACCGGCAAATCATCCAGTTCACGCATTGCATCCTGCAACGCCTCCGGTTTGCGCGCATCCGAAACGGTGACACGCCACCCTTGTCCGGCGAAAAACCGCGCCAGCGCCTTCCCCTGCCGCGCCAGTCCTAAAATCACTACGGATGGTAGACGGTAGACGGGGCGCGAAGCTTCGCGCGACGGTAGACGGGAGAGGGTAGATGGGCGGTCAAATGATTCGCTATTTACCATTCGCCACCCGCCATCCGTTGATTCGCTCATTCGCTCATTCGCTATATCAACGCCAGGGCTACCCCGGCCATCGCTGCCAGCAGTTGCACGAGCCAGAAGCGCTGCACCACCTGCGTCTCCGACCATCCCAGCAATTCGAAGTGGTGGTGCAATGGCGCCATCTTGAAGACGCGCCGGCCCTCGCCGTATTTCTTCTTGGTGTACTTAAAATAGCCTACCTGTATGATCACCGACAGCGTGATGGCGATGGGCATAAGTAGGATGACCGGCAGAATGAGCCATTGCCCGGTCATCAAGGCTACGACGCCCAACGTTGCCCCCAAAGCCAGCGAGCCGGTATCACCCATCATCAATTCGGCGGGATGGGCGTTGAACCACAAGAAGGCGAACGACGCGCCGACAACTGTGAAGCAGAAGCGCTCCAGATAAATCTGCCCTTGCAGGTCGGCGATGATGGCGTAGGCGACGAAGGCGCTTGCCATAATGATGCCTGCCAGCCCATCCAGCCCGTCGGTGAGATTGGCGGCATTCGCCGAACCGATAATGATGAACATCGCCACGGGGATGTAGAAGAGGCCAATGTCGATCTTTTCGGGGATGCCGGGGATGGCGATACTGCGTAGCTCCAGCCCGTAATACATCACCAGCGCCACAATGAACGTGAGCACCAGTTCGATCTCCATTTTGAACCGCGCGGTGAACCCTTCACCGCGCCGCACACCTTTCACGCCGGCCCAATCGTCGAGTGCACCAAGCACGCCGTAAGCGATCATCACGCCCAAAGGGACCAGGATCGAGCGCCCCAAGACTGTGTTGCCGATAAGATTGTAAATGTTCAATGCCAGCGTGATCAGAATGACCGGGACAGTGATGAGGACACCACCCATTGTGGGCGTCCCCATTTTGGTTTGATGCCCGCTTGGTCCGTCGATGCGGATGCGTTTGCCGATGCGCCAGCGTTTGAGCAAGCTGATGTATGGGCCGCCCCAAAAGACGACCATCAGAAACGAGATGCTGGCCAAAATCAGGGCAAAGCTCACAAAGCCTCCTTGCTAATCGCCATCACAATCTGCTCCATCTTTATGCCCCGCGATCCTTTTACCAAGATGATGTCCTGCGGCTGTAGAATCTCGCGCAGCATAGCGACGGCGGTTTCGCAGTCCAGCGTCTCGTGGATGCGATTGCGCGGTAAGCCGCAGAGTTCAGCCCCTTGTGCGATGAAGTGCGCGCGTTCGCCCACGGTGATCAACTCCGCTACAATGTTGGCGGTCCTGCATCCTACCTTGAGGTGTCCGGCTTCCTCGTAATCACCCAACTCCAACATGTCGCCCAAGATAGCGATCTTGCGCCCCTCCAATGTCTTGAGCAGATTCAACGCTGCCAACGCTGAGGCTGGACTGGAATTGTAGGTGTCATCCAGGATCAGTGAATTTTGTAGCCCCCGTACGGCGACGAGGCGCAACTGCGGGCCTGGTGCGCGCAAGCCTTCCACGATATTTTGCCAGTCCAGCCCTTCGACCAATCCGGCGGCGGCCGCGCGGAGCACCGTGTGCGCGCTGTGCCGTCCTAACAGAGGCACTTTGACGTAAAGTTGTTCCCCTGCGTAATGCAAGCGTAGCCGGATGCCATCTAGTCCCTGCGTCTCCACATCGTCGGCCCATAGATCTGCCTCCGACGAGAGGCCGTAGGAGAAGACGCGCGCTTGCGTGTGTTCGGCCATCGCCCAGACCCGGCGATCGTCGTAGTTGAGGATGGCGACACCTTCGGGGCCGGGTGGCAGGCTCTCTACCAGCTCGCGTTTGCCCAAAGCGATATTCTCGATACTGCCCGCACGCTCCAGATGGACCGGCTCCACATTGGTGACAATGCCCACGTGCGGGCGCGCAATCTCGGCCAGCAGGCGGATGTCGCCGCGCACGTACATCCCCATCTCCAACACGATGTAGGCATCCGCGTCGGTCAGTTCCAGCAGGGTGAGTGGCAGCCCGATCTCGTTGTTGTACGAACCGGTGCTGTGTTGTACACGATAGCGGCTGGCGAGCACCCTGGTAACGACTTCCTTGGTCGTCGTCTTGCCGACGCTGCCAGTGATGCCGATCACGCGCGGCGTCAACTGCTGCCGCCAGAAGCGCGCTGCGTTTTGCAGGGCCTCAAGCGTGTTGCGCACGCGGATGAGTAGCGGCGTCTTCAACGGTGTGCTTGGAGGCACTTGGCTCACATCGAGCGTGCTGGCAGCGCCACATCCTGCGGCATCGACATCACGTTCAATGATAGCAGCAACCGCACCGCGTTTGAAGGCGTCGGCCACGTAATCGTGGCCATCGACGTTCTCGCCTTTGAAAGCGAAGAAGGCGGTATTCGCTTTTGCTGTGCGCGAGTCCAGAATAGGACGAACCGGCGTCTCCATGTCTGCCGGACGCCAGTTGCTTATTCCCTCGATTAGACCTGCCAATGTGAGTTGTTTCATTTTTGTCTTGAGTCTGGTAGTTTTTCGTTTTGTAGTTGGTGCTGTGGCTGGTCCTTGACTGAGCCACGAGCGGGCTCTTTTATGGCCCTGCGCGCAAATCTGAAGGTGGAATCCCCATCAGCGTTAAGACACGCGCCATCACTTTCTGGAAAACCGGTGCGGCAGTGTGGATACCCCAACGCATATTGGCGGGCACGTCCGGGCGATCCAGGTTGACCAAAATGACGACTTGTGGATTCGGCACCGGCCCGAATCCCACATACGAGACCACGACGTCGCGCGGATGGTAGCCGCCCGTGGTGGGAATCTGCGCCGTGCCCGACTTCCCTGCCACGCGATACCCCGGGACTTGCGCCACTTTAGCGACAGTTTCGACGCTGCGTGCCATCATCTCCGTGACCGTGCGGGCTGTTTCCGCCGAGACGGGTTGCCCCAATTCGTGCGCCGGAATGGGAATGATGCGCCCGTCCGAGTACTGGCGTTCTGCAATGATACGCGGTTGCATCATCACCCCGTCATTAGCAATTGCAGAGGTCGCCATCGCCATCTGGAGTGGTGTCACTGCGATGCCCTGCCCGAAGGGATTCGTCGCCAGATAGCTGTCGGACCAATCCCAGTCGCTGGGCAAGTGGACGATGCCAGATGCTTCTTCGGTGAGTTCGATGCCGGTGGTCTGCCCAAAGCCAAAAGCCCGCACGTACTTGTAAAAGAGATCTGCCCCGAGCACGTTGGTGGAGAGTGTCGCTACGCCGACGTTCAGGGAGTGATCCAGGATGCCCTGCAAACTTTGCTGCCCATATGCGGCACCGGTAGAGTTGCGGATAAGAACGCCGCCATATTCCAGTTCGCCCGTATCATAGTAGGACCAGTTCATGTCCACAAGCCCGGAATCCAGCGCGATAGCCACGGTGACAATCTTGAAAACTGATCCGGGTTCGTAGCCGATACTCACCGCCGGATCGCGGAAGAGGGCCTCCTCGCCGTTTTGCGCATACTCAGGGTAGCGATGCGGTTCATAGTTTGGACGGCTGGCGACCGCCAAAATTTCACCGGTCCGCGGGTTCATCACCAGGATTGTGCCGCCCACCGCTTTGTAGTCCACGATCGCTTGATCGAGCGCCCCTTCGACAAAGGCCTGGATCGTGCGGTCGATCGTGAGGCGCAGGTCCGTTCCAGGGTAGGGGGTCAAGTTACCTTCCAGCAGTTCGTCAGGGAGGGGACTGGTATCGCCACTCACCGAGCCGACGCGCGTGACCCTCT
Source organism: Anaerolineae bacterium (assembly GCA_049975385.1). Lineage (GTDB taxonomy): Bacteria > Chloroflexota > Anaerolineae > B4-G1 > SLSP01 > DSWT01. The sequence goes on along the minus strand of JBNGDO010000027.1, from coordinate 18,950 downwards.
CGCCGCGCAAGAAGCGCAGTTGGAAGGCCTGGACGCCATAGCCCATCCCTTCAGCATTGACGAAGCCCAATGTGTGCGATGCCAGCGCGCCCTCGGCGTAATAGCGTTCCCAGGCGGGTGACAGAGTAATCCAGGGCCAGTCCAGGTCTCGGAGTTTCTGGGCCGTTTCAGGAGGAACGTGATTGGTCAAGGGCCGCCATACGAGCGTGTCGGTGCTCTCTGTCAATGTCATCGCGGTGAGCAATTCCTCTTCTGGGCGATTCAACAACGGCGCGAGCACAGAAGCTGCCATCACCGTATCGGTGATCATGTTGATTTCAGCACCCACGTCATACACCGGTACATTGCCGACCAGCAAATCGCCGTTGCGATCCATGATCACGCCCCAGGGCGCTTCGGGTAAAGCGTATTGGCGACGGACGAGTGTCTCGGCTTCGTTCTGATGCTGGCTGTGTTCAAGGACTTGTAAACGCACTAACTGCCCGAGGATGGGCAGCAGAGCAGCAATCAACAGCACCGAAATCAGGCGCAAACGTGTGTCAGGACCGTGTAACATCTCAAGGCTCTCCCAGGTACAGGTAGTCAATGGATTCGGCCGGCCGGTATCCCAGGGCCACCGAGCGCTCTTGCAGCACAGGAATAGAACTCAGACGCGCGATCTCAGTTATAAGGGCCTGATTATCCCGCATCACGTTGGCAATTTCGTGTTCCATTGCCCACAGACGGCGTGCAGTATGAACGTTGGAAGCCACCAATGTCAGGTAGATACCTGCCAAGACTGTTGTGATCACTACAACGCCAAGTAAAAGCCGCGCCAGGAGGCGCTGCATTTTCTCTTTGCGTTTCAGGACACCGTGTGTTTTTTGCTGCCAGAGTACGCTCATATAGCCTTCAGCTTTCGCACGTCATTCGATGGCGCTATAATTTTTCCGCTACGCGCAGTTTGGCGCTGCGACTGCGGGGATTGGCGGCAATTTCCTCCGCAGATGGGACCAAGGGCTTGCGCGTTATAATTTGTAAGGTCGGCACGTGCCCGCATGTGCAGATGGGCGCTTTAGGCGGGCAGATGCACCCGCGTTCTTCCTGCTTCAGGAAGTGTTTGACGATGCGATCTTCCAGTGAATGAAACGTGATGGCCGCCAACCGTCCGCCCGGCCGCAAGGCCGCAACGGCCTGGGGCAGCGCCTCGGCGATGCCTTCAAGTTCGTCGTTCACTGCGATGCGCAATGCTTGAAAGGTGCGTGTCGCAGGATGCAGTCTTTTGCGATGTCCTCGCCCTACTGCTGCCGCAATTACATCGGCTAGATGTCCCGTGCTGCGGATAGGTCGCGCGGCAACGATAGCCTGCGCGATCCGGCGGCTACGAGGGTCCTCGCCGTAGCGCCGCAGCAAATCGGTCAATTCTGCTTCCGCCAGTTGGTTGACCAGGACGGAAGCCGGCGGATCATCGCTCGTAGGATCGAAGCGCATATCCAGCGGACCGTCTGTGCGGAAGGCAAATCCGCGTTTGGGATCGTCCACCTGCCAGGAAGAAAAGCCTAGGTCGAACAGGACGCCATCCAGAGGTGGAAATTTGGCGCGCTGCAAGGCTGTGGTCAAATGGACGTAGGACGTCGCTACGACCAGCACTCGGTCTCCAAAGGGTTTAAGGTGCATTGCCGCGCGTGTCGCGGCTTCGGGATCCCGATCCAATCCTAGCAACCGGCCCGTAGGGCCAGAAGCTTCGAGGATAGCGACCGCATGTCCGCCGCCACCAATCGTCGCATCAAGGTAATAGCCGCCTGGCCTGACAGCAAGTCCTTCCAGGACTTCGGCCAGGAGGATAGGAATGTGGCCGCTTTGCTCGCTACGCCCAGGGGTATTGGATGAGACGACCTGCTCGTGCGCCGCAGACTGCGCCGCATCCGGCGCGTCTGCAGTCTGCGATGTTAAATTTGCAAGTTCTCCCATAATGCCGGATCCTCATCCATCATTACCGTCTGACGGATGTTGGCTTCTTCCCACTGTTCAGGTGTCCATAGTTCAAGGAAGCGATCCAGACCCACGATCACGATTTCGGTGGCAAGATCCAATCCGGCATAATCACGCAGACGATCGGGGATGAGAATGCGTCCCTGGCGATCCAGTTCTGCGCTCATGGCATCAGCAAAGAAGACGCGTCGCAGCGCCCGCCCGCGGGGATCAGTGATGGGGAGTGCGTTGACCTTTTGGGCGATTTCGTCCCACATATCTATGGGGTAGATGGTTAGACAGCGGTCTAATCCCCGGGTGATGACGATGCTTCCTGTGAGTTCGTCGCGAAAGCGCGCGGGGATGGTAATTCTTCCTTTGCTGTCCAATGTGTACGTGTACTGTCCTAAGAACATGGCTTTGTTTTCCCCACTAATGGTGCTAAAATTGGGATGTAAAGGGAGATAATCCCCCACTTTCCTCCATTTTTCCCCACAGTTACCCACAATTATACACGATAATCCCAAATAATGCAATAAGGAAATCCCAAATTTTGATAACAAAATTCGTTAAATTTGGGATAAATTTGTCACGCATTTGTAACACTCGCGGCATGGCTTATAATGGGAGAGGACTGGAGATTGGTAACTGGGGATTAGGGGTTGGGAGATGCTACACATCGAACGGCTAAAAATCGACATTGACGCGCTGAGCCGGCTGGCAGCCGAGCGCCAATCCTCGCGCGAAGATGACGTTGTGCGGGCTTTGCGCTGGTTGGCCGAAGCGCCGGAGCCGGCGACGTTGCGCGAACGCCTCGCCCTCGTGGCGTCCGGTGAGCACGATTGGCCGGGGGCGTTGCCTGCTGCCGGTGTGCCGCTCGACGCGCGCTTCACGGTTGCCGGCGACCCACCTGGCGGCACGGTCGTCATCGGCGTCGATGGGTCGCAGGTCTATCCCGACGCGCACGCGGTGGCGCTGTACTACCTGATCCAAATTGGCGGCCTGGCCTTTGCCTACGATGGCTCGCGGCCCCGCCCGTACAGTTGCGAGACGCTGCACTTCAAAGACGAAGAATTGTATGACGCGCAGGGCTATCTCATCTCGCCGGAGCGCGTGGGCATGGAGCGCCTGGTGCGGGAGATGGAATATCTCGCGGAGTTGACAGCTCTTGAGCGCCGTCTTGCACCCGCCGCGCCGCTCATCGCGTTGACCGACGGCCCGCTGCTATGGCCCTACGTCGAACGCAGCCGTGCCGACTTCCAGGCCGTAGAGGCGTACTTGGACGCGCTGACCGAAATCCGCCAGGCGGGAGGGCTGCCGGCGGGTTACGTGGCCCGTCCGGGTGGACGCGCGCTGGTGGAGCTGCTCTGGGCCAGCCGCTTAGCGCCGGAAGAGCTACCGGCCCGGCTTCAGGAAAACCCCCTGCGCCGGTTGACCGACGCGGCGTTGATGGCGCGCTTCCTCGCGCCGGGCGAGCGCTCGGCCTGGTTCACGCGCCCCTCGGCGACGAACCAACGGCACGGCGGACGCGGGCATGTGGTGTGGTTTTGCTACGTGAACGTGGGCGTGGCGCGTATGCCGGTCATAGCGCGGGTGGAGGTGCCGGGGTGGGGCGCGCAGAACGAGGACGCGATTGCGACGTTGCACGCGGTCTTGCTGCACCAGTCGCAGGTGTTGCACGGCTACCCATACGTGCTGGCGCGCGCTCACGAAGAGGCGCTCGTCACCACGGCGGATAAGGTCGCATTGGACAGCGAAATCCAACGTCGCCTGCTCGTGCAGGGCGTTCTCGCGCGCCCATCGGAGAAAGCGCAGCAGAAGGCGTTCTTGGGGAAAAGGTGATTGGTAATCGGTGATTGGTGAGGGGAATTGGTCAGAAATAATCAATACTGATCCCCAGTTACCAGTTACTAGTTACCAGTTACTCTTTACCCTTTACCCATTCCCCAACACCATTTTTTAGGAGTCATCTATGGTCGATTCAGAGAAAACGATTACGATAGGCAACGTTTTGCGGGCCGACATCCGTGGATTTGTGGTGGCGTCGCGCATCCCAGAGCCGGATGTGCCGACGTTTGGCACATTCGTGCGCGCGGCCATCCAGCAACGACAGGCAGACCTCATCGGCCTGGTCTACAACATCACGTTGCAGGACGATCCCTTCCTCAAAAACCTGGCGGTAACGGTGATCGAAGACGATCCCCATTACGCGGAAATCATCCGCGATCAGCAGGAGAACCGCGCCATCCCGGTGGAAATCGCGGTGGCAGCTATTGGCTACCGCGACGAGGACGGCTATCACTACGGCCTGCCGCCGCAACCGCCGATGATCCTGCACCGCATCGTGGTGTGCAGTAAGGACGAGGTCCGCCACATCACCGATGCTCCAGACTTCATGCGCGCGCTGTTCGACAATCGCGACGTGCCCGCCGACGAGCTGATCCCCACCGCGCTGCAACGGGCAGCACGCCTGCGCCCTGAAGCATTGCGCGCGGAATTCTTTCTCGAAGCCGGGCGTTACCTGGCGAAGTATCTGGGCCGCGATCCCGCCCGCCTGGAACGTATCCTCCAGCGGTTGGCGTGAAAGTTGAGTGTCAAGGAATGCTTGCGCCGGATCATAATCCGGCGTTGCGGAGACGGCGGATTGTGATCCGCCTTAAGCGTTGAAGTAATACTTTTTTGAGGAGAAGTATATGCGATCCCGATTTCGTGTGTTGTCCCATCTCGGTTTATTGTTGGTGATGGCATTGCTCATCACCGGATGTAATGCTGCCTCTGAAACATCCGCGCCCACCGAGGCCGTACAGCCTACGGCAACCGCTCCGATGGTCGAAGCCCCGGCTGTGACCAACACACCGCGTCCCACGCCCACGTCCTATCCGACGATGCCGCCGATGTCCTCGCCCACACCGACATCTACCGCATCACCTACGCCGACCGCAGCGCCAGCTACCGCGACGCCTGAAGTGCCAGACGCGACGTCTACCGCAGTGCCCGAACCGACTGCGACGTCGCGAGCAGCAACGGTTGGCTCCGGCCTGCCGGCTATACCACGCCCGCCGGCCGTGATCGCCTCTGGCGCGTTGGCGTTGCTCGACGACCCTAATTATGCCCCACCGCTCAGCATCCACGTAAGCGCGAACCAGGCGCTAGAGGGCCATCGCTATCGCGTCTCTGGTGTGCTGCGCAACGACGCCGCTGAGAACTACGCGGCACTGGGTGTGGTGGCGACCTTCTTCACGGACGATGGATCGCGCTATGGGCCGATCAAAGCGAACGTGCCTTGCCTGCTCTTGGTCCCCGGTGACGAGTGCCCGTTTGTCATCGAGGCGACGTCCAAAAACCTGGTCTCGGTGATTTTGCACCCGGAGGGCGCGCCGACGGATCGCAATGCGGCCCCGTTGACCTTCTCCGTGACCGGGCGGTATCGGGATGTCGTCGGCTACGTGCACCTGACGGGGTGGGTGCGCAATCCCAACGCCTACGCCGTCAAGAACGTGACCGTCAACGGCGCGCTGCTCAACGCGCAAGGCGAAATCGTGAGTACGGGGATGGTGGTCCTTGTGGACAGCATTGCCCCAAATAGCTCGGCGACGTTTGATGTCGCCATCAAGTACGTGCCTTACGCCACTTACCGCCTTTACGTCCAGGGGGAGCCGCAGTAACGTTTTCAATACACCGGCGAACGGAATCTTACCGCGGAGCACGCAAAGAGCGCAGAGGTTTTGTGCGTTGTTTGCAACGCCTACCTCTGCGATCTCCGCAGTGGGAAAATGCCAGGTTTGCGTGAGTCGTCGTTTTTATAGGTTCTCGAGGAAGAAGTCTCGCACGCGCTCTTCCATATAAACGCGGTCGGCCAGGCTGCGGGGTACATGGCGCTCATCGGGGAAGAGCAGCAGCTCGTAGGGCTTGCGCGCGCGGATGAGGGCGTTGATGAGCCGCGCGGTGTGGCGGAAGTGCACGTTCTCGTCGATGAGGCCGTGGACGAGCAGCAGTTTCCCCTGCATCTTGTCAACGTGCGCCATTACACTGCCGGTCGCGTACCCCTCTGGATTTGATTGCGGTGTGCCCATGTACCGCTCGGTGTAGTGCGTGTCGTAGCCGTCCCAGTGGCTGACGGGCGCGCCCGCCACGGCGACCTTGAACGTCTCCGGCGCGCGGGCCAGGGCCATCGCCGCCATGTAGCCGCCGTAGCTCCACCCGTAGATGCCCACCCGCGCCGGGTCCGCCAAGCCATGCCCGACGAGCCACTTCACGCCGTCGACCTGATCCTGCACTTCGAGGTCTCCCATATTGTGTTTGAGCGCGCCCTCGAAGGCCAGGCCGCGCCGCGCGCTGCCACGATTATCGACCTTGAACACCAAAAATCCCAGGCTGCTGAGGTATTGCGCCCGCATGTCCGCCGTGACGGCCCAATTGCGCGTCACCCGCTGCGCGTGCGGCCCGCCGTAGACGCTGACGATGACCGGATACGGCCCCGGCCCGTATTCCGCCGGAGGGAAGTAGAGCGCGCCGTAGAGGGTATCGCCGTTGCAATTTTGGAACGCGACGATTTGCGGCGCGGGTAGATCCAGGGCCGCGACGCGCGGGTCGGGCGTATCGTAGATTGTGCGCAGCAGCGCGCCATCTTCCAGACTGCGCAGCGTGACCGTGGGCGGCGTTTCCGGCGCGCTGTGCACGTCGATGAAGCGCCGCCGGGCGTGATCGAGGGTGACGGCGTGCATGCCGGGTTCGCGGGAGAGCCGGCGCGGCGCTCCACCTTCCAGCGGGACGACGTAGAGATGCTGCTCGGTCGGATGTGCCAACGTCGCGGTGAAGTAGATGCAGCCGCGTTTCTCGTCGATGCCGGCGAGCGTGTCCACCATCCACGCGCCATCCGTCAGTTGGCGGATGAGCTTCCCATCCTCGGCGTACAAATACAGATGACGAAAGCCCGTGCGCTCCGAGGCCCACACGAAGCGCCCGTCCTCGAGCGATCTGAATAGATCGTGCAGGTTGATCCACACGTCGCTGGTTTCGGTGAGGAGCGTTTGCCCTGTGCCGGTCTGCGGGTCGAAGCGCAGCAGCCGCAGTTCGGTCTGCTCGCGGTTCTCGATTTGCGCGATGAGGCGGCCATCGGGCTGCCACTGGACGCGGGCGAGGTAGATGTCGTCATCGCTTCCCAAGTCCATCCACACCGGCGCGCCGCCGCTGACGGGTACGACGCCCAGCCGCACCTTCGCGTTGGCCTGGCCCGCGAACGGGTAGCGGTGATCTTCCTGCGCGCCCTCGCCGGTGCGCTCCTGCCCCTGGTGGACGATGCGGTAGATGGGAATGTGCGTCTCGTCCACCTCTGTGAAGGCCAGCGAGCGGCTATCGGGCGACCACCAGAAGCCGTGGCTGCGGCCCATCTCTTCCTGCGCGATGTACTCGGCGAGGCCGTGCGTGCGCCCGGTACCGCGCGCGCCTTCGGTCACTTGCACCGGATCGCCGCCCTCAACGGAAACGACGTAAAGTTCTGCGTCTTTCACGTAGGCGATGGCGTTCCCGTCCGGCGAGAATTGTGGATCGAGGGCGGGCGCGCCGTCCGCACTCACGAGGCAGTGGAGTGGAGCTTCGCCTGCGCTGTCTGCGGCGTCGTCTGCGCCGTCGTCGTCCTGCACGTAAATGCCGCCTTTGAGCGGCACGAGTACGCGGAACCCTTGTTTTGCCAGCGCGTAGCGCGTCACGCCCACGGCGAGGGAGCGGGCGCGCTCGCGGCGCAGCTTTTCTTCCAGCGACAACGTCTGCTCCTGATCGCCCGCGCCCGGCGGCGTGACCAATTGCCAGGACTCGCCGGTTTCCGGGTCGCAGGCGTAGAGCTGCTGGGTGAGCGTCCCTTCGGCGCTGTGGAGGTAGGTGAGCCGTTTGTCATCGGGGCTGAAGGCGAACGTGTTGGGGATCGCCATGCCCGGCAGGGGGTAGGTTGCAACGTCCTCGATCGTTATGCGGGTTTTAGTAGAATCCATTAAACGTTTCCTCTTCTTAGAAAATGAACCACCAAGACACCAAGACACAAAGGAAAACTTATACGACTTTGTGACTTGGTGGCTTTGTGTTAAGTTACAGCCGCCCGACGCTTAATCGGGCGGCTGCGTGTTACAGGCAAAGTTTCCAAGGCTCGTCCCGTGCTAGAACAAAGCCTCCAATTTCTTCTCCAGATCGGCTGCGCTGGTGGCCGCGATTGGCTTGAAGACCACGCCGGGATAGTACGTGTCGTACCAGACCTGATCCAGGCCGGTGCCGATTCTCTCCGGGCTGACGCAAATCACCCGGCGCGAATCCAGGTCGCCGATGCCGGCGTCGTCCGCCGAGAAGCCGATCGTCGCGCGGTGCGCAAGCGCTACTTTGAAGGCAACCTGGGCCATTTCCGGCGAGAGGGTTGGCGGGAGCAGGATGTAGGTGCGCGCGTATTGCTCTCTCGGCGCGCCGCGCTCGGATGGGACGGGCGGTTCTACAGGCGGCGTCGGGGGTCGTATGGGCGGGGTGGGCGGTTTCACCGGTGGCACAGGCGGTGTAGGGGGCGGTTCCGGTTCACCACCGACCTGTTCCAGGGAAAAAGAATCCATGAACCAGTTGTTCTCGAAGCCCCACTTGGCCTTGCACTCCACCCAGACGCGCACTTCGCCGCCGGCGGGCGCGGTGAATTCCACCCACACGTCGTTGTACGCTCCGTAGACGAAGTTCTGGTTGTGCATGTTGAACCATTCGCTCCAGTTTACGTCGCCGTCTTCGGCGCGGGGCCATGGGGTGTCCGGCGCGCTCCAGCCCGCGCGGGCCTCGGCGGCCCAGATGTCGCCCGGGCGGACTTTCTTGCCGCCTGAATGGCCGCTCACGATGTCGGGGTAAACCTTGGCGTTGAAACGATAGACTGCGCCCGGCGTGAGGCCGGAAACAAGCTGCGTCGCGGCATAGTAAACGGGGGCGTTGGCCTTGAATATTTTCCAGCAATAGTCCCCGCTCAGGAAGAAGAGGGCGCGCTCGTGCGGGGGAGCCGTTTGGATATTCCATACCACCGATTCCGGGCGGTAGGCGATGGTACTGGCGCCTGGAAAAACGGCATTGTCGATCCAGTAGAGATGCCAATGGTCGGGCACCACAATTTCAGGAATGTTGTCCTGATGGTGGTGGCCTTCGTCGAAATTGGGGTTCTTCAACAGGTTCATCGTTTTTTGCCTCCCTATAGGTTGGTAAGATTTACGCACGGATGGTTTTTTTTCACCGCAGAGGTCGCCGAGAACGCTGAGTCTACCTAAACTCTCTGCGCTCCCTGCGTGCTCTGCGGTGGATTTCCGCTCGTTTGCGTGAGCCTTGGTTGCGTTAAACTTTGGCCCTTTGCGCCACTTTCACTGATAAGGGTAACACGTAAATCCGAAATATGCAACTTTTCTACATCACCCGGGTGTCCGTCAGATTTTCGCAGTGGTACTGGTACAGGTCGCGGGCGTCAACGCCCGCGCACCAAGCGTTTGATCTGGTTTTACCCCACCACCGCGCAGGTATGCGCTTGCGCTTCCTCACTCAGGCTTGCGCGGAAGAGGCCGTAGCGCGTCTCCACGCCGGCGGTCAGCTCGACGCACAGGCGCACACCCTCGGCGTCCTGCGGCGCGTCCGTCACCAGGTAGACGCTCTGGCAGCCGCCGAGCGGCCGTCCGGTGTGCGGCAGGAAGCGCCAGTAGGGGGCGGATTCGCCCAGGCCGTAGCCCTCGATAACGGGGAAGGCCCAGGGGATTTCGATCTCCGCGCCGATGCCGAGCACGGAAAGTTCAGCCTCGCCGAATTTCAGTTCCGGCCCCAGGGTGAACGTCCCCTTGTCCTTCGTCTCGATGGCGACGCGCTGCGGGTAGAGATCGTGGGCGGTCACGCGGCCCGCGCCCTGGCGGGGACGCAGGTAGGCTTTCAGCGTAACGGAGGTGTAGCGGGTGCGGGCATCCTCCGCCGGATGCAGCGTGCACGCCAGCCGCACCAGCGTGTAACGATGGTCGCCCGCCGGTGGCGCCCAGGCCGCGCCGGTTTTGAGGTCCAACGCCTCCTCGGCGGGCCACCAGACCGGCGCGCCCACCGTGACCCTGGGGAGCAGCGCCGCTCCTCTGTAGGTTGCGCCCAATGGGGCCAGTTCGCCTTCCCAGGCGACGTTCTCAGGTGCGGTTGGGGTGATGATTTTCATGCGCGTTTCTCCTTGTAGGGGATCAGTGAATAAAGAACTGACTTATGAAGGCTAAGAAATTAATCTGGCAATGTGCGTTGGCGCAAGTTCTGAACCAAGTTCAGCCGTCCCTACGGGACGGGGAGAGAAGGGACACTTTGCTCCCGGCGCTCAAGCGCCGGGCAACTTTCAAATGTCCCTACGGGACAGGAAATACGCGTCCCGTAGGGACGTTTGATGGTCGGCAGGTCATTGATGGCCTGCTTGCTGGGGTGCCTTTTCGCGTCCTGTAGGGACGCCTGAAGCCTGATAAGCCAGTTTCCCGCATTATACGTCTGCAACGCGCTCCAGCAAAGCCGTGAACGTTCCGAAATCCTCGCAGTGCAGGAAAGCGCGGCGCTGTTGGCGACTCATGCCTGTGTTGGTCAGATAGCGGCGCAGGTGTTTGCGGAAGCGGCGGAGACCGAGATACTCGCCGTGGAAGTCGACCATCCGGCGTAGGTGCTCCAGGATGACCGGCGCGCGCTCGGCCCACGGAACGTCGGGCAGGTCGCGGGCGCGCCCCTCGGGGCGGTAGAAGATCCACGGGTTGCCGATGGCGGCGCGCCCGATCATCACGCCGTCGCAGCCGGTGTGCGCCTGGATGCGCGGGATGTCGGCGGCGCGCTTCACGTCGCCGCTGGCGAGGACGGGGATGTGCACGGCCTGCTTGATCTCGGCGATGGCGTCCCAATCGGCGAGGCCGGTGTATTGCTGTTCGGCAGTGCGCCCGTGGACGGCGATCATGGCCGCGCCGCTGTCTTCCAGGATGTGGGCGACTTCGAGGTAATTGCGCGATGCGGCGTCCCATCCCAGGCGAATCTTGCCGGTAACGGGGACGCGCACGGTGTGGACGAGGCGCGCGATGATGCGCCCGATGTGCGCCGGGTCTTGGAGCAGCGCGGCCCCGTGCCCGCCCTTGACGATCTTCGGTTCGGCGCAGCCCATGTTGAAGTCGAGCACGTCGATGCCCAATGGTTCGACGGCGCGCGCGGCTTGCGCCAGCATATCGGCGTCGCTGCCGAAGAGCTGGCAGGCCAGTGGGTGTTCGTCGGGATGGAAGCGCAGCATTTCCTCCGAGCGCTGCGAGCCGTAGAGGATGGCGCTCGCCGAGAGCAGGCCGGTGTAGACCAGCGCCGCGCCGAATTCCAGGCACAGGCGGCGGAAGGGCTGGTCGTTGTAGCCCGACAGCGGCGCGAGAATGAGTTCGCCGTGGATGGGCAGGTCGCGGATGACAAATGCGGGTGATTCGTTCATTGTTTATCTGTCAGCAGATGGGCAACCAGGTTGCACGCGGATTGAGCAGATTTTTAGTTCGCTCGGACACAATCTGCTAAATCTGCTGACGAGCTTGTATTTTGCATCGTGCGTCCTTAATCGCAAACGGCAGGTAGAACAGCAGGATGAAGGTTACGCCGAGGGCGATGATGATGGGGATGTAGCCGGGCCAGGGCGGCAGTACGTCCAGGAGGCTGGCGGTCTCCGGTTTGTGGGCGATGAAGAGGTAGTTGCTGCCAATCAGGTCGTTGATGACCCAAACGTTGATCATATAGAGGTAGCTGCCCACGAACACACGCCGCACCGACGCCCACGTGGGGCGGAAGCCTTCGACGATGGTCATGTAGAGCGCGGCGGTGACGATGGCGCCGTGCGAGAGGATGACCTGGAAGAAGCGGAAGTGCGGGAAGCCGTAGATGCCCGCGTCGGGCGTGAGCAGGGCCTGCAACGCGCCGGCAATGCCGAGCAGATAGGCGAATTCGTAGATGGTGCGGTTTTTGGTGACCAGCATGTAGGCGCTCAGCCAGACCAGGACGCTGCACAGGTGCAGTGGCAGCATCGTCTGGACCGTCCATTGGCCGGTCGTCCAGTTCCACAGATGCCAGGCGAATTCGTTGATGACGAGGAAAATCGCCAGGCCGTAGCGAATGTTGCGTCGCGCCGGCATGGTCGCGGATGGCGAACAGCGCCACGTTGGCAAGCGCCACCAGCGCCAATCCAATGAGGTGCGCCGTCCCGAACAGCACGAACGGCGCACCGGTGTATTCCGGGCCTGCGAAGAAGCCGGTCATTGTTAGCTGACTTCCGTCATCAGCGCGCCGATCTGCGCGCCGGTGAGTTTGGTCAGCGGGCGCTTGTTGAGCGGGCCGCCGGTCTTCAGCACGGGATCGAGGCCCTCGGACCCCGGCACCGCTTCGCCACGGTAGAAGATGCCGGTGGGAATGCGGTCGCCCCACTCATGGGCGCGTTCCCACGCCAGAGTGCGGTTCGCCGGGTCGTAGGCCTCGTCGTCCTCCAATTTGTAGACGCGATCCCTGTAGTAATCGTAGGCGCGCTCGCGGTTGAAGGATACGCACGGCTGGAGGATGTCCACCAAAGCGTACCCGGGCCACTCCAGCGCCTCGCCGATGAGCCAGACCAGGTGTTTGATATCGCCGGGATACCCGCGCGCGACGAAGTTCGCGCCGTGTGTGATCGCGAGCGCCAGCGGTTGTACCGGTTTCTCTATCGAGCCGTAGGGTGTCGTCGATGTACGCTTGCCCCGCTCGCTGGTGGGGGAGAACTGGCCTTTCGTCAGCCCGTAGATTTTGTTGTTCTGCACCAGTTCGGTGACGTGGGGGTTGCGGCGGATGGCGTGGGCGAAGTGCCCCAGGCCCTCGCCGTAGCCATCGCCATCCCCGTGGACGAGGACGACGCGCATATCCCGATTTGCTATCTTGATCCCCTGGGCGATGGGCCAGGGACGTCCATGCAGGGTGTGAAAACCGTTCATGTGCGCGTATTGCGCTATTTTGCTCCCGCAGCCGATGCCGCTGACGACGATCACTTCATGGGGCGGGATGTTCTGCTCGACCAGAGCGCGGGTCAACGCCGTCAGGATGCCGTAATCGCCACACCCTGTACACCAGGTGGGGCGGATATCGCCTTTGTAATCATCGCGTGTAACCATTAGAGCACCTCCTTGAGGCCATCCAGGATATACTGAGGTCGGAAGGGTCGCCCGTCGAAACGGCGGACTGCACCGTCCATCGTCAATCCGGTGCGCATACGGATGAGTAATTCCAACTGTCCGGTGTAATTGCCCTCCACCACGATGCGCTTGCGCGCGCGGCGCAACGCGGCTTCACCGCCGGGCGGGAAGGGTTCCAGGCCGCTGAAATGCAGCAGATTGGCTTTCCCCGCTTCCTGTGCGTTGAGCCGGTCCACGGCCTCACGGGTTGGGCCGTAGGTGGACCCCCAGCAGACGAGCGTTATTTCGGCGTCTTCGGGGCCGTACCACGTGGGATCGGGGATCTCCTGTTGCATTCCTACGCCCTTGCGCATGCGCTTGCTTTGCTGGGCGGTGCGGATCTGCGGGTTTTCGCGAATGGCCGAACTCTCATCGTGCTCGTTGCTTTCGGTCATGAAGATGGCGTTAGGGTGGCCGGGAATTGCGCGTGGCGAGACGCCGGATGGCGTGATCTTGTAGCGTTGGTACGGTTCGGTCAGCGCGTCGAGGTCGGCGTCGGTGAGCCTCGCGCCACGGTCGAACGCGACCGCATCGAAGTCCAACGCGTCGGGTTCCAGCGTCCAGAAGCTATCGGCCAGAAACTGGTCATTGAGGACCATGACTGGCGTTTGGTAGCGCTCTGCCATGTTGAAGGCCTCCCACGCCAGGTGGAAGGCTTCGGCGGGTGTGCCCGGCGCCAGCATCGCGCGGGCGAACTCGCCCTGAGAGGCGAACATCATAAAGAGCATATCGGCCTGTTCTGTGCGGGTAGGAAGGCCGGTCGCCGGGCCGGGGCGCTGCGCATTGTAGATCACCACGGGGGTCTCGCTCATGCCTGCCAGACCGGTGCCCTCAACCATCAGGGCGTACCCACCGCCGGACGTCGGAACTAACGCGCGCACGCCCATCATCCCCGCGCCGATAGCCATGTTGATCGCCGAGATCTCGTCTTCCACGTGCCGGGCCACGACGCCGTAGTCGGCTGCGTGTTGGGCGAACCAGATCAGCACCGGCGATCCCGGCGTCATCGGGTAACCGCTCACGAAGCGGCATCCTCCCGCCAGCGCCCCCATGCTGAACGCTTCGGTGCCGTTGAGGAAAAGGCGCTTGGGCGCATCGGGGATGGCGGTCACACGGAAGGGATAGTCGGCTTCGTATGGCGCGGCCAACTCCATACCTTTGGCGATGAGCCGCAGGTTACCGTCGATGACGGCGTCCCCTTTGCTGGCGAAGTTGTCGCGGATGACGCTTTCGACATGGATTTGGTCGAAGTGCAGCAGACCGATGGCGACGCCCAACGTCAGCGTGTTGCGCATGACTTCCGCTCCGCCTAACTCCTTCGCCAGTGCGGTCAACGGGACGGGTATGTAGAGGACGTCGTCGCGTTTGAGATCGTCGGGCAGCGTCTCATCGTCTTCATAGACGATGGCGCCGCCGGAGATCACGTCAGCCATGTGGCGGCGGACCGTCTCCATATCCAGGGCCAGTAACAGGTGGACCGGATCGTCGATGGTGTAAAGTGGTTGATCGGCTATGCGAAGTGTGAAGAAGTTGTGTCCTCCGCGAATGCGAGAATAGAAGTCCGGTACGCCGAAGACATATAGTCCGCCCCGCACCAGCGCTTTGCCGAAGCCCGCGCCGCTGGATTCCAGTCCCATCCCGGCCTCGCCGCCGATGCGGATGGTAATTGCGTTCTCGACCATGGGTTGCCTCCTCTTTAAGGTAGTAAAACTTTGCCGATGTTACCTGCGTTGCGAAGTTATCGCACACGTATCGCATATCTTCATCGGTCTTATACAGGCGCAAATACGATGAAGGAACAAGATGAAACATACAAATATCACAAGTTTGTTTTTGTGCAAGGGCAGGCTTCTACATCAGATGCTTGCCGCAGGCGCGCATTGACTAGACACCTTCCCCAAAGTGGTGTAGAATTCCTTTGCTAAAGACCACTTCGGGGAAGCCCCATCGATTTTTAAGCATAGCGATTTCCGAACTTGATCAAAACAGCCGCGTCGCACTTTGGGAAAGTGCACTACGCCTGCTTCTAAACAAATTGCCATCTGTGGTTCGCCACGGTTGGATGAAAAAACCCAATCGGTTTGTCTAAGGAGGGACATATGAACAAGGACACATTACGGATCACTGTTATCGGCGCGGGACATGGCGGCAAGGCAATGGCCGCGGAGATGGCCTCGCGCGGGTTTGCCGTCACGTTGTACAATCGCACCTACGACAGAATCGAGGTCGTGGATATGCGCAAGGGCATCGAACTGCGGTTGGAAGATGGTCGTGTTGTTTTCGCTCCGTTACACGCGGTTACTACTGACATAAATGAGGCGTTGGCCGAGGCTAAGCTGGTGATGGTGGTTGTTCCTGCTTCGGGACACCGGGACATTGCGCTAGAGTCCGCACCCTACCTGCGTGATGATCACATCGTCGTGTTGCACCCTGGACGCACCGGCGGGACGTTGGAGTTCAAACAGGCGCTCATCGAAGGCAACTGTAATTGTAATCCCATCATTTGTGAGGCGGAGACTTTCCTCTTTGCGGCGCGTAGTACTGGTCCATCGGAAGCACATATCTTTCGCACCAAGTTCTCGGTGCCAGTTTCGGCGCTTCCGGCAACGCGCACCCAAGAGGCGTTGGCATTGCTCTCAGAGGTCTACCCGCAGTTCATCCCAGCCAAAAACGTGCTCTATACCGGTTTGAACAATATGGGCGCGATCTTTCATCCCGCGTTGACGTTGCTCAACGCCGGATGGATTGAGGCACGACAGGGCGATTTCCAGTTCTATATGGACGGGGTCACGCCATCCACGTCGCGGGTGCTGGCGGCGCTGGATCGGGAGCGCGTGACCGTCGCGTCTGCACTGGGGATTCGCGCGCAGACGGCAGAGGAATGGCTCGAACGCGCTTATGGCGCGCTCGGCGACAATCTCTACGAAGCGATGCAGGCCAATCCCGGCTACGGGGGTATCAAAGCGCCCAATCGTTTGCACCACCGTTACATCTTCGAGGATGTGCCTTGCAGTCTGGTGCCTATTGCCTTTATCGGGCACCAATATGGCGTTGACACGGATACCATTCACTCCATTGTGAAGCTGGCGAACGTCGTCCACGCGACGGATTACTGGCGCAGAGGGCGTACGTTGGAACGCCTGGGGATCAAGGGGATGTCGGTGTCGGAACTGCACCACTACGTGGAGACGGGGGAGAGATAGAGCGAATTACGAATTACGAATTACAAGTTACCGATTACCGATTACCAGTTACGGAGAGGTGAAGAATGAAAACAGTCGTTGCGGGGGCGCTGGGGGAGTGTGTGCATGTGGCCGGCGTGATGAACTTTTTGCGGCTGGCGGAGGCGGCGGGCTGGCGGACGGTCTTCCTCGGCCCGGCGGTTTCGATTGAGGCGCTGTTGGACGCGGCGCGGCGCGAAAAGGCGGACCTCGTCGGCGTTTCGTACCGGCTGACGCCGGAGACCGGCGAGCGGCTGCTAGGCGACTTCGCGGAGGCGGCGGACGATCTGCGCAGCGCGGGCGTGCGCTTCGCCTTCGGTGGCACGCCGCCGGTGGCCGAACGGGCGCAGGCGATTGGTTTCTTCGAGCAGGTCTTCGACGGGACTGAGCCGCCGGACGCGGTGCTGGCGTACCTCAAGGGACAGACCGCTGCGGACACGACGGCGGCGGATTTCCCACAGACGACGGTGGAGCGCATCGCCTGGAAAGCACCGTACCCCATCCTGCGCCACCACTTCGGTCTGCCGACCATGGCAGCGACGGTGGAGGGGATTGCTGCCATCGCCGATGCCCACGCGCTGGACGTGATCTCGCTGGGCATCGACCAGGACGCGCAGGCGAACTTCTTCCACCCGGAGCGCCAGGACGTGCGGCGCAAGGGGGCCGGCGGCGTGCCAGTGCGCTCCGCCGACGACTACCGCGCGCTCTACGAGGCCAGTCGCTGCGGCAACTATCCGCTGCTGCGCACCTATTCCGGCACCGACGACTTCATCCGCCTGGCGGAGATGTACGTCGAGACGATCGACATCGCCTGGTGCGCCATCCCCATCTTCTGGTTCAACCAGATGGACGGGCGCGGGCCGTGGGACCTGGAAGGCTCCATCCGCGAGCACCAGCAGGTGATGGCGTGGTATGGCGCGCGCGACATCCCCGTCGAACTGAACGAGCCGCACCACTGGGGGATGCGTGACGCGCCGGACGTGGTCTCGGTCGTCTCGGGGTATCTTTCGGCGTACAACGCGAAGGCGTTCGGCGCGCGCGACTACATCGCGCAGTTGATGTTCAACAGCCCGCCAGGCCTCTCGGATGCGATGGATTTGGCGAAGATGCTGGCGATCCTCGAGCTGATTGCGCCGCTGGCTGGGCCGGACTTCCGCATCTGGAAGCAGACGCGCACGGGCCTGTTGAGCTACCCATTGAACGACGACGCGGCGCGCGCGCACCTGGCGGCGAGCATCTACGTGCAGATGGCGCTCAAGCCGCACATCGTGCACATCGTGGGGCACACGGAGGCGCATCACGCCGCCACCGCCGAGGACATCATTGCCGCGAGCGCGATGGCGCGGCGGGCCATCGACAACGCATTGCGCGGCCAGCCGGATATGACGGCCGATCCGGCGGTGCAGGTACGCAAGGATGAGCTGATCCGCAAGGCCGAGGCGATGCTGGCACAAATAGAGGCGTTGGCTGAACCCGGCGTTGGTGATCCGCTGACCGATCCGGCGACCCTGGCGCGGGCGGTGACGAGCGGATTGCTCGATGCGCCGCATCTCAAGAATAATCGCTTCGCGCGCGGGGTTGTCATTACCCGTATTGATAAGCGTGGAGCATGCGTGGCGGTAAAGTAAATGACCACCAACTTTGGTGGTCATTTACTCTATCTTTTGGCATTTCTGATTCTCAAAGAGGTTGGCTAACGGTAGGATTCAGCGGCGCGGCGGCTGCGGCGTAACCCCGTCGAGAGCAGACCCGCTAGAGCGCGTGGCCCCTCCGGTGGGCGGCGCCTAAGCCGCGTCCGCCGCAACCGATGTTGGGCGGCAGGGAATAGCTATTTTTAAGGCCAACTTTCACTTTCTGTATACCATGGTTTGAACCAAGCCCGTTCAGCATTGTCTTCCAAATAGGCTTTATGCCAATCATGCTCAGTTGTGCCTGAATTATCCGTTAATAACCAAGAAACAGTTACCGCATGTACGCCATAATGTGACATCCCAAATTCCCATTCTGAAGCAAAGAAGTGACGAATTGAATCGGCTGTCAACTCAGGGTCTGCATCTTTATCTATTATTGGGTTCCCCATTCCTTGCCCAGGTGAGGCTAAATCAGCTTCGCTAATCGTCACAGGTCTCTGTCCGTTACGAATTGCATCACGTAGCCATGAAGGAAAATAAATGGAGACATGTTGACCACCATTTTCACAAAAATTGTATATCTCTTTCCCTTCAATCCAGTAGTTATGCCAATTTACGCCATCATTCTTTGTACCATAGGTTACTTGCATATAATCATATCCGCTTTTTGTCGGGTCTTCATCTAATCCCATCGGCGCACAGCCATTAAGATTCATATTCTCTGCTAATGCACCTTGTCCCATAGGTGGGGTAAGCACATTGATTCCTGAATAGTATGTATGTGCCCAGTCATAAACGGCGGCAAAATAGGCATCCATTTCTTGCCAAGCGACGATACTACTGCGCGGCATACTTGTACCCGAACCTTCATACCACTCAACATTAGGTTCGTTTGCTGGTTCAAAGCCATATTCAGTAAAGCCATAACTGGCATTTAG
>JBNGDO010000026.1:0-42511 GCA_049975385.1 Anaerolineae bacterium | reverse complement strand
AAGCCATACCACGAAAGGTGGACGCGAATCTGGTGCAGACGAGAGGTCTGTGGCTGTACTTCTAGCAACGAGTAGTCGCGGTTTTCGTTTTTGTAATGCTGTTGCCCGCGATAAGCCGTCCGTGCCGGACGCCCTTCCCGCGCGACGGCCAACCTCCGGCGGGCGCGCTTCACATTGCCGATAGGCTGATCGATCACCTCCTGGCCGGTCAAACGTCCTTCGACCAGCGCGGAGTAGATGCGTTCTACCTGAGCATGTTTGACGTGGCGCTGTAACTGGTGATAGCTTGCCTCATCCTTAGCGACCAACACTGCACCAGACACCTCCGTCTCAACCCGCATCACAATGCCGGCACGGCCGGCACCGCCGACGTGCGCCAGCGATGGGTAGAGGGTGGCCAACTGCTGCGCTAACGTCTGTTGTGCTTGTTGGTGGATAGAACGGGATGCGCGATGCGCAGGAACGCCGGCCAGTTTCTCGACAACGAGCACAGCCTCGTCCTCGTACAACACCGGCAGCGGCAGCGCCGGCACCGGCACACTCACACCGAGCGAGGACGGTTCACCTTCAGCGGCAATGTCCGCAGCGACACCGCTAACAGCGACGCCGCTAACAGCGACCTCGTCATCAACCTCGACGTACTGTCCGGCCTTCGAGGCAGGCTGCCCGTTGACGAGCACTTGCCCCGCACGCACCTTCTCACGCACAGAGTGCCGGTCCAACTCAGGCCAGGTTCGCACCAGAAATTGGTCTAGCCGCATCCGCGCTTCTACAACCGCGCGTTCAAACGACGGCATCAGTGACAACCTCTCTTTCGCCGAGGAGAAAAGCATCGAGTAGCAAAACCGCCACGCCAATCACAATCGCCGAATCCGCAGCATTAAAAACAGGCCACTCGCGGAACGGCCAGAAATTTACGTCGATGAAATCAACGACGTAACCGCGTGCTAAGCGGTCGATGAGATTGCCGAGCGCACCACCGGTCACCAATGCCAGACCGCCATACATCCACCAATCGCTCTCGGCAATGATACGGTGGAAAACAAGAATGCCGGCGATCACAAGCGCGGATAGGATGGTGAAGAGGCCGCCCAACTGTGGAAAAAGGCCAAAAGCGACGCCGGTATTCTTAACAAAGGTAAACGAAAACAAAGAGGTGAGTTGGGGAATCCAATCCACCGGGGTATAGGCAGGCAAATGACCCACGACCCATGACTTAGAAAGCTGGTCGAGCACCACAACAAACGCCGCTCCTCCCCACAACAGGAGGCGGCCGCGAGCCGCAACGGTCATCGCTTCCCTTCGCGACGAGACTGGCAATGCATGCACAGACGGGCAGAGGGCAAGGCCTCCAGGCGAGCGAGCTCGATAATGGTCCCGCAGTTCTCACAAATACCGAAGGTGCCGTCGTCGAATTTGCTCAAAGCGCGCTCTACGTCTTCCAGGGAACGCTTGAGTTGGCGCGCCAGAGACACATCACGCGCCTGCTCAAAGACCTCCGTGCCAACGTCGGCCATGTGATTGCTGTATCCCACCCCATCCTCGCGAACAGCGCGCGCGGTCGCTTCCAACTGCGTCATAAGGTGGCGCTTCTGTTCTAGAAGTTCCTGATGTAATTCGCTATAGGTAATTGGCATCTTATTCTCCAACAGTGACTCGTGAGTGCATTTTACCCGGCTTTCAAGAAAAGACAAGAGTATGGGCATAGTTGCGCAGTATTGGAAGCCGCTCGGGCCGGTCTCGACCGCGCCTACACAGCGCCCAATAGTTTACACTTTTGTAAAAATATCTTATAATAACAATGATATTTTCATCGAGGCGTCAAAGGAGGACAGGCACGATGAAGGATCACAAGACGAAATCTCACCTTGGAAGGCAGCAAGTACGGCACAGCCAGTGGATAAGTACGACGCTAGCGTTTGTCATCATCGCCGTATGTGCCAGCAGCGCTTTCGCACAAAGTTCAACGCAGGTCAAACTTGTCCCAGGCGAAGCGGCCATCAGTGTAGGGCAAAGCATTGAAATAACAGTGCAGGTGGAGAACGTCGCCAATCTTTACGGCGCCGAGATATTTATCACGTTCGATCCCAATCTGCTCGAAGTAGTGGATGCTGATCCAAACAGGCCCGGCACGCAGATTACGACAGGTGACTTTCTAAGCGGCGGAATGGAGGGCGCCAACGCTGTCGCTGACGGCAGAATCGAGTACATTATGCAGCAAGTCTCCCCCAATCCCCCCTCAAATGGCGGAGGTGCGCTGGCGCGCATCACCTTCAAGGGTATAGGCAGCGGGCAAACAGACATCAGGATAGACGATCTGTTCCTGTCTGATCAAGGTGGCAATGGGATCGGGTGCAGCTTCCTGGGTTCGCAAATCACCGTACAGGCCGGCAGCGTAGATGGCCCCAGCCCCACTCCATTTTCACCAACAGCAGTGCCTCCGACTTCCACACCGGTTCCACCAACAGCAACCCCGCAGGCAACTGCCGCAGCACAACCTATCACAGCGCAAAGCCTCGGTGTGGACTGCGTTAGTGTCCAGGGGTACCACATCGTCCAACGCGGCGAGTCGCTTTACGCCATCGCGCGCGCTTACGCGACCAATCCATATGCGGTCGTGGCGTGCAATCCCACGATCAATCCACGCCGGATTCACGCCAGCAACCATCTGGCGATCCCATATGCCCCGTGGACAGTCCCGCCCGGCCCGACAGCAGAACGGCAGTTCGCCCCTAGCCTCATCCCCGCACCGGTCCCCACCCCCGCGCCAGGATGCCGCGCCTACCACACCGTCCAACCTCATGAGACCCTCACCACCATCGGGCTGAAGTACGGCGCCAGCATTTGGGATATCGCCCGGGTCAACCGCATCTACAATCTGCATCTTATCCATTCCCAGCAGGTGTTGTGCATTCCCTAGGCGCTAGGTATGTGACGAGGTCACGCCCTGTGCAAGCGCTGCGCGGATCACCTCATCGTAGGACGGCGCCGTCATAACGACAACCTCGTCGCCTGCCAGCAGGCGCGTTTCGCCGCGCGGCACCAACGTCTGCCCGCCGCGACGTATCGACACCAGCAGACATTCCTGCGGGAGAGATAGTTCGGCGAGTTTTTTCCCTGCCGCTGCATCCCCTCGATGTAGTGTGAACGTCACCAGGCGCGCTTTGGATTCGCGCTGCATCTGCCACAACTCGGCCCGTCGCCGCCGCTCCTCGAGATCATGCGTGGCGCGCGCATACGCGCGGATAACATCCTCGCGCTGCAACAAGCCAACCAGTCGTCTCGCGTTTTGGCGCGCCACCACCGGAATGCGTCCAACGCCCGTCACCCCGAAGGCGTGCAAGGCATCTTCGAGATTTTCGTCGCGGAATACGACCTGGGGATCAGTGGTACAGATATCCGCCACCGAACGCTCTTTCCACTCCTCGATCTGCTGCCCATGCCGGAAGTCAGCAAAGGTCACGAGACCGTACAAAGCGCCTTGTGCGTCCAGAACCGGAAAGCCGCGCGCTCTCGTTCTCTCGAAGAGCTGCTCCAACTCGCGTAGGGAGCTCGTCATGGCCACCGTCGTCAATGCAGACCGTGGCGTCATCGCCTCCTCCACACTGATCGAGCGCATCACGTTGAATTCGCGGAACGCGCGGAGATCAATGCCTTCGTTGACCAGTTTCTTGGTATAGATACTCTCCGTCTCCAGCAGCGAGGCCACGACGACACTGAGCACCGTCGCCAGCATCAAGGGCAACACGATGCGGTAATCGCGCGTCATCTCGAAGATAATCAGCACAGCGGTGATCGGCGCGCGGACGGCGGCGGCAAACACCGTCGCCATACCGACCAGCGCATAAACGCCCGATGCCGACGCCACATCCGGCAACAAGCGATGGATCAGCGCACCATACGCGCCCCCAAGCATCGCACCGATGAACAATGCAGGGGCGAAAATGCCGCCCGCACCCCCCGATCCCAATGTGAACGACGTTGCCACGATCTTCACGAAACACAAGGCCAGCATCAAATGCCAGGGGAATCCAACACGAAGTGCCGTCTCGATGGTCTGGGTACCCATCCCCAAGACCTGAGGAAAGAAAACCGCCAGCAGCCCAACCGTCAGCCCACCCAACGCCGGTTCAAAGACCTCCGGGAAATGCCAGTGACGGAAAAGACGCGTCACCCATTCCAGCATGTGAGCAAAGAGCACGCCGACGAGCGCACCGGCGAATCCCAGACCGACGTAGAGCAGAAGTTCGGCTGTGTCCACTAGGGCGTAACCGGGAATCGGAAAAACGGCTCGGTCGCCGAAGAAGTAGCGCCCAACCACGCTCCCCGTGACCGACGCCACCGCAATCGTCGCCAGCGCGCGCGTCTCCATCTCGCCCAAGATCACCTCCAGGGCAAAAAAGACTCCGGCAATCGGCGCGTCGAACGTCGCCGCAATGCCTGCCGCCGCACCGCAGGCCACCAGATTGCGCAAACGCTCCGGCGAGAGGCGCAAGATACGCCCCACAGCCGATCCCCACCCCGCACCGATCTGCACCACAGGGGCGATCCGGCCCGCCGACCCGCCCAGTCCAATCGTAAACACCGAGGCCAGGGCATTCACCACAATCTGCGGCGAAATCCGTCCCCCACGCAGCACGACCGCTTCCATCACCTCCGGCACACCGTGCCCCTTCGTCTCGCGGGCGAAGTAATGCAGCAGAGGTCCGGCGACCAATCCACCAATTACGGGGACGATGATGATGCTGTAACGTCCCAAGAAGCCGAACACGCCTTGCACAGGCCCAAACGCCAGCGCGCCGATCGTATCCAGCAGCCATTGATAGACCGCCATCCCCAAACCTACGCCCAACCCCACCATCACGGCGAGCAGGATTGGGGCGAAGGTTTCCGGCGGAAAAAGTCTCAACAGCCGGCGCAGCATCGATTTAGCTCCTAGCGTGGAGGGGCATCCACGACGTAGTAGAAGACATCCACACCCACGTAGGGGCGATGATAAACCAGGCGCATGTGAGCATCGAGCCACTGTTTGACCAGTTCCCGATCGTCCCAAAGCGCAGTCTCGGAATAGACCAGCCATACACCGGAATAGCCGGAGGTCAGCATCTGCATCTGCTCATCCACATACGGCATGTAGACATGATAACTGCCATCCGCTTTCCGCCAGTTGGTAAACGGCGCTTCAGCCCACGGATCCAACGAGCTTTCAGCGTAGTAGAGCGTGACGTGGTGGTTGTAGGGAATCTGGAACAACACTAATTCACTCGGCGCACGGGAGGCTTCGATGTCGCGCGTCGCCAGTTGGAACTGCGGTTTGATGGGGATTTTAGCCTGGCGATAGAGTCCAACACCGTTGAGCACCAGCGTATGGAGTAAGAGGATGGCGATCAGCCAGCGCCAGAGATCGTGGATCGTCGCCAGGCCGATTCCCGCCAACACGTAAAAGGCCGGGGCGGCCCAGATGAGATAACGGTCGGTGAAGATCGGGCCGCGCAGCGAGACCAACCACAACAGTAGCAGCGGGACAAGCATCCACAGCCACAATCGAGCCAGCATCGCAATGCGGTCACGCAACACTAGCGCTACTATACCTACCAACACCATCGCCCCCAGAAACAGGATGATGTAGAGCGGGAGTGGATCGCGCGTTAGACTCTGCGCCACACCCAGCGTCCACCCGGTGAACAATGTCGTCGCCATTTGCCCCAGAGAATAGGCCGGGTAGCCGGTCTCGCGCTCGGCAAGCAGCAACGGTGCGATCCAGCGCAACATCGGCAGATAAGGGAGTGTCAACAGCGCCAGTGTGATCGCGCCACCGCGCCACGCGCGTTTCTGCCGGCGAGGGTGCAGCCAGAACCAAAGCGCTTCTACGGGGATGAGCAAAGCTGCCAGGAGGTGACTGTAGAAGGCGAGTGTGGTCGTGAGCAATACTGTCAACCACCAACGCCAACTCGGCTGGGTACAGGCACGATCCAGCGCGTAGAGCGCGAGCAGCACCAGCATTGGCACCCAGGTATACATCTTAATCTCCTGTGCGTACCACACCATGTACGGTGAAAGCGCCAGCAACAGCGCGCTCCACTGCGCCGCAGCCTCGTCGAACGTCGCGGCGTCAAGCAGGCGCTTCACCAGCACGTAAAGCAGCGCCACACTCAGCACGCCACACAAGAGCGAGAAATAGCGCATCGCAAAGACGGAATCGCCAGCCAGCGCGATCCACACCCGCATCAACGGTGAATAGAGCGGGCCATTCCACCCCGCGCGGGTGAAATTCCGCAACATCTCGCCCCATGACTGCAAGGCAAAGCGCCACTGGTCGACTTCATCGCGCCACAACCCTTGTGTGTCCAGCGAAATAATGCGCACGAAAAACGCCAGCCCCAGAATCGCCGCCCGCGTGGCGCGCGCCAGTGGGGAAATCTCGCGTTCAATATGATGACGTTCTGACATTGTCAAATCCTCCACGCTCAAATATAGTACAGATTAGGAATGAAGGCAACAGACCGGAAGGGAATTCGTAACTGGGGACTAGGGATTAGGAATTGGGTAAGCATCACCTAATCCCCAATCCCTAATTACCAATCCCTGATCACTATTTTTAGGAGGGAACGATGTCGAAAGACACATTACGCGTTTTGAGTGAGTTTGCATACACCGTCCCCGGCATCGAACACGGGTACACGGGACAGACGCTTTACGTCAATGTGGGGGATGGCACGATCGCCGCGAAGCCGGTCACGGAGGATATGAAGGCGAAGTTCACAGGCGGGCGCGGGTTCGATCTATGGCTGCTCTGGCAGGGCGTCAACGATGACACGCGCTGGGACTCGCCGGAAAACGAGATTGTCATCGCCTCCGGGCCGTGCGGAGGGATCACCCAGTACCCCGGTTCCGGCAAATCCATCGCCGCATCGATCTCGCCGCTCACGGAAATCGTCATCGATAGCAACGCGGGCGGGCACTTCGGCCCGTATCTCAAATTTGCCGGGTGGGATGCCATCGAAGTGCAGGGGAAAAACGAAAAGGAGATTATTGTCTACGTCGATGGCCCGGCGGGCGTGGTACAGGTCATCGAAGCGCCGGATGAGTGCCCCACCGACACGCATGAACTTGGACCGTGGCTGCTGGAACACTTCGCCCCGGATGACGCGGAGAAGCCCTTCGTGTCATTCGTCACCGCCGGGCGCGGGGCCGAGCACGCGCTGATGGGCTGCCTCAACTTCAGCCTCTACGACCGCAGGCGCAAAGCCCTCCGCTACAAACAGGCCGGGCGCGGCGGCATCGGCACCGTCCTCCGCGACAAGAAGATCGAGGCGCTGGTCGTGCGCACGCCCCCCTTCAAAGGCGACACAAACGATCCCGCCGATCTCGACCGGCTGACGCAGGCCGGCGCGCGGATGCGCAAGGAGATCACGACGTACGACTCCGAGCAGAACCGGATGCGCAACCGGGGCACATCGTACCTGGTACAAATTATGGACGACTACGACTTGCTGCCCGTGCACAACTTCCGCTACGGTTCGCACCCGGACACGCCAAAGATCAACGGGGACGTGTGGGAGGCGCGCTACACGCAAGGCCTGCCCGACGGCTGCTGGTACGGCTGTACTATGGCCTGCGCGCACGCTGTGGACAATTACAAGGCGCGCACCGGGCCGTACAAGGGCCAGTGCGTCATCGTGGACGGGCCGGAGTACGAGACGATCGCAGGCGTGGGAAGCAACTGCGGCATCTTCGAGCCGTGGGCCGTTCTGGAGATCAACTTCTACTGCGACGCCTACGGCATCGACACCATCTCCTTCGGCACGGCGATGGCGTTTGTGATGGAATGTTACGAGGCCGGCGTGCTCAATTCGGAGAAGACCGGCGGTCTCGAGCTGCGTCCCGGCAACGCCGAAGCCGCACTCGAAGTGCTGCACCAGATGGCGCGCGGTGAGGGCTTCGGGCTGATCTTTGGGCAAGGGATACGGCGGATGAAGGCGTATTTCGTCGAGCACTTCGGGGCCGACCCGCAGTTCGTGGACGACATCGGCATGGAAGCGAAGGGGCTGGAATATTCGGAGTACATCCCCAAGGAGTCGCTGGCACAGCAAGGCGGCTACGGGCTGACGAACAAAGGCCCGCAACACGACGAGGCATGGCTGATCTTTATGGACCAGGTGAACAACCAGCTCCCGACCTTCGAGGACAAAGCCGAAGCCCTGCACTACTTCCCAATGTGGCGGACGTGGTTTGGGCTGTGCGGGTTCTGCAAGCTGCTGTGGAACGACGTCATCCCGCCGGAGAATGCCTACACGCCCGAACCGGCGAAAATCATGGGCCACGTCCAGAACTACGTCGACGTCTTCAGCAGCGTCACGGGCCGCGAGGTGACACCCGACGACTTCATCGCGATGTCCGAGCGCGTCTACAACTTCCAGCGCGTCTTCAACATCCGCCTGGGCAAGGGCCTGCGCGAGCACGATGCGACGCCCTACCGCTCGATGGGGCCGGTGACGGAGGCCGAATACCTCTCGCGCCAGGAGCGTTACGACAACCAACTCCGTGAGTGGCTGGACCTTGATCCCACCACAATGTTGCTCGAAGAAAAAATGGCCGCCCACCGCGCCCACCGCACCGAACAGTACGAACACCTCATCGACGCCGTCTACGCCCGCCGCGGCTGGACGAAGAACGGTGTACCGACGGTGGAGAAATTGCGCGCGTTGGGGATTGATTACCCGGATGTGCTTGAAGTGGTGGAAAAGCATCTATAGTTGAGGGTTTAGGGTTGTGGGTTATGCGTAAGAAACCCACGACCCTAAACCCACAACGCACAATCCCAAAACCATAACTGCAATGATTACCGTCAACAAACGCCACTCCCTCCCCTGGCACGAAGGGATGAGCGTGCGCGACGTGCTGGCGGCGATGAAGTACACGTTCCCGCACATCATCGTCGTCATCAACGGCACAATTGTGCGCCACGACGCCTACGACGCGACGCCGGTGCCGGATAACGCGGACGTGCGCGTGGTGCATATGATCGCGGGGGGATAACAGGACGCCGGCCACGAATGTACAATGAACAAATGTATGGTTGCCGTCAAGTTCACCCAATCTCCCACACTCCACAACTTGCACATTCGCTTGCCTGCAACTCCAATGGCTTTACAAGCGTAAGCATAGCGTTCGATTCTTAACACAGAGACACGGAGGTCACGGAGTTTTTCTCCGTGCTCTCCATGTCTCTGTGGTCCAATCTCGGAGGAAAACGTATGGCCCATTGGTTGGAGATTGTTGTAAAGCTGTTGATGCTCTTCGGGATGCTGATCGGGCTGGCAGGTATGATCGTCCCGATCTTCCCCGGTGTGACGGTGATCTGGGCGCTGGTGTTGCTTCACGGCATCATCTTCGGCTTCGGCGGGGGCGGCGTGTGGTTCTTCGCCGCCATCACGGTACTGACCGTCATCGGGTGGGCGGTGGATAACGTCCTGATGAGCGGGAAGGCCCGGCAAGGCGGCGCGCGGTGGACGTCCATCGCGCTGGCGTTCATCGCCGGGTTCGTAGGCAGTATCTTTCTCACGCCGGCAGGCGGCATCGCGGCGACGCTATTCGCGCTCTACATCGCCGAATACAGCTACCGGCAGGATCGCGCCGAGGCTTGGGCCATCACCAAGAGCATGGCGCTCGGTTGGGGTTGGGCGTTCGTCGCCCGCTTCTCCATCGGGCTGGTGATGATCGGCCTGTGGGCAATTTGGGCGTGGTAAAGCACTAAACCTGACAGGTCTTAGAAGACCTGTCAGGTTTGATCCGGCTTGGTCTTATCAACGAGTTTGGCGAGCAAATCGCCAGCACGCTGTGCGGTTTTCTCGTTCGACAGTGACGCATCGATCTTCTCGGCTTTGTCGGGACGTTTTTCCTTGACGAAATCCACCGCCGTCTCAATCACGGACTGCGCATCCTCGTCCGACAATCCGGCGACCTGCGCCAGCCGTTTAATCAACGCATCGAGGCCGCCCATTACTTCTTCTTACCGAGCAAACCACCAAGACCTTCTATGCCCTTGTCCAGGAGTTGACCCGCCTGGCCCATCACGGCTTCGTTGGAAAGCACGGCGTCGAGTTGCCCGGCGATGGGCGCGGGCAGTTTATCCTTGAGGAACTTCACCACGGTCTCCACCGCGGTCTTGGCCTGCCCCTTCTGAATCCCAGCCTTTTCTGATACCAGCTTGACCAATTCGTCCATTGTGATACCTCCTATTGGTCTGATAGTCCTTAGTCGCGTAGTCTTTAGTCGTGCAGTCTTACGTTGATATTATACGCCAGAACATGATTTCGCACAAAGACTACATGACTAACTGAACTGAGAGACTAAATGCGGTATAATAGCTTCGGAGGTCAACAAAACTATGCCATCATCATCACACACACGTCGCGTGATCCATTACGTCCTCGAAGGCGCAGCGGTGCTGCTGCTCGTCGCGCTCGCGGCACTCATCATCGTCCTGCACATCACCCGCCCGGAAATCCCCTACAGCGCCCAGGTCGCGGCGCTGGAATCGACGGTGCAGGCACGGGTGCTGAGTGTCGGCGACGAGGATTCCACCGTCGACGAGAACGGCCTGATTATGGTTTTTCAGGAACTCGAACTGGAAATCGTCTCCAAAGGCGAATATCAGGGGCAGACCATCACCGTCAGCTATAACGGGATGGGGCCGGCGTTGGATGCGGTGCGGTTCCGCAAGGGGCAACGCGCCCTCGTGATGGTCTCCAGGCGTCCCAACGGGCAGACGTTCTTCCAGGTAGCTGACCACGTGCGGCTTGTGCCAATCGCTGTTATCGTGGGAGTGTTCATCGCCCTTACCCTGGGCATCGGACGCGGCAAAGGGCTGCGCGCGCTCCTGGGCCTCGGCCTGAGCGCGCTGCTCATCGGCGGATTCATCATGCCGCAAATCCTGGCTCACCGCGATCCTACACTGGTGAGCCTCGCTGGAGCCGCTCTGCTCCTGGCGGCGACGCTCTACCTGATCCAGGGCTGGAATTCGACCGGGCACGCCGCGCTGCTGGGGATGCTCGCCGCACTCGCCGTCACCGGTGCGCTGTCCGTGGGATGGACCAAGCTAGCCTATCTCACCGGCTTCGGCTCCGAGGAAACGATGTTCTTGCAAGCCGTGGGTGTGGGGATCGAGATGCGCGGGCTGCTCCTGGCGGGGATGATTATCGGTGCCGCAGGCGTGCTGGATGACGTAGTGCTGGCGCAGTCCGTCACGGTGTTCGAGCTGGCCGCCGCCAACACCGACCTCTCGCGGGGCGAACTCTACCGCCGCAGCATGAAGATCGGCATCGCGCACCTGGCTTCGATGATCAATACGCTGGTGTTAGCCTACGCCAGCGCCGCCCTCCCCCTGCTGCTGCTCTTCTACCTCTACCCGGAACCATGGTATCTAACGATCAACCGCGAGCTGATTGCCGAGGAGATCGTGCGCACGCTGGTAGGTAGCGTCGGGCTGATGCTGGCCGTGCCGCTCACGAGCATCATCGCGGCGTGGACCGCTTCGGCGGGAGCACAGTCCGCAGCACAGATGGAGTAAGAATCTATCCGAGAATTCGCCGTTGACGCACTCAAAACGCTCACGAGCACAATTTTCGGATAGAGTCTAAGTCCCACCGAGAGATTTACGCCTTACGGTCCTAGAGCGTTTCGAACGGCACAAATTCGCGCACTTCTCTGAGCACAGAGAGCAGCAAAGAGAAGACACAACTCAGCCAACATCCTAATGCGGTGGCGACTACAGACAGGATCAACAGCGTCAAACCCAGGCGCTTGGACTCCAGATCCCGATTCGTCATAAGCATAAAGCCGATAATGAATCCGAAAAGCGGAAACAGAAACGCGAACGCATACAAAACGAATTTGGAGCAGCCGCTATAGCGCGGTCGATAACGGACAGACTGGAGAAGCAGATTGTGCATCGGGTTCCTCCTTGTTTACGATAGAACCTCACGCGTTGCCTGTATCATACGTTCAATCCCCTCATCGTCGATCCAGTAATGCGTCACCGCGCGGAAGCTGCGCGCCGAGCGCGGGTTGATCAGGATGTCGTATTCGCGCAAACGTTTGGCCACTTCCGAGGCCGTCAACGTCACCTCCGGCGCAAGGCGGAAGTAGAGGATGTTGGTGAACACAGGCTCGACCACCACGCTCGACAGCTCCGCCAGCCCGTCGGCGAGCCGTTTGGCCCGCGCGTGATCTTCGACCAGCCGCTCCGTCATCTGCTCCAACGCGACAACGCCCGCCGCCGCGATCACGCCTGCCTGGCGCATCCCGCCGCCGAGGACTTTACGCGCCCGCCGCGCCTCCGCGATGAATTCGGCGCTGCCGCACAACACCGACCCCACCGGCGCGCACAGCCCCTTCGAAAGACAGAACGTCACAGAATCGGCGTGCTTCACCAGTTCGCGCACATCTACGTCCAGCGCTGCCGCCGCGTTGAAGATGCGCGCGCCATCGACGTGGATTTTGAGGCTATGTTCGCGTGCCACCTCGGCGATGCGCCCCATATACCAGCGCGTTAGCGGGACGCCATTGCAGACGTTGTGTGTATTCTCCAGGCAGATCAGGCGCGTGCGCGGGAAATGGTCATCGTCACCGCGAATCGCGTCGCGCACGTCGCTCAGGCACAGCGTCCCCTCCATCTGATTAGGAACGGTGTGCGGCATAATACCGCCGAGTGCCGCCATGCCACCCTGCTCATACAGAAACGTGTGGCTCTTGTCGCCAATGATTGCTTCATCCCCGCGTTGGCAATGAGTAAGTAACGCCGCCAGGTTCCCCATCGTCCCGCTGACGACGAAAAGCGCAGCTTCCTTGCCCATCCGCTCTGCCGCCAGCGCTTCTAGCTTGTTGACGGTGGGGTCTTCGCCGTACACGTCGTCGCCCACCTCGGCATCTGCCATCGCATCCCACATCGCGGGCGTGGGCTTCGTCACCGTATCACTGCGCAAGTCGACAATCTTCATTTCTACCCCCTCTAGTCACCCTGAGATGGACATATTATAAACCCGGCACAAAGAGAAAAAAAGTGAGGGGTTTGGGGCGGGTGAAGCCGGCCCCAAACCCCCGACCAAAAACCAAAAGCCCCCGGATAATCCGGGGGCTTTGTGGTGCCGAAGGTGGGAGTCGAACCCACATGACCATAAGGTCACCACGCCCTGAACGTGGCGCGTCTGCCTATTCCGCCACTTCGGCATGTTCGTGCAGTGTAAGGTGCTTTGTTGGCCCGGACGTTGAAAATTCTACCGTAAAGAATGATTTTGTCAAGCCAACAAGCTGCGTATAATAGAGATAAGCTTTCAGCCATCAGCCTTAGCGCGAAGATTCGCGCGCGATCAGCCAGGGAGAAACCATGGTCAAAAAACGCGTCGTCTCACAAACCAGTTATGTTGATCCCAGCAAGGCCGGGCAAAAAAAGGCCGCGGGAACGAAGAAAGTTTACCGGGGCACGTTGGAAGCACAGTGGACGTGCAGTTCGTGCGGGCGGACGGGCATCCCCGGGCGGCAAAAGCGTTGCCCTGGCTGCGGCAATCCCAAGGATGCCGGGGAGGAGTACGAAGCGCCGACCGGCAAGGCGGCATATCTCACCCCGAAAGAACTCAAAGCCATAGGCGTCGACCCCACACAGCACCTTTCGGACGAAGAGTGCGACTACTGTGGCGCGAAGCTCCAACCGGGGACGCAAAAGTGTCCCAACTGCGGTGCAGCGCTCGGTGACGTAGGGTATACCACGCGCGTCTGCCCCGCGTGCGGTCGGGAATCGAACGAAGAGAAATGTCCTGCCTGTGGTGCGGACACCGAGGAAAAACTCGTCGCCCACCGCCACGCGGAACCCCCGAAACCTGCGCGAAAACGAGCGAAATCCGCGCCAAAGCCACAGCCTAAGAAATGGCCTTCTACGTGGCTCAGCAAGTTGCCGGCTTTCCTGCAAAAACCTAAATTCTACATCCCACTGCTCGTCCTCCTGATGTTTGCCTGCATCTGTACGTGCGTCACCATCATTGCCAACATTCCCAGGAATGAGATTGGCACCGTTACCGACATCGCCTGGGAACGGACCATCGCCATCGAAGAACACCAGTATAATCAACACGAAGATTGGACCTTACCCGCTGATGCCGATCTCCTCAGTCAGGAAAAGCGCATCGCGTCGTACAACCAGGTACAGATCGGCACCGAAGAAGAATGTGATTATGAGGAAAGCTGTACCACAGAATCGGTTTATGACCACACCGAGCAAACTTGCTACGACGATGGCACGTGCGACGAGCACGACGTCTACCGGGACGAACGAACCTGTACCGATGAGTACGTGTGCAAAGAAGCGCCCGTCTACGAGGACGTGCCCGTATATCAGACCTGGTATACCTACAACATATGGGAATGGGTCAGCATCGAGCCGGCTGTGGCGCGCGGATCGGACGCCGACGTGTACTGGCCTGACGTGCACCTGACAGACAACCAACGTGAAGTGGAACGCACCGAACATTGTGTCGTCACCTTCGCGAACGCAAAAGGCAACGCGTACCCATACAACGCTCCCTGCGACGAACTGCGCCAATATCCACTCGGCTCCAAATGGAAAATCGAGCGTAATGCCAATCGCGTGCTGGAGGTCGAGCCGCAAGGGTAGGCAGTAGACGGTAGACGGTAGACAGTAGACGGGGAAGATTTGACTTTATTTGCCATTCGCCATTCGCCATTTTCGAGGAGGTATTTACTATGCAGATTACGCACGTTGAAGTTATACCGGTGGAATTGCCGTTACGATTGCCCTTCCGCACGGCATATCATAGCGAAGACGCCATCGAGCGCGCCGAGGCGGTCTTCGTGCGCATCGAAACACGGCAAGGCGATGTCGCCTGGGGGTGCGCAGCGTTCGACACTGCGCTCACCGGCGAGACGCTCGACAGCGTCACGCGCGCGTGCCGCGCCTGCGCCGACCGCGCCCGCGATCTGAACCCCCTCAACACCGAATATGCACTCGCCGAACTCAAGACGCTGACACAAGATACCCCTTCGGCGCTGTGCGCGTTCGACATCGCCTTCCACGATCTGCTCGGGCTGGCAACCGGCCAACCCTTGCACCGCCTGCTTGGCGGATTCCGCGACCGGATTCAGACGTCAGTCTCAGTCGGTCTGGGCACAGTGCAAGAAACCGTCGAAATGGCCCGCGATCGCGTCCGGCAGGGATTCCGCATCCTCAAAATCAAAGGCGGACTCAATCCCGAAGAGGATGTACGCCGCGCACGCGCCATCCACGATGCGTGCCCCAACTGCACGCTGCGTTTGGATGCGGATGGCGGATATAGCATCCGCGAGGCACTGAACGTTGCACGCGCACTCGCAGGCCGGCTAGAGATGCTGGAGCAGCCCATCGCGCCTGCCGAAGGCGTCGAGGCATTGCGGCAGCTCACAGCACAGAGCAAAACGCCGATCCTGGCATCGCAAAGCGTCGTTGGGCCGGAATCGGCGCTGGAGATTGCCAGCCGTAGAGCCGCACACGGCATGAGCGTCAAATTGGCGACGTGTGGTGGGATCGCCTGTGCCCGGCGGATGGATGCCATCGCCCGTGCCGCGCAGATGACGACGATGGTCGGCAGCCTCAGCGAACCCGCGCTGCTCATTGCGGCAGGATTGGCCTTCGCCCTGAGCAGCCCCGCCGTCCGCTACGGCGACCTGGACGGGCACTTCGACTTGGAAAACGATCCCACCGTCGCGCGTTTTGTGGTCGAAGACGGTTGGCTGATCGCTACGGACGTTCCCGGCCTAGGCTGTACGGTAGACCTATGAACCAACCCAACTCCCTATACCTGGGCCGTCTCGTCGATGAGCAGAATCAGCTCACCGACCAGCCTATCGAATACCCGCTCGATCACCTTACCACACACGCGCTACTACTCGGCGCGACGGGCAGCGGCAAGACCGGGCTGGGCCTGGCGCTGGTCGAAGAGGCGCTACGCCAGCAGATTCCTGCCCTGCTACTGGACGTCAAAGGCGACCTGGCGAACCTGCTGCTCACCTTCCCCGACCTGTCGGCGGAGGACTTTGCCCCGTGGATCGACGCCGACGCTATGCGGCGCCAGGGACAAACGCCCGAGCAAGCTGCGCAGTCCACGGCTGAACGCTGGCGCACCGGCCTGGCGGGCTGGGGACTGGGGCCGGAGCATATCGCGCATTTGCGGCACAGCGCGGACATCGCGCTGTACACGCCCGGGTTGCGCGCCGGACGCCCGGTGGATATTCTCGCGCGCTTCAGCGCACCACCTACCGGCGATCCCGACGCGGCCGTGCTGCGCGCGCAAGGGCTGACCTCCGCGCTTCTCGGCCTGGCAGGCGTCGATGCCGACCCCCTGCGCAGCCGCGAGCACATCCTGCTCACCACGTTGATCCGCCACGCCTGGGACACGCAAGGCACGGTCGACATCCCCACCCTCATCCGCCAGGTGCAGCAGCCGCCGCTGGAGCACATCGGCGTGTTCGACGTGGAGAGCTTCTTCCCGCAGAAAGCGCGCTTCGACCTGGCGCTCACGCTGAACAACCTCATCGCTGCACCGGGCTTTGCCCGCTGGCGCGAAGGCGAAGCTCTAGATATCGATCGCTTTCTCTACACGCCGGAACGGCGCCCACGCGCGTCGGTGTTCTACTTAGCGCATTTGCCAGAGGAACAGCGGCAATTCTTCGTCACGCTCTTTTTGGAAGAACTGCGGACATGGACGCGCGCGCAGGCCGGGACACGGGCGGTACGCGCGTTACTCTACTTCGACGAAATCTTCGGTTATCTGCCGCCGCACCCGTACAATCCACCGACCAAAGAACCACTGCTGGCTCTGGTCAAACAGGGGCGCGCCGCCGGGTTGGGCGTCATCCTTTCCACACAAAATCCCGCCGACCTGGATTACAAAGGATTGGGCAATATTGGGACGTGGTTCGTGGGCGCGCTGCGAACGGACCGCGACAAGGCGCGCGTATTGGAAGGCATGGGCGGCGCAATCGCCGAGGCCGGAATGACGGTGGGGACGGTCGAAACCGCCCTGAGCCGCCTCAAACCGCGCCTCTTCCTGATGCACGACGCGCAGGAAGGCAAACTGCGCTTTTTCTTTAGCCGCTGGACAATGTCCTATCTGCGCGGGCCGCTGACCGTCGCCGAGGCACAGCAGTTAGCCACTCCGCAACCCACAACGGATCTCGCCGACGCCGACTTTTCCGCATCAACACCAGTCTCGCCAACGCCCCAACCGCCCGACTACCAGACTACCAGACTATCCGACTACACGACTACACGACAAGATCTGCGCCAACGTAGCTCCCGCCCACCCACCGTCGATCCCGAGATCCCCCAAGCATTCCTTCCGGCGACCATCACCGCGACGTGGGCGATGCGCAATCACAGCGAAGCCCTGCCCTCAGACGCACCCGTGCAACTCATCTACCGCCCGTACCTGCTTGGCGCAGGCGTTACGCACATCTTCAACCAAAAAGCCGGCATCACCGTACGCGACGAACAAATCTGGCGCATCGATCCGGCAGCAGGTGGAAGCTGGAATCTGCGCTGGGATCAGGGCGAAATGATCGACATGCGGCTGGATGATCTCTCGCCGACCCACTCCGGCGAAGGCGTATTTGAAGCACTGCCAAAAGGGCTGGGCAGCAAGACCGCGCACGCCAAGCGTGAAAGCGCGCTCAGGACGCATCTCTACCGGCGCAGCCAGGTGACCATCTGGACGTGCAGCCCGCTCAAACTCTTCAGCCCACCCGAAGAAAGCAAACGTGCTTTCCTGGATCGCTGTCGCCAGGAGGCGGAGCGGCAAAAAGAGGCGGCCCTGACGGCCGAGCGTCAGAAATTCGAGCAGAGGATGGAACGCGTCGAAGCCAAAATCCGCAGGGAAGAAATGGAACTTTACCAGGACAAAGAAATGCTTTCCGAGCGGAAGCGCGAGGAATTATTGAGCGGGGCAGAGTCGGTGCTCAGCCTGCTCTCCAAGCGCCGGCACACCCTGCGACCGCTGTCCACAACGTCGCGGCAACGACGGTATGTGAAGCAGGCTCAGGCCGAGGTCGAGGAATCCGAAGAGGCACTGCGGCTTTATGAGGAAGAAATGCAGCAGCTAGAAGCGGCCTGGCAAGCCACAGCGCGGCAGATTATCGAGAAGTGGGAAAACACGTTGGACGACATCCGCGAGATCGTCGTGCGCGCCAAACGCGCCGACATCGACGTGCGCTTCTGCGGTCTGGCGTGGTTTCCGTTTTGGGAAGTGCTCGCTGGAAACGAAACTGTCCTTTTGCCGGCTTACTTCCCCAATCCACAGTGAGTCAAACTTGTGACATGGTTCTTCCTTACTTCGCCCTCATCGCGAGGAAATATCCCCGAACCGGTATGCTCCTGATCAATCCCGGATTTGAAGGAATCGATGTGCCGGTAGACAACACATAGCGATCCAGAGGCATTTTCGTATTCGTGAGCACAACCTGCCCGGAAGGTGTGAAATCCTATTTGTGTTAAAATGGGAGAATGGCCCATAAGCCAACCAGGGACAAACCCTATCCCGATCAATGAAAGGGGCATTATGCCAACACTACTGAATGATTTGCAAAACGCCGTGCGCATCATCGGCTTCGAACCCGCGCTGCACGCGGCGCTTTACCGCTACCGCAAAGCCTGGACCGAAGCCCGCTGGGAGCACCCCAACCATCCACGGCGCGGCCTGGGGCAATGGCTGGCGTTTCTCCACCAACTGAGCGCACGCCACAAGTGGCCAAAACGGTGGCAGCATCCGGGGCAGGTGCGTTTCATCGCGCCGCACGAACGCGGCGCAACACTGACCACCAAACAGTGCACGCTGGACGTCGTCTTTTTCGCGCCGGACATGGTGCGCATCCATTACCGGCCTCGCGCCCACGCGCACGTCCCGGAGACCATCCCCTACGCCATTGCCAAACCGCTGGAAGCATGGTCCGTGCCCGCCGTCGTCTCCATCGAGACGGAGAAGGCGCTATTGCTGCGCACTGAGGCGCTCACCGTAGGCATCGTGCTGGCCGATGCGCAAGTCTTCATCGCCAACGCCGAGGGGCATCTCCTGCGCGCCGACGTAGACGTGGCCTGGGACAAACACGGCGCGCTGCGCCATCGCACCGCCCTGGCCCCGGAAGAACACTTCTTCGGCCTGGGCGAGCGCGCCACCGCATGGAATCGGCGCGGCCGCACGCACATCCTCTGGAACCGCGACCCGGCAGGCTACACGAACGATGATGAGCCGATCAACCTCAATATTCCGGTGTATGTGGGGATTACGAATCATGAATCACGAATCATGAATCACGAATCCCCAATCCCTACTCCCCAATCCCCAGTTACCAATTACCTGGCTTTCTACGAAAACCCGCACTATGCCGAGTTCGATCTGGGTGACAGTGTGTCCGACGTCGCCGAACATCGCTTCGCTGGCGGGGAATTGCGCTATTACGTCATCGCCGGTACGCCGCCACAGATGCTCGAACGCTACACCGAGTTGACCGGCCGGCACGATTTACCGCCGCTGTGGATGCTCGGTTACCAGCAATCACGCTGGTCCTACTATCCCGAAGATCGCGTGCGCAAGTTGGCCGAGGATTTCGCCGCGCACGACGTCCCCTGCGACGCTATCCACCTCGACATCCACTACATGCACGGCTATCGCTGCTTCACGTGGGACAAAAAACGCTTCCCGCACATGGCCAAGCTCGCCTCTGATCTGCGCGCGCAAGGCATCAAGTTGATCAGCATCATCGA
Organism: Anaerolineae bacterium; assembly: GCA_049975385.1. Classification (GTDB taxonomy): domain Bacteria; phylum Chloroflexota; class Anaerolineae; order B4-G1; family SLSP01; genus DSWT01. The sequence goes on along the minus strand of JBNGDO010000026.1, from coordinate 22,707 downwards.
CCCCGGCATCAAGAAGGACGCTGCCTATCCCGTCTACCAGAGCGGGCTGGCAGGCCGCCACTTCTGCACAACGCCGGATGGCAAAGTCTACCACGCGCCGGTCTGGCCCGGATTGAGCGCCTTTCCCGACTTCACCGATCCCCAGACGCGGCAATGGTGGAGCGCACGCTACAGCCCCCTGCTGGAAGCCGGGATCGCGGGCTTCTGGAACGATATGAACGAACCCGCCATCTTCACCAATGGCGGCGACTCAACCCTGCCAGCGCCCATCCGCCACAGCCTCGAAGGGCGCGGCGGCGATCACCGCGAGGCGCACAACATCTATGGGATGCAGATGGTGCGCGCCAGCCGTGACGGGCTGCTCGCACAGCAGCCGGATACGCGTCCGGTGATCATCACCCGCGCGGGCTGGGCCGGCGTGCAGCGCTACGCCACCTCGTGGACGGGCGACAACGAGAGCACGTGGGCCTCGCTCAGACTGACCACACCGATGGTGCTGGGACTCGGTCTTTCGGGGCTGGGCTTCACCGGGCCAGACGCCGGCGGGTTCGCGGGCGAGGCTGACGGCGAACTGTTCACCCGCTGGATTCAGATGGCGGCCTTCCTCCCCTTCTTCCGCGCCCACACGATGGCCGAGACGCCCGATCAGGAACCCTGGTCCTACGGGGAACCGTACCTGAGCATCGTGCGGCGCTTCATCCAACTGCGCTACGAACTGCTGCCCTACCTGTACACCGCCGTCTGGCAGATGACGGCGCGCGGCTGGCCCGTCGTCCGCCCGCTGTGGTGGGATTGTGCGGATGACGCGCTTTTTGAGGTAGATGACGCTTTCCTCTGCGGCGACGCGCTCCTCGTCGCGCCCGTCGGCGAACCTGGGGCAACGTCGCGTCGCGTGCCGCTCTCCCCAGGCGCGTGGTACGACTTCTGGACCAACGAACGCCATTCCGTTTCATCCGTTCAATCCGTTGAGGCTTTCGCCTCGCTGGAAACCATCCCGCTCTTCATCCGCGCCGGAACCGTGCTGCCCAGGGGCGAGTACGCACCCAGCGTCGAACAGCGTTTGCAGAAGTTCCTGCGCCTGAGCGTCTATCCACTCGCCGCGCCGGGCGAGGCCGTCAGCGAGCTGTACGAGGACGCAGGCGAAGGCTTCGGCTACCGGCAAGGGGACTATCGTCTAAGCCGCTTCACGTTGCGGCAGACGGACGACCGCCTGACCGTGACGTGGACGCATGAAGGCGACTACGAGCCGCCCTACGAACACATCGAGTTAACGCTCAACGGCCTCAAGCGCGCCCCACGGAGTGTACTTGCTGACGGAGAAGCCTACGACATCGTCATGAGCGACCCAATCCGCCACAGCGTCGTGCTTGGCGTGCCACCCTTTGAAACCTTGGAGGTGATTCTGTGAGTGACAAACCCAACGGCGAACGCCTGAGCTGGACGGTGCTCGAAACCACCAATCTGTACAAAGATACCCGTTTCTCCGTGCGGCGCGACCGCATCCGGCTGCCGGACGGGGACGAGTGCACGTTCACCTATCCCGTCAAAAGCGGCGCGGTCTTCATCCTGCCCATCACCCCCGCCGGGGAACTCGTCCTCATTCGCCAGTACCGCTACATCGTGGACGCCTGGTTGTGGGAAATCCCCGCCGGGAGCACGCATGACTTCGACGGCAGCGACTACAGCGATTTGGTGCGCCGCGAGCTATGGGAGGAGGTTGGCGGGCAGACCGACGCCATCTACCCGCTGGGTCGCACGTTCGCCGCGCCGGGCTTCACCACGATCAAGGTTTTCGGCTATCTGGCGACTGGCGTGACTCTGACGGAAACGAATCACCCCGAAAACACCGAGTTCATCGAGATTCACCCCACGTCGATCCCGGACGCCCTCGACCTGTTGCGGACCGGTGAACATACCAGCGCCATCGACGCCTATTTCGTCCTGCAACAGGAACCGCTACTGCGCGCCATCAACTCCCGCGTCATCAGAGGACGCACGTTTGAGGATGTGGTGACGACGTGCGTGATGCGTGATGCGTAATCTGTAATTTGTGAGTTGTGATTTGTAATCTGTGATCCATGATTCGCCGGAGGGGATTATGTCTATGGAACGCCCGGATTTGAGCGATGTTGCACCCGACGTATTAGCCTACATTGAGCGCCTGGAAGCAGCATTGGCGGCGCAACCTGCCCGGCGCGCCCGCCCGCAGGCCGCCGCCGAGCCGGAGCCAGACGCGGAACCGGAACTCTGCGAGCCACCGACCACGATCAACCTGATTACGTTGACCGCGGGCGGGCTGCTCAAGCGCACGCCGCGGCACCTGTACGGCCGGCAGCGGCGCGGCGGCATGGGCATCTTCGACCTGGACGCGCCGGACGACGATCCGCCCGCGCTGCTTACCCTGGCGGATGAGGAGGCGAGCCTGATCCTGATCACCGATCAAGGCCGCACGTATCGCCTGCCGGTGAACCGCCTGCCCGAAATGCCGATCCGCGCCAAGGGGACGGCACTCTCCAGCCTCGTCGCGCTGCGTTCCGGCGAACGTCTCGTGGCGGCCCTGCCGGAAGACGGCGGTGAACAGCTCGCGTTGGTGGGGCAGCGCGGCGATGTCGGGCTTCGTGGCAAATAAAAGCCCCGGCGGCGGCGGCAAAGTCGCCCTCAAGACCGACAAATTGGTTGCCGCGGCGGCGGCAACAACCACGGGAGACATTTTCATCATTTCCCGCAACAGCAAGATCATCCGCTTCCAGGCCGCCGAAGTCCCGCCGAAAGAGGGTGTCGTGCAGGGCGTCAACTGCATGGCACTGCGTGGGGATGAGACGGCGGCGGTCGCCATCGTGGAGCTGTGATGTCAGCGAATAGACACACGACTATAGCAGATCAAATTGAATGTATCACCACAGACGGACGATGGGATCATCGTCAACGACGGCAAAGTGCTGCTGATGAAGCTGCTCCGCACGGGCAAGTACCATCCGCCGGGCGGTGGTATCGGTCTGGGAGAAAGGGTCGAAGACGCGTTGAAACGCGAGATCCGCGAAGAGACCGGCCTCGAGGTGGAGATCGAGAGATTCGCGCATTTTGCCGAACTGTTCTTCTACTACGATCCCTCGGAGACGGCGTACCACGGTTTGCACTTCTACTACGTGTGTCGCCCGCAGACGCTTGAACTGCTTGACGACGCCCTGGTGGAAGACGATGCAGCCGGCAAGCCGCGCTGGGTGGAGATTGCGAGTTTGCAAGCGCAGGATTTCCAGGCGCATGGCGACATCATTCTTGAGCTTTGCAAGGCCCCGCAAGCATAATTGTGAAGCGGATTACGCCAGCCACCCCCGTTGAATCGCCTCGGCGACGGCGGCAGCGCGCGAGTCCACACCGAGTTTGTTGTAGATGTTCGTCAGGTGCGCTTTGACGGTGCGCTCGGTGATGTACAGGCGGGCGGCGATTTCCTTGCTGCGTTCCCCCTGGGCGACGGCCTCCAGCACTTCGCGCTCGCGGTCGGTCAATTCCAGAGCGGAGGCGGGCGCAGGCTCCGGCGCAGCGGCATGGGCCAGCACTTTGGCGATAATCTCCGGCTTGAGCAACATCTCGCCGCGCGCCGCCGCACGGATGGCGTGAAACAACGTCTCACGGCCAGTGTCCTTCAGCAGATAGCCGCGCGCGCCGGCCTTCAACCCGCGCAGCATCAAGTCGTCCTCGTTGTACGTCGTCAGAATCACCACGGCGATGTGCGGATGCGTGTCCCGTAGTCGCTCGATCGCCGTCAATCCGTCCATCCCCGGCATGCGCAAATCCATCAGGATCACGTCCGGCTGCACCTGACCTGCCAGGCGCACAGCTTCCGCGCCGTCGGTGGCCTCGCCCACAAGCGCCATCCCCTCGGCAGTCTCCAAAATCAGCCGCAGCCCCTCCCGGACGATCAAGTGATCGTCGGCAATCAACACGCGAATTGGATCAGACAATAGACTCCCTTCGAAACCATTCTCAAACCTGACAGGTCTCAGAAGACCTGTCAGGTTTGGGATCATAACGGCAGGCGCAGGGTCAAACGGGTTCCGTCGCCGGACGCGCCGGCGATGTCCAACGTGCCGCCGGCCAAACGCGCACGCTCGCGCAGCCCGATCAAGCCATAGTGCCCCGCGCGTGCCATTGCCGCCGCCGGATCGAAACCGACGCCGTCGTCGCGCACTTCCACGACGAGCCAGTCCTCGGCCTCACGCACGCCGACCCACGCGTGCTGCGCCTGAGCGTGACGCGCGACGTTGGTCAGCCCCTCGGCGACGGCGCGCAGCACGTGCTCGCCCATCGCGTGGGAGAGCGGGTCGGGCAGCGCCACATCGAGCACGCAGGGGATGCCGGTTGCGTCGGTAAAATGCGCCGCCTCATCACGCAGCGCGGACGCCAGGTCGGGCCTGGAAAACTGCGCCTCACGGAGGTTGCCGATAGCCTGGCGCGCTTCCGCGAGGGTGGCACGAGCGCGCCCCATCGCCTGCCGCACAATTTCCTGTGCGCGTTCCATCCGTCCAGCAGCAAGGTGCGAATCCACGGCTTCCAACTGCAAGATTAGCCCCGCCACACCCTGGGCCAGCGTATCGTGAAGTTCGCGCGCCATCCGCTGCCGTTCGGTGGCCAGCGTCAAGTCTTCGACGCGGGCCGCGTAATCGGCGAGGTCACGGTGGGCAACTTCCAACTCGCGCAGCAACACCTGTGCACGGTCGCGAGCTTCCACCTGCCGCATATAGAGGACAACGTAGATCACCACAAACAACGTCAGCGGCGGCGCGAAAAATAGCCACGTGGGCAGTACGGTAACGCCCAGAACGAGAACGAGATTGAGCGTTGCCAGGCACAGCCACACGATGATGACGGCAACGATACGCCGTCGCTCGCGCAGCATCCCCACGGCAATCCCCAGCAGCGCCGGGTAAAGGCTCAGGATCATGCTGAGATCGCGGGGAAACAGCGTGAGGATAAAAACCAGAATCGCCTGCGCGACCAGGAAGCCCACAGCGCGTCGCAGCGACAGCATGAAGGCAGGACTGAGCCAGTACAACGCGATGTGTATCGTCAGAAAAATCACAAAGGGGATCAAGCGTTCCGGTGCGCGCAAAGCCGGCAAAGAACGTATCGCCAGGGCCGCCGAACCGCCCAGCGCCAGGGTCACAATGATGAAGAAGACGCGCGCCTCGCGGACATCGGGATCGGCGCCCAGCTTTTTCAATCCCAACCAGTCCCACAGCACATCGAACCAACGGCGTAACGTTTTCATAAAAATATTGTACTCGCCTTACTCACTTTTGCCACCGTCCAAAGGTACACTGTACGAAAGGGCAATGAACGAATTCCCGGAGGGCCGATGACAAGGGCAGCAGGATCGGATAAACTGATAGTAGTGATTAGGGACTGGGGATTAGGGATTGGGAAGCACCCCCAATCCCTAATCCCAAATCACCAATCCCTAACTTTCAAGGAGTGAAGTCTATGAATACCATGAACGACACAGTTATCCAAGTCCGTGACTTCCGCAAGACTTACGGCGACACGGTTGCCGTGGACGGCGTCAGCTTTGCGGTGCAGCGCGGCGAGATCTTCGGCCTGCTTGGGCCGAACGGGGCGGGGAAGACCAGCACGCTCGAATGTCTGGAGGGCCTGCGCCGGCCCGACGGCGGCACGCTGGACATCCTGGGCGTGGATCCGGCGCACCAGGCGGGGAAATTGCGCCATCTCATCGGCGTGCAACTGCAAACGTCGGGGCTGCCCGCCGATATGCAGGTGGAAGAGGCGGTGCGCTTCTTCTGCGCGTACCACGACGTTGCGCCACGTTACGACCTCATCGACCGCCTGGGATTGGAAGCCAAGCGCCGGGAGAAGTACAGCAAACTTTCGACGGGACAGCAGCGACGGCTCGCGCTGGCGCTGGCTGTTGCCCACAAACCGCCGGTCGTCTTCCTGGATGAACCGACCGCCGGGCTGGACGTGGAATCACGCACAGAGCTACACACGCTGGTACGGGAGCTTCAGGCTGAAGGCACCACTATCATCCTGGCGACCCACGATATGGCCGAAGCGGAGAAAATGGCCGACCGCGTCGCCATCCTGCTGCGCGGTCACATCGCGGCGACGGGCACGCCGCGCGAGATCACGGCGACAGGCGCCGGCTTCACCAAAGTCTCCGCCCGCACCGAGCAGTCCATGCTCCACAGCAACAGCGCGGACTTCCCCGGGGTCAGCCGGCATCACATCGACGAGGATTACGCCGTCTACTACAGCACCGATCCCGGCGCGACCGTCGCGGCCCTGCTCGCCCACATCCAAAGCCGCAACGACCCGCTCATCGACCTGCGCGTCGAGCGCCCTTCGTTGGAAGAACGATTTCTCGAGATTACGGGTAGACAGTAGACAGTAGACAGTAGACGGTAGACGGTAGACGGGGGGGAGATTGGGCGACAGAACGTTTTGCTCATTCGCCGATTCTCGATTCGCCGATTCGCTCATTCGCTCATTCTTGATTCATGATTCTTGATTCTTTGGAGGACTCTCATGACTGCTTTTCTGAACCATTTCGCGTTTGAATTTAAGACGGGGTTGCGCAACTCGTCGATGTTGTTTCTCAATTACCTGTTCCCCTTGGGATTTTACGCCATGATGGGCGTGGTGATGACGCAGATCAACCCGCTGTTTCAGGACACGATGCTCCCGGCTATGGTCATTTTCACGGTGCTGGCGAGCGCGCTGTTGGGGCTGCCCAGCGCGCTGGTGGATGCGCGCGAGGCGGGCATCTACCGCAGCTTCAAGATCAACGGCGTGCCGGCGATCTCCATCGTCACCATCCCGCTGTTGACGACGATGTTCCACGGCCTGATCGCGGCGACGCTCATCGCGCTCACCGCCGGCCCGCTATTCGGCGGCGCGACACCGGCAAACTGGCTGCACATGGTGTGGCTCACCGTGCTGACGGCGTTCACGTGCAGCGCCATCGGCGCGCTCATCGGCGTGGTCTCGGCCAACAACCGAGCGGCAACCATCCTGGGCCAACTGGTCTTTCTGCCCGCGATGCTGATCGGCGGGATGATGATGCCGCTCAGCTTCCTGCCGGAGTCGGTGCGACCTTTCGCCGCTCTGCTACCCACCGCGCACGCGATGCAGGCGTTCGAGGGGCTGGCTTACGGGCGCGAGATTTTGTTCGCCCCGGCAACGTCGCCGCTCGTCCTCCTCACCAGCGGGCTGCTCGCCTACGGTCTGGCGGTCTACCTCTTCAACTGGGACAGTCGCAATCAAACCCGCCGCGGCCACCCGCTGCTGGCGCTGCTCGCGCTCGTGCCGTACCTGATAAGCATGGTCCTATAAGCAGCCTCTTTACACAGCGCGGGGCTTGATCTTCACCGGTCAAGCCCCGCGTTTTGCAATCCCCCGATCATTTGACGATGCGACTACCCGACTACGCGACTAGGTGTATACTGTACCTGCAATCTGCCAATTCTTGAACGAGGTGACTATGACCGAACTCTATGAACGCATCCGCTTTCGCGGGCGTCCCGTAGCGCATCCCGACGCGGTGGTAACGCACGGAAACGCCCGCTTCACCGTCCTCACGTCCCGGCTGATCCGCCTGGAATGGGCGGAGACCGGCGTCTTCGAGGATCGCTGCACCTACGCCTTCCCCACGCGCTACGCGGAATCCCCGCCTAAATTCATCGTAGATGAGAGCGATGGTGTGCTCGTTATTGATACCGGCGCGCTAACGTTACGCTATACAACTATTCCTAAATCTGCTCAATCTGCGCGCAACTCTGGTTGCGCATCTGCTGACAAAAAGTTTACAGCGGAAAACCTCTCGATCACCTTCACCCTCAACGGCGAACCGGTGACCTGGACGCCCGGCATGCCCAATCCGGCGAACCTGCGCGGCACGCGCCGCACGCTCGACGAGTGCGAGGGTGACGCGGCGCTCGACGAGGGCCTGCTCTCCCGCGCAGGCTGGACGCTCTTCGACGACAGCAGGAACGTCATCTTCGACGATGACGGCTGGGTCGGGCCGCGCCCGGATTTCGCGCTGCAAGACTGGTATTTCTTCGGCTATGGGCACGACTACAAGGCCGCCCTCGCCGAGTACACACGCTTCGGCGGCGACATTCCGCTGATCCCGCGCTACATCCTCGGCGGATGGTGGTCGCGCTATTGGGCCTACAGCGAACAGGATTTGCGCGACCTGGTGGCCGAATTCGAGGCGCACAACGTCCCGCTGGACGTGTTCGTCATCGATATGGACTGGCACACGCCCGACGGCTGGACCGGCTACACCTGGAACCGCGAGCTGTTCCCCGATCCGCCCGCGTTCCTCAAGTGGCTGCACGAGAAAGGCCTGCGCGTCACGCTCAACCTGCATCCCGCCGACGGTGTCCATCCCCATGAGGAGGTCTACCCCCGATTCGCCAAGGCAGTCGGCATCGACCCGGAAAGCGGCGAACCGGTGCCGTTCCGCATCGCGGATAAAGAGTACGTCCGGCATTACTTCGAGATGATCCACCACCCGATGGAAAATGATGGCGTAGACTTCTGGTGGATGGACTGGCAGCAGGGCGAAATCTCCGAGGTCAAGGGTCTGGACCCGCTGCCGTGGATCAACCACCTGCACTTCAACGACATCAAGCGGAAGGGAATTCGTCCGATGCTCTACAGCCGCTGGGGGGGACTGGGCAACCATCGCTACTACATCGGCTTCTCCGGCGACGCCTACGTGGTATGGACGGCGCTGCAATTCCAGCCGTACCTCACCGCGACGGCGGCGAACGTCGGCTACGGCTGGTGGAGCCACGACATCGGCGGGCACATGGGTGGAGCGACGGAGCCGGAGCTATACGCGCGCTGGGTGCAGTTCGGCGCGCTCAGTCCCGTCCTGCGCCTGCACTCGACGAAAGACCCACGCGCGGAGCGGCGTCCCTGGGCCTACCCCGAACCCTACGGCAAGGCGGCTATGGAGGCATTTCGCTGGCGTTACCGTCTGATCCCATACCTGTACACGATGGCGCGCGTCACCTCGGACACGAGCCTGGCACTATGCCGTCCGATGTACTACGAGTCCCCTGAGACTGAAGATGCCTACGTCGCCCGTTTCCAGTACTATCTCGGCGACCAGATGATCGCCGCGCCCATCGTCACTCCCGCCGACCCGCAAACGGGCCTGGCGTCCATTGACGTGTGGATTCCCGAAGGGATGTGGATCGATTACCAGACACTTGAACCATTCACCGGGCCGCGCTGGGTGCGGCTATCAGGCGACATCAACCGCGTGCCGATGCTGATGAAAGCCGGCGCGATCCTCCCGCTAGCCCCGCCATTCGCACCGCAGCCCGAACCGCATCTATCATCAGGAACAACCGGTTCCCAGCCCCAAGACGAACTCGAACTGGCGGTCTTCCCCGGAGCGGGGAGATTTCGCCTGTACGAGGACGACGGCCTCACCGAAGCGTATCTGCGCGGGCAGTACGAATGGACGGCGATAGAAACACAACAGCCTGACGCCCACACATGGACGGTCAAAATCGCGCCGGTAGAAGGCCATTGCGACACGCTCCCCGATGCGCGCGGCTACCTGGTAGCCCTCCGTGGGTGCGCCCGGCCAGCGCGCGTCACCGTCAATGGGAGCGACGTCGCGTGCGACTACGACGAAGCGAAACTGACGGCGTGGATCACCGTCCCCAAACAGCCCAAGTCGCAGCCAGTCGTCGTGACGGCTGTGAGCGCCGGCCCGATCATCGCGTTGGGCATGCAACGCACAAGCGCGCCGTTCGCCCACTTCCTCCAGTACAGCACGCCCGAAGAGACCACGCGGCAGTTGGGCCACGTCATCCTCGCCGCATCCGGCGGTGACGACGCCTACTCCGCCGAAATCGCCTTCACGCTCCACAAGGGCAGCACAATGGAGACCCAGACAGTGAAAATCCATGAAACAACCACATCGCACGTCATCCCCATCCCATTCGCTTGCGATGACATAGCGACGACGACGTGGGAAGCAGAGGTTATGCTGCAGTGGCGCGACGCGGTGACGCGCACGCATTTCCGGAGCGCGTCGCTGTTCCCTGCCATTCCTGCCTGGCGTGCTACGCTCTATGATCGCGATGATATCGAACTCACGCCCGCCGACGTGCTGGATGCCGCCGGGAATCCCAACCCCGAATTGGGGTGGCGAACATTCGCCCAAAACCTGGCACAGACCGAGAACTTCCGCCGCGCCTACTTCACGCCCCTGTGGCGCGATCATTGGGAAGAACTGCGCGAAGGCGCGTCACTGGCAACGTACTTGACAAGCACCGTGGCCAGCCCAGAAGCTTGCGAGGCTGTGCTCGCCTTCACCACAAACAGCGAGGTGACGGTCTACGTGAACGGCGAAGAAATCGCTGAAGATGCTGGCGCGGCTATCGACTCGGTGCACGGGCTTTTCGTGCATGGCACGCGTTTTACGCAAAAAGTGCGCCTGCGCGCCGGGGAGAACACGCTGTTGATCCACTGTCCGGCAGCGGCCAAGCACTGGCCCTTCTGGTACTTCGGTGCAGCATTGCTCACACCCGAAGGCAAGTTGATGCCGGGGGTAGTTTATCCGTCAGCAGAAGAGCAACCATAGGTTGCACGCAGATTAAGCAAATTCAGTAGATCACAAATTGTCACCCCGAACGCAGTGAGGGGTCTCGTTTCCATAGCAACGAGATTCCTCACTCCGCTACGCTCCGTTCGGAATGACGGCCTAATGACTACCTGAGTAAGGAACAACTATGACACAACCTGTAAAAGCACTTTTGGTCGGCTGCGGGGGTATCAGCCGGGCGTGGCTAAACGCGATCAAGGCAATACCCGACGTCGCCATGGTCGGTTTTGTGGATCTGCGCGAGGAAGCGGCGCGAACGCGCGCGGAGGAATTTGGCTGGACGGATGCGCTGGTCGGGACGGACGTGACGGCGGCGCTGGAGCAAATCCGCCCGGACGTCGTCTTCGACTGCACCGTGCCGGAGGCGCATCACGACGTCACGCTGACGGCGGTGCGGCACGGCTGCCACGTCCTCGGCGAGAAGCCGCTGGCCGATACGCTCGCGCACGCGCAGGCGATGGTTGCGGCGGCGCAGGCGGCGGGCAAGCTCTACGCCGTCATCCAGAACCGCCGCTACGATGCCAACATCCGGCGGCTCAAGCACTTCCTGGACTCCGGCGCGCTGGGGCGCATCACCACCGTCAACAGCGACTTCTACATCGGCGCGCACTTCGGCGGCTTCCGCGACCACATGAAGCACGTGCTGCTGGTCGATATGGCGATCCACACCTTCGACATGGCACGCCTGCTCACCGGAGCGGACGCGCACGCCGTCTACTGCTACGAGTGGAATCCCACCGGTTCCTGGTACGATCACGACGCCTCGGCTATCGCCACCTTCGAGATGTCCGGTGGCCTCGTCTATTCGTACCGGGGCAGTTGGTGCGCCGAAGGGCTGAACACGACGTGGGAATGCGCGTGGCGCATCATCGGCGAGAAAGGAACGGTGCTCTGGGACGGTGCAACCGATTTCAAGGCGCAGGTTATCGCCGGTCGCGGCGGCTTCTTCTCCGAGTGGGAGACCATCGAAGTCCCCAGCTACGAAAACCCCGACAAGACCGGTGGGCACGGCGGCGTCATCCGCGAGTTCGTGCGCTGCGTGCAAACCGGCGGGATGCCTGAGACAATCTGCACCGACAACATCAAGAGCCTGGCCATGGTCTTCGGCGCAGTAGAAAGCGCGGAATCGCACACCCGCATACAAATCACAGACAGCGAATAGCAAATAACGAATTACGAATTACGAATCACGAATCACGAATCACGAGTAACGCATAACCCACAACCCACAACTCATTTTCTTACAGGAGACGATAATGCATATCCAATCTTTGACTGGTGAATGGCAGTTCCATAAAAGTAGTGAGGAGACATGGCTGCCCGCGCACGTTCCCGGCGGCGTCCACACCGACTTAATGGCCCTTAACTTGATCCCCGACCCCTTCGTGGAAGACAACGAAAAGCGCGTGATGTGGGTTGCCGAAAGTGACTGGGTCTACCGGCGCACGTTTGCGGCAGACGCGGCACTGATGGCGGAGCAGCACGTCTTCCTCGTCTGCGATGGGCTGGACACACTCGCGGAGGTCACCCTCAACGGGCAGCGTCTAGGTGAAACAGATAACATGTTCCGCCAATACACCTGGGACGTGAAGTCTCTACTGCGTGAAGGCGCGGCTGGCGGGCCAGCCGCGAACGAGCTGGTGATCCTGTTCCGCTCGCCGGTGCAGTACATCACTGCCAAACAGGCGGAGCGTCCTCTACATGGCGTTTCGCAAGCCATTGAGGGCGGGCCGTACCTGCGTAAAGCGCCCTGCCAGTTCGGCTGGGACTGGGGTCCGCAACTGCCGCCGATCGGCATCTGGAAGGACATCCGCCTCGAAGGACGCAGCCACGCGCGGATGACAGACGTTCACTTACGGCAACAGCACAACGACGGCGTTGTCACAGTGATGGCAACCGTCGCCATCGAGCAATGGGACAGCGCACCGCTCAGGCTGCTGCTGCGCGTCACCGGCCCCGACGGAACGGAGCGGCACGCGCAGGTCGCCGTCGCATGTGAGACACAAACGGTAGGCGTTCGGATCGACAATCCGCAGCTTTGGTGGCCCAATGGTTACGGCGAGCAGCCGCTCTACGCGGTCGACGTCCTGCTGCTCGCGGAAGGCGTCGCCTGCGATACTGCCCGTTACCAGCTCGGATTGCGCACGCTCGAACTGCGCCGCGAACCCGACACCTGGGGCGAGTCGTTCACCTTCGTCGTCAACGGCGTGCCGATCTTCGCCAAAGGCTCCAACTGGATTCCGGCGGACTCGTTCCCCACGCGCATCACCGTCGCTTTCTTGGAGCGGCTGATCCGGGACGCGGCGCTGAGTCACCAGAATATGCTGCGTGTGTGGGGTGGCGGTTTCTACGAAGAAGAACGCTTCTACGACCTATGCGACAAGTACGGCATTTTGGTGTGGCAGGATTGCATCTACTCGTGCAGCGTCTATCCGATGTGGGATGAGGCCTTCATCGAAAACACGCGTGTCGAAACCGTGGAAAACGTCCGTCGCCTGAGACACCGCGCCAGTCTGGCCTTGTGGTGCGGCAACAACGAAATGGAAGCGGGATGGGTCGCGTGGGGCTGGGACCGCTCCGAATTCGCGGACTTGAAGGCGGACTACGACCACTTTTTCCACCACCTGCTGCCCGAATGGATCGGCGCGGAGGACCCCGATCACGCCTACTGGCCCAGCTCTCCTTCGACAGGCGTTCCCTTCCAGCCCCCGCACGGACAGGAACGCGGCGACGCACACTACTGGGACGTCTGGCACGGCGGGAAGCCCTTCTCAGCCTATCGCGGGCAGTACCCGCGCTTTATGAGCGAATTCGGTTTCCAGGCGCTCCCCACCCTGGCGACGATCCGCACTTACGCCGAAGAGGCTGACTGGAACATGACGTCATACATTATGGAGCACCACCAGCGCAATGCTTCCGGCAACGGCAAGATGATCGCGCACATGACCGACCACTACCGCATGCCCAAAGATTTTCCGTCACTCGTCTACCTCTCGCAACTACTGCAGGCGGAGGGCATCCGCTTCGGTGTGGAACACTGGCGACGCAATATGGAGCGCGTGAGCGGGACATTGTACTGGCAGCTCAACGACTGCTGGCCCGTGGCCTCGTGGGCGAGTATCGACTACTTCGGGCGCTGGAAGACGCTGCACTACGCCGCCAAACGCTTCTACGCGTCGGTGCTGCTTTCGGTCGAAGATGTGGGCACGCTGATGGGGATGCACGTCACCAGCGACCTGCAAGAGCCGTGGGAAGGCCTCATCCACTGGTCGCTGCAAACGGTGGGCGGTGAGGAACTGGCCTCCGGCAACGAGCCGGTGACGGCTGCGCCGCTGGCTTCGACGCACGTGCGCACGCTGAACTTCGGCGACCAAATCTCCGACGCCAACTGCCGCGACGTCGTCTTCGTCTGCGAGCTGTGGCAGGGCGACACGCAGATCGCGCAGCGCCTGGCAACCTTTGTCCCCGACAAGCACCTATCCTTGGTCGAGCCGGAGTTAGCGGCGACAGTGAGCCAGGCGGAGGACACACTCGTCATCGACGTGACGGCAAAGTCGCTGGCGCGTTTTGTGGAGCTGGAGCTTTTCGGCACGGACGTAGTCTTCAGCGACAACGCCTTCGACGTCCCCGCCGGGCATACCGTGCGGGTCACGTGCCCGTTACCGCAAGGTTGGACGGCGGACGATGCTCGCGATGCGCTGTGGATGCGCTCGCTCTACGACTCGTACGCGTAGTCTCGACAGATCGAACGAATTCTAAGGAACGTTCTTCCGTTCCACCGGACAAACAACGTAGGGCGAATTGACGATTCGCCCTACGACGTTTACCGGTCAGGAAATGCGATCGGAGAGTATGATGAAAGTCTTTCTTACCGGAGGAACCGGTTTCATCGGCAAGCCGGTGTTGAAAAAGCTGGTGGCACGCGGCGACGAGGTGTGGGCGCTGGCGCGTTCCGACAGCAGCGCGGCAGCCGTGGAAGCGCTGGGCGCACATGCGGTCTGCGGCGATCTGGATGACGTGGACGTGCTGCGCGCTGCGATGACGGACTGCGACGTGGTGTTTCACATCGCGGGATGGTATAAGCTGGGCGGCAACGATCCGGCGCGGATGTACGGGACGAACGTGCGCGGCGCGCGTAACGTCCTGAAAACGGCGTTTGAGGTCGGTGTCCCCAGGATCATCCACACCAGCAGCGTGGCAGTCAACGGCGACACGCACGGGCAGCTCGTCGATGAGACGTTCTTCCAGGGCGGCCCATTTCTTACCGACTACGATCGCTCGAAGTGGCAGGCGCATTACGAAGTCGCGTTGCCCCTTATCCAGGAAGGCGCACCGGTCATCATCGTGATGCCGGGTGTGGTGTACGGCCCTGGCGATCACAGCCTGGTCGGCGAGTTTCTGCGCTGGTTCTGGCGCGGCCGGCTGCCGGTGTTACCCGGCCCGGAAACGATGCTGGCCTACACCTACGTGGACGACGTTGCTGAAGGCCTTATCCTGGCAGCGGACAAGGGCATGCCGGGCGAAAGCTACATCCTCGCCGGCCCGGCACTCACCATGGCAGAGTGGATTGGACTAGCAAGCGAGATCGGCGGCAAACGTGCGCCGCTGTTCAGCGTTTCGGCAGCGCGGTTGCTGCCACTCGCACCCGCGATCGGCGCATTGGAGAAACTGGTGCCATTGCCTATGCTCATTTGCCGCGATTCGGTTGCTATCCTCGGCGTGTCGTACATCGCCCGCGCCCATAAAGCCCGCACCGAACTCGGCTGGACGCCGCGCCCACTGCGCGTGGGGCTGCGCGAAACGCTCGACGCGCTTGCAGCAACGCTGCCACCGGCTCCACCAGTGGCAGTGCGCCGCAAGCGGCTGGCAGTGGTGGCTTTGGTCGGTGCATTGGGAATGATCATTTTATGGTGGCTGCGGCGACGGCGGAAGGCATAAGGAGAACAACGTTATGAAAGGTTGCACTGGCAAAATACTGGTCGTAGATCTGACAAAGCGAACGCATGAGATCCAAGAACTGCCCGAAGAAGTCTACCGGAAATACCTGGGTGGCTATGGCCTGGGCGCATACTACATCTACAAACACATCAAAGCAGGATGCGATCCACTAGGTCCCGACAATATCCTTGGATTTACGCCGGGACTGTTGACCGGCTCCGGCGCGCCATTCAGCGGCAGATATATGGTCTGCGGCAAGAGCCCGCTGACGGGCAAAGGGAAACGATCTAACGGGGAATACAGCAGCGGCGGATGGGGCAACGCCAATGCCGGCGGCACATTTGGCCCTGCAATCAAAAAAGCAGGTTTCGACGCCATTTTCGTCACCGGAAAGTCGGATAAGCCCGTCTATCTATTGGTGACGCCCGATAAGATCTCCATTGAGGATGCAGAGTTCCTGTGGGGCAAAGACGCCGTCGAGACCGAAAATGAACTGGTCAAACTTCACAGCAGCAGAGCTAGTGTTGCGACAATCGGTGAAGCTAGCGGGAACCTGTCGCTGATCTCCGGCATCGTCAGCGACAAGGGGCGCATCGCCGCAAGAAGCGGTCTCGGCGCAGTGATGGGGTCGAAGAAGTTGAAAGCAGTCTGTCTGCTTGGAAAAATCAGAATAGAATTTGCCGATCGGCCCACGATGCAGGCACTGATCAAAGCCTACTTCGCGCAGGTAAAGGCGTTCAGCGAGGACAAGCTGATGCTGCGATTGCTTCCCGAGATCGATTACGTCGTCCCGCTGATGAGGATCATGGGAGCTCCAGTGGGCGGCGGAGGTGAAACACTTTCGACTATGATGGGCACCGGTATGGGCGGAGCGGGACTCGGGACCTCGCTAATGACCGTGTTGTCGTCGCAAAACGGCGATTCGCCGGTCAAGAATTACAAAGGCATCGGCTATCTGGATTTCCCAATGAGGAAGGCGATGAACCTACGTGGAAAGACAATTAAGAAGAAGTATGGGAAGCGCCAATACGGCTGCTTCTCCTGCCCGCTGCGCTGCGGCTACATCCTCGAATACGACGAACTTCCCTATGAGGACAAAGAAACGCACCGTCCCGAATACGAAACGCTCGCCGCATTCGGGTCCTTGATCCTCAACTCTGATCTGGACACCCTCTTGCAGGTCAACGAATATCTCAATCGCGCGGGCATGGACAGCATCTCCGCCGGCACAGTCGTAGCCTATGTGCTGGAGGCGGTCGAAGAAGGCGTGCTGAAACAAGAGGATTTTGCCTGTGCGGACTATCCCGACGGGTTCTTGCCGGTATGGGAGGAGCCAACCTACATCATGCCGCTGCTCAAGCTGCTCGTCACCAGGGAAGGTATTGGCGACAAACTGGCAGATGGCGTGTTTGTGGCGAAATCTTACTATCCGGAGACTGAGACGTATGCTATCCAGGCGGGCGGTTCTGAATTGGGCATGCACGACATCCGCCTGGGCACAGGTGACATTGGGATGTCGATGGTCGCCGATCCGACGCCGGGCCGCCACGCCACGCCAAACTATGGCCTACTCGACATGGGAATGGCGGACTTTTTCCCTGATCTTGCACCGAAGATTGAGAAGGCAGAGCACCCCTACCAACGGGGAAAATCTTCGCATATCCCGGTCAAGATACACCAGGCGTTTGAAAGCTTGGGGCTATGTCTGTTCGCCTATTATCTCGGCAAATATCCGCTTCTTGAGCTAATCGAAGGCACGACGGGCTGGAAGATGGATGTCGACGAACTTTTGGAGATCGGCCATCGCATACAGACGACACGCCAGATGTTCAACGCGCGTGAGGGCGCGATCCGGCACGAGATTGCGCAAAGAGCGATTGGCAGCCCACCGCAGTCAAAAGGCCCGCTCAAGGGCCAATCCATCGACGTGGAAGTGATGATTCGGGGCTATTACGAAGGCATGGGGTTCGAGCAGAATGGCATGCCGCTACCGGAAACGTTGAGCGCACTCGGCCTCGATGATATGATCCCCGACCTCGAGAGCAGCACAGGCGCTCCCCAAAGGCTAGTCAACGAGTATCTGATTTCCGATATGGCAATGAAGGACAAGAAGAAAATGCCCACGCCGATGCAGGGCGGTTGATGCAAGTGGAAAAATGACAAAGCGGGTACTCAAGTGAGAGTACCCATTCTTTTTCAATCTCCGCAAACAGGACATTTTGCCTTGCTTTTGGCTTTGACCTTCTTGAATTTAGCATCAAGCAGATTGTAATACAACACGGCGTCGGTGAGAAGGTTGTCATTGCCGATCAGGTATTTGATCGCTTCAGCGGCCTGGATAGCGCCGAACACACCAGCCGTCGCGCCGAGTATTCCCAGGTCATCGCTCGTCGGTGCCATACCCGGTGGAGGAGGATCATAGACGCAGCGCAAGCAGGCGTGACCAGGCACGTAGGTCATCGTCTGGCCCTGAAATGCAAGGACGCCGGCATGAGAAAACGGCTTGCATCCCCGCACACAGGCTTCGTTGATCAGGAACTTGGCGGGGAAAGTATCGGTACACTCGATGACGAAATCATATTCCGCGATGATGGCTGAAATGTTGCCAGCCGTCATCTGGTCACCGTACGCAATGACCCTCACATCGGGATTGAGCCGTTCGACTTTCTCCTTGGCGGATTCTGTCTTCGGCCTACCGATGTCAGGCATATCGTATAGGATCTGGCGCTGAAGGTTGGAGATTTCCACAACATCGCTGTCAACGATGCCCAGCGTGCCGATGCCGGCAGCAGCAAGGTACAGAATCGCAGCCGATCCGAGCCCACCCGCACCGATCACCAGAACTTTAGACGCCAGCAGTTTCTCCTGTCTGGCTTCGCCCAATTGTTTGATGATGATGTTCCGGCCGTAGCGTTCCCTTTGCAGGTCTGTCAAAGACACGTGGGTATTCCCTACCGGCAGGGATCGTAGTCCGCGCCGAGGATGAGGCGCAGCTTCACATCGCGAGTGGGATCTTCCGCATAAATCACGTTCGCGTCGGATACACGGAAAAGCCGCTGGATATGGCTGAGACCCGTGCCCTTAGTCGTGCTGCTGAAAACGACGATCTGCGTCTGCGGGTAATTCAGGTGATCGGCGGGTGCCACTATGGGCGTGTAGCCATAGCGGGCAAGGGTATCCGCCGCCAGCCAATCGCGATCGGGGGCATAGCTTCCGTTCCACACCTCGATACGAATCTCGGCGCGGTCAGCGCGGCTTGCAGCCGGGCGTGCGATGGCAGCGTCGATCACCTCCGCCATCGGTTCCCACACAGGCAGGAAAACGTTGCCCCCCTGCCCCGTGATGTAGAATTCCGTCTCGTCATAGCCGATGTTATAAAAGCGGACATCGGCGCTATCAATCTGCATCGCCGTGATGCCTAACTCGAGTATGTTGCCCAATCCCAAATCGGTCTGGTAAAGATCTTTGCTCTGCTCGTACAACTCAGGGATCATCGCAAACAAATTGGACTGCTTTGCCTTGTGCCACATCGCTTCCAGGACTTGCTGCTGGCGCTCCTCGCGGGCAAAGACACTCGTCGTCTTGCGCGTGCGCGAGTACCAGAGGGCCAGCTCCCCGTTCATCGGAATCAGGCCAGGTTCGAGTGTGAGGATATGATACTCGCCGTTTTCATCAGGGATGGGCCAATAGTCGTGCAATTGACAGTGCACAGGCACTTCCACGCCACCCAGCATATCCACCAATCCCATCAAGCCGTCGAAATTGACCTTAGCGTAATAATCGGCGGTGATGCCCAAATTGTATAACAATGTCTGGTTGAGCAGACCGAGTCCTCCACCGTCAAACCCCCAGCGCTCGCCATATGAATCGGCGGTGTTGATGCGGCTCATCCGCATATTGGGAATGTAAACGTACAGATCGCGCGGGATGGAGAGCACCGACACGGATGGAACGTCGGGATAGACGACGACATACTGCATCGCGTCGGTATTCCAATAATCCCAATCCGGGCGCTGGTCGCTACCGAGCAAGATAATCGTCAGCGCTTCCTCAGGGATGTGATAGCGTGGCACGGCGGTGGGGATAGGCACCGCGACATACCCCGAGTACGCCGTGGTCATGGTGATTTCCAATTCAGCAACGGGCGTGATCGGGATCGCGGTCGGGCGGCGCGGCGGCAATGGCGATGGCGTGATGGTGGGCGTCGGTGTTTTTGTGGGCGTGGGCGTGTACGTCGGCGGCGACGTAGGCGTGAACGTCGGCGTCCATGTCGGCACCTTCGTCAACGTAGCCGTCGGCGAAGGTGGGATTGGCGTAGCAGTGTTGGTGGGCGGCATCACGCTATTGGTCGGCGTAATGACGACATAGACCGACGGTGTCGTCTGTCCCGCAAGACGCGTAATATTGAACAGCAGCGCAGCCAAAAATAGGACAAGTATAAGACAAAATGCTACTAATAAAGCTGTTTTAACTTTAGACATTGAAGATGACACACTCTTGTATATAGGATGGGATTGTTCAAACATTCGTCATTATAGGCCTTCTTCGCGATTTTGTCTAACTACGAACTCATCTGGGTGCACTTCAGAATGGGGAAGAGTACGTAATCGATGGCTTGCCGTTAGAAGACAAGGCTGAAATCGCCCACTCTAAACCGCAATTGTCAGACGCCGATCTTACTATTCCGAAGTGAAATGCACCCCTATGCGCCTTGCTCCTACAGCATTTTCATTTACACTAACATTGTCCTTTCTTTTATCCATAGTTCAGGAGGAACTTATGTTACCCATTGCTGTTGTCACCGATACGGATTCAAGTCTACCGGCTGCCGTTGCAGCACAGTTCGGCATCCAACAAGTGCCAATCAACATCCACTTCGGCGAAGAGACATTCCGGGCTGGCGTGGATATCGATGATGCCGAGGCATTCGTGCGCATCGACCGCCATGGCAAGCTGCCGACGACTTCTGCACCGACGCCGGGCCAGTTCGTCGAGGCTTACCAGACCGCATTCGATGCCGGGGTCGCCTCGGTCCTCTGTTTCTGCGTCAGCGCGGAGATCAGCGGGACATACAACGTCGCGCTCACCGCCCGCGAATTGCTACCCGACCGCGATATCACCGTAGTGGATTCGCGCACCCTGTCGATGGGGCAAGGTCTTATGGTCTTGGCCGCAGCCGAAGCGATTCAGCAGGGCGCATCGAAAGATGAAGCGATCACCATTGCGGAGTCACTGCGCGAGCGAACGCATCTCTACGCGGCACTGGCGACGCTCAAGTACCTGGCGATGAGCGGGCGCGTGGGGTATCTGGCAGCAGGGATGGCGAACCTGTTGAATATCAAGCCTATTCTTACGGTCAGAGATGGCAAACTCGACATGCTGGAAAAGGTGCGCACCCAACAGAAAGCCTGGAATCGCGTCGTCGAATTAACCGCTGAGAGCCTGGATGGACGTCCTATTGAGCGTATGGGGATCATCCACGTCAACGCGCCGGAGAAAGCGCGCGCGTTTGAGGCGCGCCTGCACGAGCACCTGCCCTGCCCTGATGACGTCATCACAGCAGAATTCACGCCAGGCCTGTCCATTCACTCGGGGAGCGGCGTCGTCGGCGTGGTCGTCGTCGCCAAGATTACTGAGTGATTCCGTCCCGGGAATTAGGGATCAGGAAAGCAATCCTCCCGATTCCTAATTCCCTATTCACCGGCCTTTGATCTTCCTCACAATCCCCAATGCTCACACTAAATATGACATACTTTAGCGCATTCATGGCGTATAGTAAGCGTGTGGTAGAACAAATGAGCTACTGACATATTAGTAAACGAAAGGGAGGATCATAATGGACAAAATCATTGCGTACTGCGGATTGAATTGTGCGGGGTGCCCGGCATATATCGCCACCCAGGCCGACGATATGGCAGCTCTAGAACGCGTGGCGGCGGAATGGCGCGTGGCGTTCAACGCGCCGGAAATGACTGCAGAGTCGATCGTCTGCGATGGTTGCCCGGCGAGCATTGGCGGGCGGTTGGCCGGCTATTGTAGTATGTGCGAGATCCGCGCCTGCGCCATAGAACGCGGCGTCGTCAACTGCGCCGCCTGCGACGATTATGGCTGCGCTAAGCTCGAAGGCTTCCTCGCCCAAGCGCCGGACGCGCGCGAAACATTGGAAAAGTTGAGGGCAGCATAAAGATGAACGAGCGCTATGAAAACCGCGATATGGCAGGAACCCTATTCCACAACGTCAACCTGCATAAGGCAACGTTCGACGACGTCAATATGGAAGGTGTTCAGATTCGCAATGCCAATCTCAAAGATATGACGATTAACGATGCCAACATTGCCGGACTGACGATCTTCGGTATGCGCATAGATCAGTTGATCGGAGCAGAGCTCGACCGCCGCGACCCGGAACGCACGCGGTTGAGGATGAACGACATCTCCGATCCTGAGGAGGTACGCCGTGTGTTGGTGCATCTCGACGAACTGCGCGTCGAGTTCTACGCCCGCCTGCGTGCCACACCACCAGACGTGCTCAACGCACATCCCGGTCCGGACCGCTGGTCGGCGCTGGAGCACGTGCGGCACCTGATATTCGCTGAAGATATGTATCTCAATCGCTGGCTGCTTCGCAACGACCAGCCGTGGTGCAAGTTGGGATTTCTGCCACCATTTCTCGATGGCAATCCCGCCTTCGCCGACATTGGCACAGAACCAACAGAGGACCTGGAAACCGTGCTGGCGGCGTGGGATACAATCCACGCCGGGATGCAGGCGTTCGTTGCGGAGATCACCCCAGAGATCCTCAAACGCGACACCAGCGACGTTGACTTTGGGCAAGACTGTGTCGGTGGCGTGTTGCAAGGGATGGCGCAACACGATTTGGAGCACATCCGGATGGCCGAAGCTGCTCTCGTCGATTCAGCGAAATGAATGCCACATTGCAGCGCTGAACGTCATATATTCAGGCGCGGTCAAATAATCAGTTTTACCACAGAGACACCGAGAGCACAGAGGTTGCTTTGCTATCCTCTCTGTGTTCTCTGTGTCTAAGTGGTTATTCTTATAGGAAAAAGGGCATGGTTCATTTTTGATGAAAAACACCTTTACAGATGAATAGCGAAAGGTGA
>JBNGDO010000025.1:0-42817 GCA_049975385.1 Anaerolineae bacterium | reverse complement strand
GGGATAGCGTGAAACCGCGATAATTTACTGCCAAAGGCTCGGTCAGGCGACCGGCCACAGCAACAATAAAGAATAAAGTAGGAGTGATAAAATGAACCAAGGAAAACCAAAATCAAAAAAGCCGTTACGCATCATCCTGATCGCGCTCTTCTCGCTCGGGCTGATCGTGCTGATGTCGAAACAAACGCAAGCGAGCCACGAGTCCTGGCTCGCGCTCTTCCAGACGCAGACGACGCAACCCACAACGGACTTGCGCGCATCCGGCGTCATCCAGGCGGAACAAATCAGCCTGGCCAGCGAGTTCGGCGGATTGATCGCCGCGATTCCGGTCGTGGAAGCGGAGAACGTTGCCACCGGACAAGTCGTCGTCGAACTGGACACCACGATGCTGGACGCGCAAATCGAGGTCACCCAGGCGATGGTCGACATGGCCGAAGCGGGGTTGGCGCAAGCGAAGGCCGGCGCACGTCCGGGCGAAATAGGCATCGCCGAGGCTCAACTCGCCCAGGCGCAAGCCGGAAAGCTCGTCGCGCAACAAGCGGTCAGTGATACCCAAATCCTGGTCGAGAACCCACAGGACATCGACCTGCTCATCGCCGTCACCCGCGCGCAACTCGCCTCGGCGGAGCACCAACTCGCGCAGGCCATCGCCCTCAAGGATGCCGTCGAACTTGGGAAAAACCAGTTCGAACAGGCCTACGAGCAATTCGACGGCGGCGGGCGACACCGTTTTCCGGCCCTAGAAGGTTCCATCGACGACATCGCGGACGACCTGCGAGACCTATTCCCAGACCTGCCGCCGATCGAATTACCCGAAACCCCCGAGGGAAGTTACGACTTCGGCGACTGGGAACTGGTCATCGGAAATGGCGGCTACACGCTCTACAAATGGGTCGATATCAACTTCCCGTTGGGTGCGCACCAACTCCCCAACCTGTGGTGGCAGACGTGGGTTGGCGTGAATGCCGCCATCGCCCAGAAAGAGGGCCTGGAAGCCAAACTTGCCAATCTCTACAGCCAGCGCGCCAATCCCCAGGCGATGCAGACCCGCGCCGACGAAGCCCTGAGCGCGCAAGCGCAGGTCGAAGCGCAAGTGACGTTGGCGCAGGTGCAGGTGGAGGCGCTGGAATCCGGGGCCACCCCGGAGCAAATCGCTGCCATCGAAGCGCGCGTGAATCAAGCGCGTAGTGGATTGGCGTCGCTGTTGCTCCAACGCGAGATGTACGCACTGAATGCCCCCATCGACGGCGTCGTGGTTGACGTCATCATGCGGCCTGGGGAGGTCGCCGCGGCAGGCGCAACCCTGCTCACCCTTGCCGATCTGAACAAACTGACGCTGACCGTCTACGTGCCGCAGAACCAACTCGGCCAGGTCTACCTGGATCAGCCGGTGCAAATCACCGTCAACAGCTTCCCCGATCGCGTCTTCGAGGGCTACGTCAGCCGCATCGCCGATAGCGCCGAATTCACGCCGCGCAACGTCGCCACGCAAGAAGAGCGGGTGAATCTGGTCTTCGCCGTGGAAATCACGGTCGTCAATCAAGACGACGCACTCAAAATGGGCATGCCGGCGGATGTGGTGTTCGGAGTACAGTAAGAACGTTTGCCATTTGCCATTTGCCATTTGCTATTTGCTATTTGCTATTTTTTCGGGAGACTACAATGATCAAAAAATACGGTTGGATCTTAACACTATTACTTCTCGTCGTACCGTTGTCGGGCTGCTTGCAGACGACAGAGGCCAGCACGGGCGCGGCGCTGGTCGCCTCCGGCACGATCCGCGCTCACGAAATCCGCATCGCCAGCGAATTTGGCGGGCGCATCGAATCCATCGCGGCCCAGGTGGGGCAGGAAGTGGCCGCAGGCGACGTCCTTGTGACGATGGACGCGACGCCGTGGCTACTGCAACTTTCTCCGGCGGAGGCCGCCGTGGACGCCGCCAAAGCCGATCTGGCGCTGCTCGAAGCCGGAGCACATCCCGCGGAGATCGCTGCCGCGCGCGCCAACGTCGCGCTGGCCGAGGTGCAACGCGACGCCGCCTATAAAGCGTGGCAGAACGCGTTGGCAGTCATCGAAAACCCCCAGGAGTTGAACGCGCAAATCGTAGAAGCGCGGACACAAGTGGCCTTAGCTGCCCAAGGCGCAGAGCTTGCCAGAGCACAGCTTTCCAACCAGGAGATGCTGCACGGCATCGCGCCCGAAGACGGTGTCGAAGGCCAGATGGCGGACTACCAATTGGTCGCCGCGCGGGAGGCGCTCGCCCGCGCCGAAGCCGACGAGCAGACGGCCCAGACGTTGCTCAACCAACTCCTGTGGATCCGCAGCAATCCACTGGGCTACATCGCCCAGGCGAACGCTGCCGAAGGCCAGTACCTCGTCGCTGCAGAAGCCGTCACTGTAGCGCAGGCGAAACTCGACGACTTGCTCGCCGGCCCCACCCCGGAGGAGGTAGCCGTGGCGCGGGCCAAAGTCCGCCAGGCCGAGGCCGAGGCCAACGTCCTGCGCACAAAGATCGAGCGCAGCACGCTCAGCAGCCCCAGCGACGGTGTGGTGGTCGCCCGCGCCGCCAACATCGGCGAACTGGTCGCGCCCGCGGCGACCATCCTCACGCTGGCGGATCTCAGCGAAGTGACGCTCTACGTCTACGTGCCGGAAGGCCAGATCGGGCACGTGTACCTGGGACAGGCTGTGAAAGTGACCGTCGATAGTTATCCGGGACGCGTCTTCGACGGAGAAGTTGCCCGGATCGGCGACCAACCGGAGTTCACGCCGCGCAACGTCGCCACGGCGGAGGAGCGGCTCAACACCTTCTACGCCGTCGAAATCCGGCTCGACAACACCGACGGCGCGCTCAAATCGGGGATGCCCGCCGATGCGCAATTTTAGGTGCGGAGGAACATCACATAAGTAGAGCTACAAAACCCATCCGAGCCGCGCCAGCAGCGGCGGGCCGAGGACGATCAGCCCCACTACTACCGAGGTGAGAGCGATCAGCAAAACCGCGCCGGCTGCCACATCCTTGACCAGCTTAGCGAGGGGGTGATAATCGGGGCTGGCAAGATCGACGAGGGCTTCGGCGGCGGTGTTCATCATCTCGGTGACGAGCACCAGGCCGATCATCGACACCAGAATCGCCCACGAAGCGCCCGGCAAGCGCAACCACACGCCCATAAGCACGACGAGCACCGTCGCCACGAGGTGAATGCGGAAGTTGCGTTGCGTGCGAATCGCGTAGAACAATCCTTCACCTGCGTGTTTGAAACTGATCCAGAAATTGCCATTACGCTGAGGACTCATAGGCAATGCGCCCTCATTCAGGGAGCGCAATATCCGCGCCGAGCGCCGTGAGGATAGCGGTCTGCGCTGCCCACATCGCGGCCTTGTCCGCCGGTTCGGCATGATCGTGGCCGAGTAAGTGTAAAACGCCGTGGACCGTAAGGAGTTGTAACTCCTGCACCAACACGCCGTCGGCCGTTTCGGCCTGCTCGCGCGCCCGGTCGATAGAAATGACAATGTCACCCAGATAACGGGGGAATTTTCCGCCGCCGCCGGCAAACGGCCCGCGTGTGTCGTCGGCGAAGGCCAGCACGTCGGTCGGCGCATCGATGCCGCGAAAACGGGCGTTCAGATCACGCAGGGCCGCGTCGTTGGAGATGACGACCACCACCTCGCACGCTTCACGCACGCCCTGCTGCGCCAGGGTTTCGATTACCGCCTTACGCAGCGGTTTGATGTCTACGGGGCCAACGTGTTCTTCAACTTGAATGTCCACAATATGACGATTAACTCTGCTCTGCATGGTTCCGGTCCTTAGTCTCCTTCGGTTCAGGGTATTGGACGCGCGGGTGGAAAGCCCCGCGCAATAAATCGATATAGATCGTCTTCACAACGTGCAGCTCCTGCATCGTGATCGGGCAGTTGTCCAACTGCCCATCCGCGATGCGCTGCGCGAAAATTGAATCGATCAGTGCCGTCAACGCCTCTGGTGTGGAAGGCCGTTGGGCACGGGTTGCAGCCTCCGAGCTATCCGCCAACATCACCAACAGGGTTTCGCGGCTTTGCGGCGGCGGGCCGGGATAGCGGAATTGCGACTCGTCCACCAGATCGGTCTCGCCACCGGCAGCCTCGACGGCTTTGCGGTAGAAAAAGCTCGCGCGCATCGTGCCGTGATGCTCGGGAATAAACGCGCAAATCCGTTCCGGCAGATGATACTCATGGGCGAGTTTGAGACCGTCCCGGATGTGACCTTTGAGCACGTCGACGCTGGTATAGGCATCAAGGCGGTCGTGCGGATTGCTCAATCCCTGCTGGTTTTCGATAAAGAAATACGGGCGCGCCAGCTTGCCGATGTCGTGATAGTAAGCGCCCACGCGCGTCAATAATGTGTTGGCGCCAATGCGCTCGGCGGCCTGTTCCGCGAGACTCGTCACCATCATCACGTGATTGAAGGTCGCCGGTGCTTCACGCAGCAACCGTTGAAGCAAAGGATGATTGGGGCGGCTCAACTCTGTCAACCGGAACGTCGTCGTCAAATCGAACAACGGTGCGAGTAGAAATAACCCGCCAACCGTCAAGCCTCCGGAGACCATTCCCGCAACCAGACACACGCCCACCTTGAGCAGCATCGGCGCCGGTTCCGTACGCACATCATCCGCATAGAACGCAAAAAGCGCCAGCGCCCCGAACACACCGCTCAACAATCCGGAACGGAAGATGGTACCGGTCTGTTCGTAGCGCGGCAACGTCAATGCGCCGATGATGCCACTCAACGCCACGAGGATGGCGAAACCGAGCGAGCGCCCAGCGAGCCATCCGCAGACAGCGCCCATGTAGATCATCACGCCCACAGCAGAGGGCAAGCCCACCGTGGTTGTCAAGAGCATCGCCAGTGCTGCGCCGGGAAAGAGATAGGGCAACAGCTCGCCTGAGGTGGTCAGGGCGCGCGCCAGGAGCAGAAAAAGAGTCAGCAACAAGAACAACAGCACTTCGGAACGCGCCTTAGCAAGGGCCTCAGATTGGAATCGCCACAGATATAGCCCCAGGCTTAACGTTGCCGCGCACGAGAGCAGGAGCGCCATGCCGAAATCGAACCAGCTCCATTCCTGAGCCACCAACCCCAATTCGTTTAACGCCTCTACGTCCAAATTGGAGACAATATTGCCTTCGCGCACAATCATTTCACCGCTGCGCAATGTGCGAGAAGTAGGTCCAACCGCATCCTGCGCGGCCTGTCGCGCCGCTTCGGTCGCCGCTTCATCGTAAAAGACGTTGGGACGCAGAAAGCGCTTGACCAGATCGCTTACCACAATCGCTTCATCCTGCCCCAGATCCAGCGCCACCCGCGCAGATACACCTGCGCGCACGCTCGCTAGATCCTCCTCACGAATACGCTGTTGCCGCATCACTTGATCCAGCAAATCCAGGAATTCGATTTGGACGCGATTCCAACTCGTATCGGACATTTTCAGGATGAGGTTTACCGTACTCAGCGGCAGATCAGCCAATTCCGGCACGGCCAATGTCCAAGCATAACTTTGCGGTTCGGAGGCGTAAATGTCCGCCCGCAGTTCGCGGAGATAGGCCAAAACCTGGTGCGCCCGGTCATATTGTTCCCGCGCGATACTGGCGTCCAGCGGCGTATACACAGCCGCGACCTGGCGCACAGCCTCGCGCTGCGCCTGCTCGGTGCGAATATCGCTGATATAGGTGAAGTCCGTTGGCGAGCGGATGTCCCGTGGGGCCACGTCGCCGGGAACCAGGTCGAAATCATTGGGGAACGAAAAAACCAGGATGAAGGCAGTCAACAACGTCAGCCCAAGCCCAAAAAGGACCTGGCGAAGGATGAAGCCGCGCGTCATCTTGCGAGTCTTTTTCATAACAACGTAATTCGGCTATACAAAAACACAAAGAGGAGCCCCGCGCTGGGGCCCCTCTCGATTGAATGCGTATTGCTAAAACGCCGGGGGTCAGGCGGAAAGCAAATCACGAACAACTTGACTAACCATACGCCCGTCGGCCTTTCCCTGGACCCGTGGCATGATAAGCTTCATGACTTTCCCCAAGTCTGCCGGAGAAGAGGCCTGAACCTCGGCGATGACTTCCCGAGCGGTAACCTTTAACTCTTCTTCAGTTAAGGGTTTGGGGAGATAAGACCGGAGAATGGCAATCTGCGCTTCATCGTCCGCGATGATATCGACGCGTCCGGCCTGGCGCGCCATCTCCAGGGCGTCTTCACGACGACGGACCTCTTTACGGATGATCTCAGCGATGGCGTCATCGTCCAAATCACCTCGTTGTTCAACTTCGGCCAATTGCACAGCGGACAATGCCATGCGCAATGCCAGCTTGCGTTGTTCGTCGCGCGCGCGCATTGCGGCCTGCAGATCGTGCTGAAGCTGCTCCTTAAGGCCCATAATTCACCTACTTCTAATACTGCCTGCGATTGTCTTTGAGCGACGTGCGACGGCTCTTGCGCAGTTTGGCCGCACGTTTGCGTTTCCGCACGATACTCGGTTGCTCAAAATAACGCCGCTTGCGAATCTCGGAAAGGATGCGATCGCCCTGCACTCTTTTCTTGAAACGACGCAACAATGAATCGAAGGATTCATTATCATCCGCATAAACGTAGGTCACCAGCCTCACTCCCTTCTTGCTCCCGGTATCACCGGCTAGGATTTTTACTACAAAATTATTATAGCTTCTGAGGGGGGATTGTCAACTCACCAATCGTAAATCGTCACCAACACCCGCCCGTCCGGCGCGGTCAGTTCGGTCGTCGTCCCACCGGGATAGGCCGCCTGCACCGCTTGCAGTTCGGCAAGCCGCTCCGCGACGAAGGCGAAGCGCACCGGACGGGTCAACCCTTGCGGCATCTCGCCGGGCAGCACATTCACGCCGGGCTGGTCGCGCAGCAGAAAGGCCAGGGTGCCGAAATCCCAGTAGAGCGCCGGCGGCCCGAAGAAGTAGATGGGCGATTGCCCGCCCGCCGGATGGGGATACGCCAGGACAAAGCGCGCGAACGTGGTGGCGACTTCCGCCGTGGGATTGCCGTAAGTCCGGCGTGGCGTGTAAATGTTGAAGTAGAAGCCGAGGTTGAACAGCACCGCCGCCAGCAAAAACGTACCCAGGAACAGCGACGCAACGTTGGACAACGATAACCGGTCCGACAGCCTCTTCCAAGCCCACGCAGGTTGTACGGAAACAGACTGTGTGCGCACAGTCACCCGCCGCTGTGTCACCATCTGCCAGAGCGCCTCCACGCCCCACGCGGCGAACAGTGTCACCGCCGGGATCAGCAGCAGGCCGCGCTGGCTGCTCGGCGGATTCTCGGTCAAGGCCCAGGCCATCACCAGCGTGGACGCAAACCACAGCAGCGTCAGCGCGCGGGAAGGCCACCGCACGCGCACCAGCGCCGCCACAACGCCCACGAGCATAAACGCCCCGGTGATGAAGTCCACCAGCGGGAGTTGCGGGAAATACCAAAAGGTCGGATCGAACGTGAAATGGAACGCCGTCGCCGACTTCCACAGTTGTTGCAGCAGCAATGCGACCGTTGATTTGCCCGTAGCGGCTGCCGCCGCCGTCATCCACCCGGAGGCGAAGATGCTCACCGCATTGTACCGCTCCGTCAGCGCCGAGGGATGCACGGAGTACCACCCCAGTAACGGCAGCACGACGACCAGCCAGCCGCCTGCGAACAGCCCCAATCCGCGCCAGTGCCGGGCCAGGAAGCGCGGCTCGACCAACATCCGCCACACGACGATCAGGCCGAGCAACAACGTCACCCAGCGCGCGCCGAAGTAGCCGTACCACCCTATCCCCGCGACGAGACCGGCGAGACCCCACAGGCAGGTGGTATCGCCGGCAGAGCGCCGATTGGGTTGTATCGCCAACCACACCAACCAGAGTGCCAACGTGCCAATCAACGGATCAAAGATCTGGTTGGAGGCCAGGCGGCTAAAATGGATATGATAGTGTGAGACGGTGAGGAGCAATGCAGCCAACCAACCCACGCGCCGCCCACCGAGCGCCCGCGCCAACAGAAAGGTTGTCAGCACGGTAACCGTCCCCGCCAACGCCGAGAGCATCCGCCCGCCAGCGATCGTCGCGCCGAAAACCCGCATCGCCGCGCCATACACCAGAAACGACATCGTCGGAACGGAATACCAGCCGGTGGCAAAAGGATTGTCGAGCGGGCGCTCGATCAGGCGCAGACCGTCCAACAACTGCGTGCCCTCATCGCCACCGAGGTTCGCCGGAATATGGCCCAGCGCCACAACCCGCACCAGGAATGCAACAAGGAGTAGCCCCACCAGCCCGTCCCGCTCTACTGCAGGGAAATCGCCCCAGCGTTTATTGCGCAGTAGCGAGACGAGTAACGTTGCGGCGAAATACGCCACAGCAAACAGCCACCAGAGGAAAAGCCCGGTGTAATTGCGGGGGACAATGTCCCGGCGCGCCGCCAGGGCAACAGTCGCCGCCACGAGAAGCATCGCCACCCGACCCCACCCCGCGACACTGCGCGGCAGGACCTGTGTCATGTCAATCAGCGGGCTTCTTTCACGCGCGACGGTGCGCCACAAACGCCACAGCAGTCCCAAAACGGCGAGGCCCAACAGCAGAAAAGCGTCCCACACGTAACGGTGGGACGCCAGAAAATAAGTCGCTATCAGGAGCAAGACAAACGCGAGCGCGGTAAACGCCATTAATCTTATCTACCCGGATTGAGGAAGGACATACGCTGGCTGTCAGGCCCGGCAGAGCTGAGCAATCTGATCCACCGTGGTACGCGCGTGGTGGCGCATCAGGCCCAGAGGCGCAGAGCCGCGCACCGCAACGCCCATGATGGCGTTGACCTCCACGCTCAGCGCGTAGAGCATATAATCGCCTCCCGCGATGCTCTGCTCGAAGCGGACCTGTTCGCGGCCCAAAATGCGCGCAACCTCGGCGGAGGTACGCCAGCCATGGATGATCGCCCGCGAGATGGACTCGGCTTCAAGCTGTTCCAGGCCGCCCACCCACGTCAACAACCCACCGCCGAACGTCAACAAGACCGCATCCGCGCCCACATCGTTCAGTAGAATATTCATCGCCTGCTCGACTTCCACCCGGTGGGCGACGAAGGCATCGTAGGAGATGCCATAGCCCGCTGCTTCTTCTGGGATAGCGGACGGCGCCTGAGCAGTAACCGGTACAGGTGGCTCTCGAACAGGAGCGGGCTTTGGGGCAGGCGGTCTGGCTGGCTCGGCTGCCTTAGGTGGTTTGGGGCGTGTAGCCGGTTTGCGTGTTTCCGCACGCGGCGTAATCGTGATAGCCGGTTCGACACCGACCTCTGGCCCGAAGATGTTCGCCTCCGGCGACGCGGCAGGCGGTGTAGAGGGCGCAGACGTACTTTTCTCAACCGGAGGGACCTTTGCGGGTGTAGCCGGAGCAGCACCATCCATAGGCGCCTCGAGCGCTGCCTGGATCAATCCGGGCAGTTCAGGCAAGAAGAAGGGCTTGGGTAGCACCCCTTGCACGGCGACCGTCGCGGCCTGAGGCGAAAGTGTTTCGCCCATCAATGGAATCAGCATCAACCGCATCGTCGCATCTGTCTCGCGTAGCGCCTGTGCTAACTCAATCGCATCCGGATCGGCCAAAGCCATATCCAATATCGCCAGGTCGAGGTGCTGCCTACGCGCCAACATCAGCGCGTCCGCGCCGCGCAAACACATGTCGACTGTATACCCTTCGCGTTTCAATTCCTCGGATAATAGAACCGCAAAAGGTTCATTAGGATCCACAACCAATATACGCATAAACTCTATCCTCAAACGTGATTCGTAAATCGCAACTCGTGATTCGTGAATCATGATTCATGATTCGTATTGTAATAGCGCCGCTGGAAAAGGCAAATTGCGTGGTAGAATACGTTTGAGGAGACGAGGCAATGAAACGACCCACCACGTACGCCAAACACAGCGGCTGGCTGATCCTGCTGTTGATCACAATCGTGTTCGCGCCACGATGCACACCGCGCACGCTGCCGCCCGCTACGCCAGACGTCGTCATCGCTCACCTTCACGCAGCCGAAGAACACATCGCCGCCGGAGAATACACCGCCGCCGAAACCGCTTACCGTGAGGCGATCCAGGCCGCACCCGACGACCCGCGCCCCATCCTCGAACTGGCACGCCTCTACCTGCTGTGGCAGCGTCCCCAGGCCGGATTGTCCGCACTCAACGAAGCACTTCGCCGTGGCGCGGATGCACAGCGAAATATGAACTTGCGCCTGGAGTTAATGGCACTGGCAGGGGACTGGCCCCAGGTCGCCGCTGAAGCCGCCGAGCGCCTGCGAGCGTACCCGAACGACGGCACGGCCCTCAGCCTGCTCACCGAAGCTTATCTGCAAGAGTACCAGTGCGTCGCCGCCACGACGATGGCGCAGCGCTGGCACGAAGCCGCACCCGACGATCGCGATGCAGCCCTCACCTGGGGCCTGCTTGTGCCGGACACGCTGTCCCTATGCAAAACAGAGGCACATCTGCGCGAAACAGAGTTCTGTACCCAGACCGGTGACGAGAAAAATCCTGACATGGCGTTGGCTGGCGCACTCATCCGCAACGGCAACTGGCCGCTGGCAGCCTGCGTGCTCACACGCGCCGTCACACGTAGCACCGCCACTGCCGAAATGCACGCCTGGCTCGGCGAGGCGTTGACGCGCATGGGACGGCCCGCTGAAGCGCAGGAGCACCTTCTCGCCGCGACCACGCTCGCACCAGAGTCGCCACTCGGTTGGCTGCTTCTGGGGACGTATTACCTAAGCCGGCAAGAGACCAACGCCGCACGGGAAGCCTTGCTCCGCGCGCGCAGCCTCGATCTGCACAACCCCGCGCCATACCTGGCGCTGGCCGAAGCCACAGCCCAGGCCGGGCGTTACGACGAAGTCGACATCTGGATCGCCGCCGCGCTCGACAATGCCCCCACCGATGCGGACATCGCCAAGGCCGC
Source organism: Anaerolineae bacterium (assembly GCA_049975385.1). Classification (GTDB taxonomy): domain Bacteria; phylum Chloroflexota; class Anaerolineae; order B4-G1; family SLSP01; genus DSWT01. Next base: position 31,828 of record JBNGDO010000025.1, on the reverse strand, counting down.
CGCGCGCTTCTACCTGGAACGCCATCTCATCCACGCGGAATATCCCTTCCGCGCCATCGAGAGCGCGCTCCAACTCGCGCCGGATGACGGCGAAGCGCAAATGTTCCTGGGGCAGTTCCGGCTGATGACAGGCGATAACGCCGGAGCGTTGGCTGCGTTGGAGATGGCGGTGCGACTATCCCCTACCCTAGGACAAGCACACTACCTGCACGGATTGGCCCTGCAAGCCGCCGGAAAGCTCGACGACGCGCAGAAAACCTTCGTCCGCGCCGCCGACCTGGGTTATCAGCCCTAGCGTCGCAAGACATAAATTCCTTCCAGGATGATAATGCTCAAAGGGGATCGCCAGATCCCCGGCTGTAAACCAGAAAGGGATTTATGCCGTACTATACCAGGACGTGACACCCCGTCTACCGTCTACCGTCTACCGTCTACCGTAATAACAACCGCATCTTCGCTGGTAGGCAGCAACAGGCGCGGCCCATCGAGCACGTACAGCCCCACGCGGATTTCATACTTACCTGACGCTGCATCACCGGGCAGCGCGATGACGCGCTCATCCAGCACCACTTCTCCGACGGCCCAGCCGGTCGTCGGGCGCGTCCACGCGGCGGGTTCGCCGTCACTCTGCGCGAGCACCTGCCCCGTCGCGCTCACCACGTGGACGAACACGCGGTACGACGTCTCCATCTCAGCCAGCGCCTGCCAGGCCAGCGTCACCGTCAGCGTGTCACCAGGCGCGACCGCACTCTCGGCAACGTCGTATCCTGCCAGGCGGATTATCTCGCCGAAAGTAACGCCGGCCACGGTGAAGTCGCAGGGTACATCCCAGCGGCGTTCCGGCGCGACGACGCGCAGTGGCACTTCGGCGAGATCGGCGCATCCGGGCAAACCGGCGCGCAGCACGTAGTCGCCGCTCTCGAGCGAGCCGGGCAACCGTACGATGGGCTGCCCAATCCAGCGGTCGCCCGAGCGCCAGCGGTCGGTGGGCCACCAACTCGCCGCGGGCGGCAGATACCAGGTATCCACGATAGCGTCATTGGCGTCGCGGAGGGTCACCGTCGCCATTGTGGACACCGGCGTCACGTCCAGCGCCTCCCACACCCAACGCAGCGCGACGACGTCGCCCGGCGCGGCCTGCGCGCGGTCAAGCGTCATCGACCACAGGCCCAGCGCGCCGCACCGTTGGAGGCTCGCTCCCTCCGGCACGCCGAGGTCGGCCACCTCCGGCGCACGTTGGGGCGGCAGGACACGCACCGGTCCCAGCGCGAATTCCGGCCCCACCGGATTGCCATCCGCGCCCAACACCGACGCCGGTTCGAGCGTGTTCCGGTCGAAGAGCGACAGCGCGAGCGTGTAATCGCCGGGTGGCATGCCGGGCAGCACGTCCACGTTGACATCCATCCGCGCGTAGCCCTCCGGCGGCCACTCGCTGAGGGGCGGCGGCGTGCGCGCCCAACGGGCTGCGCGCAGGTCTACGGGCGGCCAGCGCATCCCATCCGCACCGATGAAGACGAGGCCCGCGTGCCAGTCCCGATCCTCCGGGTTCAGCGCGCGCCAGTACAGCGTGACCTCCGGCGCAGCGTCGGCTGGCTTGACGGCGCTGGCGAACGTCTCTGGCACATCGTAGCCCAACAGCAGCGCCCGCTCGCCAAAGTTCACCTGCGCTGGCGTCTCGATCCCCGTCAGCGTTCCATCTGCTTGTAAGCGCGTGCTGCGCCACAAGACGAAGTTCTGATCCACAACCAGGACTTTCGCCGCGACAACGACCAACCCGACGACGATGAACGCGACGGCGATTCCAGATGTGATTGGTAATTGGGGATTAGGGATTAGGGTTTCGTGATTCGTGATTCGTGATTCATGATTCGTGATTCGCACCACCACAAGCCCCACGAGGAGCACAAGGCTCAACGCCGAAATCCCGTCCGCAACCCGGCGCAGCGGTGTCTCGCCGAACCACACTTCGATGCGGTGCGCACCGGCAGGCACGGGAAACGTCAGCAGCCCGGTTTCTGCTTCCGGCGTCACAGCAACCGGCGTACCGTCTATGGTGACATGCCAACCGGGGTAGTAGAACGCGAGGTAGCGCACCTGAAACGCCGTCAGCGTCGTCAGGTCGATGATGGCATGCAACGCTCCGTATTCAGCGTGAGTAATCGTAGCGCCGGACGGCAATGCATCCGCGTCCAGTCGGGCAATGGGGCCGCCCGCAGCATAGGCCGCATCCAGGGCAGCGGATTCGGGGAAACGCTCCACCCAGATGGGCAGATATTCGCCCTTCGCCGTCATGCCGAGGGTGTCGGTCATACGTTCCCAGGCAATCATCGCCGCAGGAGAGGTATCCACAGGCGCGGCGCAGGACGCCGGGAAGAACCATCCCAGGTTCGCAGCAATCAATGTCGCCATCAAGCCAAGTGTGACAAACGTATGGACAGCGTCCTTAATGGGTCGAACAGATTTGGCCGGGCCATTCTTCGTTACATCCGTTGAGGAAGACAAGCCCGCACCCGCGAGGAGCGCCAGACAAAACGCGGCGGGGCCGAGGTAGCGCCAGGGGAATTGGATGTATGGCAATAAAGGCAACCGGTCCCAAAGCCACACCGAGTGAGAAAGCACGAGAAACGCATAACCCAACGTCAGCACCCACAACAAAACGACGATCGACCGCGACGCGCGCGACAGACGCGGCCAACGCAGCAAGGGTAGCAGCGCGATCACCGCCGGGATCAAGCCAAGCGATTTTTGCGGCCAATCGTTGATCAGGTAAGGATCGGCGACGCGCGGCAAAGCCAGGACGTGATCCAGCGAAAGGAAATTGTAGTGATAGTCGAAGACCCACGTGCCCAACAGGCGTTCCGTCTGCACCCACCCACGTTCCAGCAGCGGCGGCAGCCAGAAGAAGGCCGGCAATCCCATCCCCAACGCACCGAGCAGCACCCCGCGCCAAATCACGCGCCAGTCGCGGGCTAAGTAACCCAGCAGAAGCACCCACAGGGCTAGCAAGGGCGCGAAGAGGAAGCCAAAGAGGTGATGGGTGAGGATCAACGCCGCCAGCCCGAATACACCAGCGACCAAAAAGCCCGTCTCGCGCCGCACGGCCCACCGTTGCACCGACCATAAGATCAACGGAGGGAACGCCCATGCCACGGATTCCGACAGACTGCCGCGGTTGAACACGTCGTAGGCCAGGAACGGTGCATAGACGTAGCCCACCGCCGCGACCATCCCCCCGTGCGTGCCGAAAAGGTCGCGCGCCAGGAAGAACATAAACAGTCCGCCCGCGATCATCCCCAGGGCGAAAAGCGCGTTCATCGCCAGCGGCCACGCCAACCCGAGGCGATGCAAGAGGGCGGCGCCCATCGCCGTTCCCGGCGATACGAAGATGTACAACGGGAAGCCAAAGCCGTGGGCCATGTCCGGCGCCCAGCGCGCAAAGAATACGCCCTGGGACCACAAATGGTCGATCTGCACCGCGCGCCAGAGGTGAAAGACGTTATCGTACCCGCACGTGAGGTCGGCGCGCAGCAGGGGTTGCAGCGCGGGCGCGAAGAATAACAGCAGCGCCAGCAACAACAGGCCCACGGCCCACCGCCTCGTCGCGCGTTTCATGCGTCGAGGCTCACCCGCGGTTGAACAGCCGGTCGAGGATATAGTCTACGGCCAAAAAGAGCAACACGGCCATCAACAGAAAGCCCCACCAGGGCACACGCACGAACACCACAATCCGCAGTTTTTGCCAGATCAACCAGAGGGTAATCACCAGCGCGATAGCGGTCAGCGCGCTTCCCACACGTCTACGCATACATACCTCCAAAATAGTTGAAAGTTGAAGGTTTAAGGTTGAAAGTTAGTGGTTAAGTGTATCACGCCACAGCACAAAGGCGTCTTGCGCATCCACAGTCAGCAGGCGGGCGCCGTCGGGCAGGTAGAGGCCCGCGCGCAGGGTGTACTCGCCGGATGGGAGCGTCGCGGGAACGGTAATCTCCCGCGTCTCGACGACGACTTCCCCCACGGCCCAGCCGGTCGTCGGGCGCGTCCAGTCGACCGGTTCGCCGTCGCTCTGAGCAACCACGCGCCCATCCTCGCCCACGAAATGGACGAAGACCCGGTACGATGCCTCCATCTCCTCTACGGCCTGCCACGCCAGGCGCACGGACAGCGTTTCGCCGGGAGCAGGCGTCGCCGGATCGAGCGTGTAGCCGATCAAGCGCACAACGTCGCCGTATACGACGCCCGCGCGCACGAGTCCTGTGGGCGCACGCCAGACCCGCTCCGGGGCGACGATGTCAAGTGGGACTTCGGCCAGCACGCCATCGCAGCCGGGCAAGCAGACGATCAGGCGGTAAGCCCCACTCTCCACGCCACCGGGCAGGCGGATGATAGGCCGCCCCACCCAGCGTTCACCGGCAGACCAGCGATCTGTGGGCCACCACGCCGCCGACGGCGGCAGGTGCCAGGTGCGCGCCACCGCTCCGGTAGAATCCAGCAGCATCAATTCCGCCTCGACGGCCTCGGAGGGCACTTCGGTAGCTTCCCACACCCAGCGCAGGCCCACAATCTCGCCCGGCGCAGCGCTGATCCGGTCCGCCGATAGCGTCCACAGCCCCAGCGCGTCGCAGTGCTGCAAAACGGCTTTTACCGGAACGTCGAGTGCCTGCAAGCTCGGCCGCTTCGCTGGCGGCGTCACCGTCAGCGTGCCCAACGTCAACTCCGGACCGGTCGGGTTTCCGTCGGCGTCCAAAACGGAGGCCGGAGCCAGCGTTTGCCTGTCGAACAGGCTCACGACGATGCTATACTCCCCCGGAGGTGTTCCGGGAAGCGCCTCCACAATGTGTGGATCGTAAGCGTACTGGCCCGGCAGCCACATCGTCGTGGGCGGCGTCGGCTCGTAGCCGCGCGGGCGCACGGCCCCAGGAGGGCTCCAGCGTTGCCCATCCGCACCGATCAACAGGACGACAGCGTGGTATTCCTCGGTCGGGATATCGCGCGCCTGCCACAGCAGATCGATTTGGACCTCGCCGTCGGCGGGCATTTGGGCGGCGGCGACCTCGTAGCCCAGGAGCGTCAACCCACCGGAGAACGGTTGCGCCGCCATCTGTGGCGCAACTTCCGGCAGCTCGCCCGCTGCCAGACGGGAGTAGCGTAAGGGGTTCATAGTGCGATCCACAACGAGCAGTTTGAGCACCAGTAACAACACGGAAAGCACCGCCAACGCCCACGGGAAACGATACTCTGCAAGCGCAGCTTCTTCAGGCGCGGGCCGGGCGTCCGCCACAGACCTGGACCGCCACGTCGCCAGGCCGAACAGGAGCAATCCCACCGCCGAGACGATACCGGCGGTCGCCCACGCAGGCGTCATACCGAAATACACATCAATCGTATGTTGTCCCGCCGGTACATTGAAAGTCAGCAGACCGGTGCGCGCTTCGGGCGCAATCGCCACCGGCGTGCCATCGATCTCCACCTGCCAGCCGGGGAAGTAGAAGCCCAACCAGCGTGCGCGGAACGTCTTCGGGGTGTCCAGATTGATCGTCGCCCGCAATGGACGGTAATCCGCCGCCAACACGCGCGCGTCCTCCGGCAGCACGCTCGCATCCAGGCGTTCCGGTTCCGCGCCACGCGCGAAAGCATCGGCGAGCATCGTATCCGCCGGACGCGCTTCTACCCAAACGGGGAAATAGCTGCCCTCGGGATCGACACCCATCCAGCCGCGTTGTTCGTAGGCATAAAGATCGGCCATCGAGGGATAGGAGGCCATCGCGCAGAAGCCTTTGGGCGGGTAGGTGTTGGGCCAGGAAGCGAGGGGGAGGAGGACGAGGGTGAGGTAGAAAGGTAGACGGGGCGCGAATCTTCGCGCGACGGTAGACAGCAGACGGTAGACGGTAGACGGTAGACGGGGGGAGAGAGAGGGATTGGGGGTTAGGGGGCGGGGGTTAGGGGCAGTAGGCGGGCGGGGGGTAAAGGCGGCGGCGGAGAGGAGGGAGACGGGGAGCAGAGCGCGACCCACCAGACGCCAGGGGAACTGGATAAAGGCCAACAGTGGGAAGGCTTCCCACAGCCACACGGAACCAGGACTACTCATCCACAGATAACCGAGCGCCGCCAGCGCGAAGAAGATGATGGATCCACGGATTTCGTTAGCGCGCAGGGTTGCAACGCCGGTATCGTCGCCGGCGTCGGAATCCGCAGGGTTGCGTGCGTCCTGCCAGGCGCACGTGCGCCACCAGCCGATGACAACGCCGGCGACCGCCAATACCGTCTGAACGACACCCAGCGGCACGCGCATCGGCAGGTTGATGAAGTCGGGATCGTAAGGCGTTGGCAGGGAAAAGAGCATCTCGCGCCAGGCGGCGAAATTGTAGTGGAAGTCGTTGTTGCGCGTGGTGCGTGAGAGGTGCAACTGCACCGTCGATTGCTGCGTCAGCGCGGGGAACCAGAACCAGGCGGTGAGCATCACCGCCAACAGCACCGCCACGAATGCCCAGGGCCACGCTTTACGCGCACGGTACACCCACGCCAGCACAATTACATAGCCGCCGAGCAGTGGCGCAAAGAGCAATGAAGAGATGTTGTGGCTCAAGAACAGTGCCACCAACAACAGCACCGAGGCAATAAACGGGCCACGCCCACCGCCGAGGATGACCCGGCGAAAGGTCACCAGCAGCCAGGGAAGCAACGCCAGGGCCACAGATTCGGGCATGTTACCCCGGCGCAACGCATCCAACAGCAGATACGGTCCCAGACCATAGGCCAGCGCAGCGATCCAGGCAGCGCGATCGCCAAAAAGGTCGCGCGCCCACACGTACGCGCCCCAGGTCGCAGCGACGAAACTGGCAGCGTAGAGCAACCCGAGCACGAGCGGCAGCGGGAGGCCCGTCTGGTAGAGCAACGCGCCCACGAGGTACGGCAGCGGTTCGCGGTAGTTAAAGAAGGGATAGCCGTATCCCAGGGCCAGGTTAGGCACCCAACGGGAGAAAATCCAGCCCTGCTGCCACGCCGCATCGATGGCGGCGATGCGGTAGTAGTGCAGGTCATTATCGTGGGTGCAGGGCAGCGTGTTTCCGTTCAACAACGGCAGCAAGGCCGGGAGCAGGAAGAACAGCACCACCAGCAGACGCCATGGAGGAGCCAGAGTTCGCGTTTTCATCAGGGAAATTGTACCATAAATCGCGAGGCTGCACATTAGAGGCTAGACTACAAAAGTCTCGCGAGGGACCCGATTGCTCAAATACTTACGCTGAACACGTGAGCGACAAGTCTCAATACGTGCTGAGACTTTTGCAGTCTTTTCAGCGTACGATTTACACCGCGGCGTACTGGCGGTCAAGGATTTCGGCGTGACTCCCGGTAGACGTACCAGACACGCTGAAACACCGTTATCCAGGTGAAGACGGCCATCACAATCAACGTCGGGCGTATCCAGCCGATGATAAGGCCCACACCAAGCACCACCACACGTTCCAGGCGCGTCAGGATGCCGACCTTGCAGTCGTAGCCGATGCCTTCGGCACGCGCGCGCGTGTAGCTGACCATTACACTGCCCAAGAGAACGAGGAAGACGAGGTACATTTCGAGTGCGGCGCCTTGCCGCAGCAGCCAGGCGAGCAGGCCGAAGAGCAATGCGCTCTCAGAAAGACGATCGAGCGTCGAATCCAGAAACGCACCAAAGCGGCTCTTCGCGCCGGAGACCCGCGCCAGCGCGCCGTCCAGCGAATCCACCGACGATGCGAGTAGCAGGAACACGCCCCCCAACACCAGACGCCCGGTAGCGAGAATCGCGCCCGCGCCAACGTTGAGGAAGAATCCCAAAAGCGTTACCGTGTTTGGATGCAGCCCCAGCTTCCCCAAAACCCGCGCAATCGGATGCGTGATGACCATCGCCTGCGTACGCAAAAAATCTGTCAACGAATCGTATCGTTTGACCTTCAAGCGTTCCATCTATTTCTCCTCGTCCGACAAAGAGATTCCCAACAACGTTTCCAGAGTACGTACCACCTCTTGAAGCGCCGCCGGTTGAAACTTATAGCGCACCTCGCGCCCTACCCGCTCCGCCGTCACGAACCCGGCCTGTCGCAACTGCGTTAGGTGCCAGGAGAGCAACGGCTGGCTGACCCGCAACACCCCTGCCAAATCCTTGACATTCGATTCGCGCACCGCCAGTGCCGCCAGGATCCGCAGCCGCAGCACCGAATGAAGCACCTGAAACCCCTTCGTCAGGTGGCGTAGTTCCTTATCCGACATAGTATGATCAATCATAGTTTGGAATTCATAAATAACGATTTATATATTACTTACATCCTAAACCGAATAGGCAATTTGTCAATTTTCTCGACCACTGATATTTCTAACCATTCAGGTTAGACGAATTGCCCAAAATGGCAGATTTATAGTATAATAGGGCTGTTATTGTTCTAGAGACATCCACAAAACATAACGGCGCTTGCTTCCCGCCGGTTCGCGCATAAGGGAGAAAGCTTATGAAAGCTCAAACGTTGATCAGGCAATCGTTATCATCACCCGCCCACCGGCTGGCACACGTCTTTCTCATTGTAATGCTCGGACTTGGCGTGCTCTGGTGGGCAATGATGCATGGACAGCCGGCGAAGGCCCAGAGCACTCTCGGGCTTAGCAAAGATAACGGTGTAGACACCGTCGTCCCCGGACAGACACTGGTTTACCGGGTTGTCATCACCAACACCGGCGTCGACACCGTGACAGGTATCCGGCTTACAGATATCCTGCCCGATCACACGAGCTTCGATCTTGCCTCAGATGGCGGGCAAGAGATTGTCCCCGGCAGTGGCATCGTGACCTGGCCCGACTTCGAACTGGCAGCAAATAGCAGCGTGACGCGCCTTCTCGTCATCACCGTGAACAATCCCTGGCCTGGGAGCATAAACGTTATTACCAATACGGTCAGCCTGCGTGACAATGATGGTCACACGGTGGTTTACACGGATACCGACAGCGTGGAGGCGGATCCCGTGCTCACCCTGGTCAAGACTAACGCCATCACAACGACCTCCCCTGGTGACACGTTCAGTTATGCCATCACGCTCACTAACCACAGTGACACGGAGGCTACCGGCGTCCTAGTCACCGATACTTTGCCCGCGGGCGTTACATTCGTCGACGCCGATTACGGTGGCACGGAGACTGTTTCCGGTAGCGGCATTGTGACTTGGCCCGTAAGCAGCATCGTCAGTAACACCAGTGTCGCCGGCCTGCTCACCGTCACCGTCAACTCCACGCTTCCCGCGGGCATCGAACTCCTCGTCAACACCATTCAGTTGACCGATGACGTAGGGAATACGGCTACGACAAAACACGCGAATATCGTCGATGCGGCGCCTGACCTGGCCCTCACCAAAAGCGATGGCGGCGTCATCTCCGAACCCGGCGATATTCTGACGTACACACTGGCCTACACCAACTCCGGCACGCAAGATGCCACCGGCGTGGTCATCGCCGAGAGCGTACCCGCACATACGACTTTTTATTCGCCCACCAGCAGCCCCGGCTGGAGCTGTGCTCACGGCGCGCCCGCCGGGATGCCTTGCTCGTTCACCATAGGCGATCTGGCAGCAGGGGATTTTGGAGATGTCACCTTTGCCGTGCGCGTCGACACTCCGCTCCCCGCGGGTGTAACAGAGATCGACAACACCGCCTCCATCACCGACGACGGCAGCAACGGCACAGATCTACAACCAGCAGACAACACAGACACCATAACCACAACCGTCGACGCCGCGCCCACACTCGTTGTCAATAAATCCAACAACCTTGATACCATCATCCCCGGCCAAATGCTGATCTACCAGATCGTCATCACGAATACCGGCAACCAGGCCGCGACGGGCATCCGCATCACCGACACCCTACCCGCGGACACAATGTTTTATCTGGCCTCGGATGCGGGGCAGGAGACCACACCCGGCAGCGGCGTCGTCACCTGGCCAGCCTTGGACTTGCCCGGCGGCGGGGCCAGCGTCACGCGCCTGCTCGCTGTCACGGTGGATAATCCCCTACCCGCCGGCGTGAACACCATCACCAACACCGTCACACTGCGCGACGATGACGATAACACCGCTACGGCTGAGGATTTCGATGCCGTGGACGCCGATCCCGTGCTCACTCTCGACAAGACCACCACCGTCACCACCACCGTCACCGGTGCAACGCTCGGTTACACGCTCACACTCACCAATCATGGAGACCAGGCCGCTACCGGTATCCGCATCACCGACACATTGCCCGCCGGCGTCACCTTCGCCGGGGCTTCTGACGGCGGCGTGCCAGCAGCCGGCGGCATTGTGACCTGGCCCACTTTCAGCCTGGCAGGCGGTGGGGCGAGCGTCACCCGCCTCCTCACCGTCACCGTCGATACCACGCTTCCCGCCGGCCTTGAGCTACTCATCAATACCGCGCGCGCTAGCGAGGATCGCGGGAACACCGCGACCGCGCAACACGCCACCGTGGTCGACGCCGCGCCCGACCTGGTGCTTGCCAAGAGCGGCGGCGGCGTCACCGCACAGCCTGGGGATACCCTCGTTTACACGCTCACCTACACCAATGCGGGCAACCAGGATGCGACCAGCGTCGTTATCGCCGAGACGGCGCCCGCGCACACAACCTTTAATGTCGGCGCAAGCAACCCGGATTGGAATTGTGTAGATATGCATTGCACGTATACTGTTGGCGACTTAGCCGTGAGCGTCGGCGGCCTTGTCACCTTCACCGTAAATATTACCAACCCGCTTCCCGTGGGCGTGACAGCCATCGAGAACACAGCCGCCATCACCGACGACGGCGGCAACGGTGCGGACCCCATTCCGGCAAACAACTCGGATACGATAACCACTTCTGTTGTCGCCGCACCGGATCTCGTCGTCAGCAAGGACGACGACCGCGCGGCTGTCGAGCCAGGCGAGACACTGGCCTACCTCATTACGATTACCAATACCGGCAACATCGCAGCGATGGTCAACGTCACCGACACGCTGCCCGCCAACACCGCCATCCTGGTCGCCTCTGACGGAGGCACACATAACGGTTCCGGCGTCATCACCTGGCCCATCTTCACCCTGCCCGGCGGCGGCGCGAGCGTGACCCGTCTCGTCGTCGCTACCGTGGGCAACACCTTGCCCGCCGGGGTAGACGCGCTCACCAACACCGTCACCGTCACGACGTCCAACGAAGCGGACGGGACCGACAATACCGCGTGGGACGTCAACCAGGTCAATGCCGCACCCGACCTGATGCTCAGCAAGAGCGACGGCGGGATAACCGTCGCACCCGGTGACACCCTCGTCTACACGCTCACCTACGCGAACGCTGGCAACCAGGGCGCGACCGGCGTCGTCATCACCGAGACTGTGCCCGCGCACACAACCTTTAATGTCGGCGCAAGCAACCCGGATTGGAATTGTGTAGATATGCATTGCACGTATACTGTTGGCGACTTAGCCGTGAGCGTCGGCGGCCTTGTCACCTTCACCGTAAATATTACCAACCCGCTTCCCGTGGGCGTGACAGCCATCGAGAACACAGCCGCTATCACCGACGACGACAGCAACGGCGCGGACTCCACTCCTGCAAACAACATCGCAACCACGGCCACGCCCGTCGAGGCCGCGCCCGATCTGGAAATCGGCAAATCCAACGGCGTTGACGAGGTGACACCCGGCGATACGCTGATCTACACCCTCGTCGTCACCAATACCGGTGATCGGGATGCAGCGAGCGTCACGCTCACCGACAATCTGCCCGCGCACACGACCTTCGCCTCTGCCTCCGACGGCGGCGACCAGACCACGCCCGGCATCGTCACCTGGCCGGCTTTTGCGCTGGCAGGCGGCGGAACAAGCGCAACCCGCGTGCTCACCGTCACCGTCGTCGCTCCCTTCCCGGCGGACACAAACGTTATCACCAACACGGCCACTGTCGCCGATGCGGGAACGGTTTACGCAACGGCCACGGACGTCGATACAGTCGATGCCGCGCCTGTCCTGGCGTTGAGCAAGGACAACGACGTAACCACAGTGACGCCTGGCAGCACCCTCATCTATCGCCTCGTCATCACCAACAGCGGCAACCAACTCGCCGCCGGGATCGTGCTGACCGACACGCTGCCCGACTATACATCCTTGTACCTTGCGTCGCACGACGGCAGCTTGAGCGCAACCGGCGTCGTCACCTGGCCGGCCTTCGACTTGCCCGGCGGTGGAGTCAGCACCACGCGCTTGCTCGTCGTCAGCGTGGACACGCCCTTGCCCGCCGGCGTGACCGCCCTCACCAACACCGCCGCGTTGCGCGACAATCACGGCAACACGGCGGGAGCCGAGGACAGCGACACCGTAAACGCTAATCCCGACTTCATCCTCACCAAAACCAGCGCCGTCACCACCACCACACCCGGCGCGACGTTCAACTACACCATCACCCTCACCAACAACGGCAACCAGGACGCGACCGGCGTCGTCATCACCGACACGCTGCCTGCCGACGTCGCCTTTGTCAGCGCTTCCCACGGCGGGTATACCACCACGCCCGGCATCGTCGTCTGGCCCGCCCTGCCCCTCCTCGCCAGCGGCGCCAGCGTGACGCGCGTCCTCTCCGTCACCGTCAACCCCACGCTTCCCGCCGGCCTCGAGCTGCTCATCAACACCGTCGATGCAGCCGATGACCGGGGCAACACAGCGACGAACCAACACGCAACCATCATTGCGGCCACACCCGACCTAGAAATCGACAAATCCAATGGCGTGGACACCGTCGAACCCGGCGACACGCTGGTCTACACGCTCACTATCACCAACAGCGGCCCCCAAGGCGCAACCGGCATCCGTATCACCGACGAACTGCCCATGCACACGGCCTTCGTCGCCGCCTCCAATGATGGCGCACAGACCACGCCCGGCATCGTCACCTGGCCCACCTTCCCACTGGAAGGCGGCGGCGCAAGTGTGACGCGACTCCTTACCGTCACCGTCGTCAATCCCTACCCGGCGGACACGAACGTCATCACCAACACGGCCTCCGTCGCCGATGACGACGCGAACGGCCCTGATCCCACCCCGCAGAACATCACCACGGATACGGATGCCGTCTTTGCCACGCCGCAGCTCGTGATTGCCAAGTCCAATGACGTAGACACTGCCTACCCCGGCGACGCGCTGACCTACCGCATTACCCTCACCAACACCGGCAATCTGGAAGCCACGAACATTCTCATCACCGATACGCTGCCCATCAGCACCACCTTCATCGCGGCCTCCGACGGCGGCGCGGTAGACAGCGGCGTCGTCACCTGGCCCACCTTCTCCCTTGTTGGCGGCGACGCCAGCGTCTCCCGCCTCGTCATCGTGACCGTGGACAGTCCCTTGCCGGCCGGGGTGAACGCCATCACCAACACCGTCGCCGCCATCGCTCCGGGCCAAACGCTGCTGACCGAAACACAGCACGTCGATACCGTCATCGCCGCGCCCGACCTGGCGCTGACTAAGCGCGCCAGCAATGTCACCGTCGAACCCGGCGACGCGCTTGCCTACACGCTCACCTACGCCAACCTGGGCAACCAAGAGGCGACCAGCGTCATCATTACCGAGACCGTCCCCGCGCACTCCACCTTCGATCCCGCCGCCAGCCATCCGAATTGGATCTGCACAGAGACGATCTGCACGTATGCCATTGCGAGCCTGCCAGCAGGAACTACGCGCAGCATCACCTTCACCGTAAACGTCACCAACACGCTGCCCACAGGCATCACGCAAATCGTCAACGCTGCCGGGATTGCCGACGACGGCGACAACGGCGCGGACACCAATCCGCTGAACAATACCGCCGGCGTGAGTACACCTGTCATCGCCGCGCCCGATCTCACGCTCACCAAGAGTGACGGCAGCGTGACCACCGCACCCGGCGCAACGCTCGTGTACACACTCACCTACGTCAACGTGGGCAATCAGGCAGCCACCAACGTCATCATCACCGAGACCGTGCCCGCGCACACCACGTTCAACGTGGCCGCCAGCACGCCCGGTTGGACGTGCGCCGACGGCGCGCCCGCCGGGACACCATGCACCTACGACGCCGGCAACCTGGAAGCCGGCGACTCCAACTCCAACACAATACAGTTTGCCGTGAACGTCGTCACGCCCATACCCGCGGGCTTGACGCACATCCACAACACCGCTGCCATCGCCGATGACGGCAACAACGGCGCAGACCCCAATCTGCTGAACAATAGCGCGACTATCGCCACACCCATCGAGGCCACGCCCGATCTGGAAATCAGTAAATCCAACGGCGTGGATACCGTCGAACCCGGCGACACGCTGGTCTACACGCTCACCGTCACCAACAACGGCCCCCAAGGCGCAACCGGCGCGCGCATCACCGACGAACTGCCCGCGCACACGACCTTCGTCAGCGCCTCGGATGGCGGCGCGCAGACCACGCCCGGCATCGTCACCTGGCCCACCTTCCCGTTGGAAGGCGGCGGCGTGAGTGTAACGCGCCAGCTCACCGTCACCGTCGCCGATCCCTTCCCGGTAGACACGAACGTCATCACCAACACAGCTACGGTCGCAGATGATGGTGCCAACGGCCCCGATCCCACGCCGGAGAACAACACTGCCGTAGACGTGGATGATGTCGTCGCCGCGCCAATCTTGCAGTTGAGCAAGAGCAACGATGTGATCACCGTGACGCCCGGCAGCACGCTCATCTACCGCCTCGTCATCACCAACAGTGGGACGCAACTCGCCGCCGGGATCGTGCTGAGCGACACGTTACCCGAGCACACGGCCTTCGTCAGCGCCTCGGATGGCGGCCAGGAGACCTCACTCGGCAGCGGCGTCGTCACCTGGCCCACCTTCACCCTGCCTGCCAGGAACAGCACTACGCGGCTGCTCGTCGTCACCGTAGACACCCCCTTGCCCGCCGGCGTGACCGGCATCACCAACACCGCCGCGCTGCGCGACAACCGTGACAACACAGCGACGGCCCAGGATACCGACGCCGTGGACGCCAACCCGCTGCTCGTCCTGCACAAGACTAACGCCGTGGACGTCACTACCCCCGGCGAAACGCTCGTTTACACGCTCACGCTCACCAACAATGGCAATCAGGAAGCCACCGGCGTCCTGATCACCGACACGCTAACCGCCGATGTCAGTTTCGTCGCCGCCTCCGACGGCGGTATAGAGATCGAACCCGGCATCGTCGCCTGGCCCGCCTTCAACCTGGCCGGCGGCGGCGCGAGCGTGACGCGCTTCCTCACCGTCACCGTCAACCCCACGCTCCCCGCCGGCCTCGAGCTGCTCATCAACACCGCGCGCGCCCGTGAGGAACGCGGCTACAGCGCCATCGCCCAACACACCGACGTCGTCGAGGCCACGCCGGACCTGGAAATCAGCAAGTCCAACGGCGTGGACACCGTCGAACCTGGCGATACGTTGGTCTACACGCTCACCATTACCAACAGCGGTCCCCAGGGCGCTACCGGCGTCCGCATCACCGACAACCTGCCCGCGCACACCACGTTCTTCGCCGCCTCCGATGGTGGCAGTCTGAGCGCGCCCGGCGTCGTCACCTGGCCGCTCTTCGAACTGCCCGGCGGCGGGGCGAGCGTCACCCGCGCCGTCACGGTCACCGTCATCGACCCATTCCCGGCGGACACGAACATCATCACCAACACGGCCACGGTCACCGACGACGGCACTAACGGCCTCGACCCCACGCCGGAGAACAACACCGCTACCGATGCGGATACCGTCATCGCTATGCCAAACTTGCTGATGAGCAAGGATGACGGCCTGACCACGGTCGTTCCCGGGAGCACAATCATCTACCGGCTGGTCATCACCAATGCCGGCAGACAACTCGCCGCCGGTATCCACCTCACCGACACGCTTCCGGCGCAGACGACCTTCGACGTTGCCTCAGATGGGGGCCAGGAGACCGCGCCCGGCAGCGACGTCGTCGTTTGGCCCGTCTTCAATCTGGCGGGCGGGGCCAGCACCACGCGCCTCGTCGTCGCCAGCGTGGACAACCCCCTACCCGCCGGGGTGACCGCTATCACCAACACTGCCGTGCTGCGCGATAACCGCGGCAATACGGCAGCAGATGCCGACACCGATGCCGTGGATGCCAACCCGCTCCTCTTCCTCGACAAGACCAACGCGGTAGACACCACCGTTCCCGGCGCGACACTCGTCTACACGCTCACGCTCACCAACAACGGCAATCAGGAGGCGACCGGCATTCTCATCACCGACACCTTGCCCGCGGACGTCACCTTCGTCGCGGCTTCCGGCGGCGGCACAGAGATCGAGCCCGGCATCGTGGCCTGGCCCGCCTTCAACCTGGCGGGTGGCGGCGCGAGCACAACGCGCTTCCTCACCGTCACCGTCAACGCCACACTCCCGGCCGGCGTCGAGTTGCTGATCAACACCGCGCGTGCTATCGAGGATCGCGGGTATGACGCTATCGCCCAACACGTGGACGTCGTCGTCGCTGCACCCGATTTGGCGATTGCCAAGACTGACGGTGGGATTTCCCCGCAGCCCGGCGATGTGCTGGTGTACACACTCACCTACGCAAACGTAGGCGAACAGGGCGCTACAGGCGCTATTATCTCGGAGACCGTGCCCGCACACGCGACTTTCACTGCTGCCGCAAGCAATCCTGGCTGGACGTGTGTCGACGGCGCCCCTGCTGGGACACCGTGCACATACACCGTCGGCGACCTGCCCGTGGGAGCCTCCGGCGACATCACTTTTGCCGTGCGCGTTGTCACGCCACTGCCCGTGAGCATCACGCAGACTGAGAATGAGGTTTCCATCACCGACGACGGCAGCAACGGCGCGGATACCGATCCGGCGAACAATACGGCGAGCATCGTCACACCTCTCGACGCCACCATCGATTTGCTGATCACGAAAGATGATGGTGGCACTACGGTGGAACCGAGCGAGACCATCGTCTACACGCTGACTTACGCCAACAACGGCGATCAGATTGCCGGTGGCGTCATCATCACCGAAACCGTGCCAGCACTCACAACCTTCAACCAGACGGCCAGCAGCCCCGGTTGGACGTGTGTTCACGGCTCACCGGCTGGAACTGTATGTACGTACCCTCTCGGTGACGTGATCGAGGGTGACGCCCTGCTTTTCGCCGTGGACGTCGTCCTGCCGTTCCCTATTGAGGTGAGCGAAATCTCGAACGAGGTTGTCATCGGCGCGGACGCCAACAACATCCCCGACGCTAACCCCGACGACAACACCGCCACGGTCATCACGCCCGTCATCACTCGGCCCGATCTCGTCACCGGCAAGGATGATCGCTTCAGCGTCGTGCAGCCGGGTCAACAAGTCACCTACATCATCACCGCCACCAACGTGGGAACACAAAATGCCACGAACGTCCAGCTCACCGATACATTGCCCATCTACGTCTCTTTCCTCGGCGCTTCAGATGGCGGCACGCAGAGCAGTCCCGGCGTCGTCACCTGGCCCGTCATCGCGCAATTAGCACTCGATGAAATCATTACCCGCACACTCACGGTAATGGTCGACAGCACACTGCCGGCTGGCGCGTTGCAGATCACCAACACCGTCACCGTGAGCGACGATGGAACGCATGGCCCGGACCTGAATCCCGCCAACAACACGGCCACGGACGTGAATGTCGTCGGGGCCATGCCCGATCTGGTCCTCGACAAAACGGTTAACCACGCCGTCATCTATCCAGATGGTTTATTGGTCTACACGATCCGCGTGGAAAACGCTGGTTCGCGGGGCGCGACGGGCGTGACCATTGTCGACGATCTACCGCCAGACGCACACTTCGTCAGCGCGTCAGACGGCGGTTATGAGAGCGCGCTGGGCGTCGTTACGTGGCCGTCCATCACACTAAATGTCGGTGAAGAGGCTGAGCGTATGCTCACCGCACGCGTCACCCCGAGCCTGCCGGAAGGGGTCGTGCTGACGAACACCGCCACCGTGTCCGACGACGGTTTGAACGGGGAGGATCCAGTACCGGAAAACAACACGGACACGGCCAGCAGCGTTATTAAATGGCCCATTGTCTATCTGCCACTCGTGATGCGGGGGTTTGCCATTGGCCCAGATCTCATCGTTGACGATGTCGTCGTCGGCAACGGCGATATCGCCATCACCATCAGGAACCAGGGCAGACTCATCGTCACAGATACGCTGGGCTTTTGGGTTGATTTGTACATCAATCCCTTACCTGCACCTACTCAGGTCAATCAGACGTGGGATTTGATTGCACCTTACGGCGCTGCCTGGGCTGTGGATCGCGAAGCCATACCGATACTTCCCGGCGAATCACGCACACTGTACCTGTACGACATCTACTACAATTACGATCACAGTCGCCTGCCGGTGGCACTCCGGGCGGGAGACATCATCTATGTGCAGGTGGACTCATACAACGGCACGACGAACTATGGCGTGGTGTATGAAGATCACGAGATGGGTAGCGGTGAATATAACAATATCGTGCGCTTGATCGTCGATACCTATATGCCCTTAAACCCGGTCACGTCGATGCAGCATGTTCCAGTATCGCCGGATGCCGATGCCATACCGGAGAGACCGTAGCGCGCATGCCCATCCATCTCTTGTCCGAGGAAGTAGCCGCCCGCATTGCGGCAGGCGAAGTCGTCGAGCGGCCTGCCTCTGTCGTCAAAGAACTGGTTGAAAACAGCCTGGATGCCGGTGCCACCCACGTGGAGGTGGAAACACGCAGCGGCGGGCGCGATCTGATCCGCGTCCGCGACAATGGCGCGGGTATCCCCACCGCAGAAGTAGAATTGGCCTTCCGCCGTCACGCCACAAGCAAGCTAGAGAGCGCCGCTGATCTAGAGGCCATCGCCACGCTGGGATTTCGCGGCGAGGCGTTAGCAAGTATCGCATCGGTGAGTCGCGTGACGTGCCTCACACGCCACACCTCAGAGGACGCAGGAACGCGCCTGCGGATCGAGGGAGGCAAGGTCGTCGCACATGCGACGGTAGGCCGTCCGCACGGCACAGAGCTGCTGATTGAAGACCTTTTCTACAACGTACCCGCACGGCGCAAGTTTTTGCGAACCGAGCGAACCGAGCGCAACCACATCGACGCTTTCCTCACACGCTACGCCATCGCCTACCCGCACATCGCATTCTCGCTAGCCCACAATGATCGAGAGACTCTCGCCACATCGGGCAATGGCAACGCGCAGGAGGCTCTGCTCAACGTCTACGGTATGGATCTAGGGACCAGCCTGCTGGAAATTCCATGCGGAGATAATGCCCGCAAATCGCTCGACGACATCCAGGTGTGTGGTTTCGTTGGCCCAACGAGCGTCCACCGGGCCAACCGGGGTTACATCACGCTCTTCATCAACGGGCGCTGGGTGCAAGACTTACGGTTGACTTATGCCATCATACAGGCATATCACACACTGTTGCCGGTGAAACGATTCCCCATCGCCTTCGTCAAGGTGACGCTGCCTGCCGAAGACGTAGACGTGAACGTGCATCCGGCCAAAACGGAGGTGCGCTTCCGGGATGGGGATGCCGTGTTCCGCGCGGTGCAGCGCACCGTCCGCGCCACCGTGATGGATGAAGCCCCGGTCGCCAGCGCCTGGGAACCGCAGGCACCAACATCCACAGAGGATGGTACATCGACGACGCGCGCGCGCCTCGCCGCATTGACCCCATCGGCACGACAAATCGACCTTCCACAGACCGAGACGCGCACCGAAGCGGCACCCATCTCAGGTGAATCGCTCACGTCAGCGGATGGTGGGCTCGCATCAAAAACACCGCAGTCTGCCAGTTCGCCCACGCTCCCCCCTTTGCGCGTTATCGGCCAGGCTGCGACGATGTTCATCATTGCCGAAGGTCCAGAGGGAATTTACCTGATCGACCAGCACGCCGCGCACGAGCGCGTCCTCTACGAGCGCTTGATTACGGCGCGGATGCAAGGCCAATTGGCTGTGCAACCCTTACTGAAACCGGAATCCGTGACACTGCCCGTCGCTGAAGCCGCCTATCTTGAGGAACTCCTGCCTGCGCTACTCGAGTTGGGGATGGAGGTGGAATTATTCGGGCCGGGGACATTCCTGGTGCGCTCGCTGCCCGCCCTGCTTGCGAACCTATCTCCCGGCGATCTCCTAACGGACATCGCAAGCAGTCGTGACGAAGCATCGCCCATCCACACCGCGTCGGAGGAGATAATTGTGCGCCACATCTGCAAGCGCGCTGCCGTCAAAGCAGGGCAGGTCCTCTCGCGTGAAGAAATGGAGCACCTAGTGCGCGATCTAGAACGCGCGGCCAACCCACGCACCTGCCCTCATGGCCGGCCGACCATCGTGCAAATCGGGGTCGAGCAACTCATCCGTCAATTTGGACGTGGCTAAGACAAAGTCCCTTGTCTGTTTTTGCGGAGCAGTTATAATAAGGTCTGGACAAAAACTTGCACGCGGTGGAGGAAATACTGTGGCACTATCAACCAATGATCAACAACGCATCGAAGAACTGGCTGTGAGGCTGCTGGAGCATTACGACTTCAAACGTCCGCCCATCCAGATCGAAAAGGTGCTTTCCAATCCTCCTGAAGGACTGAGCAGCGTGGATATCAGCGACATGTCACTCGTCTTCGGGATCGGCGAACATCGCTACGAATACCGCATGGCGATGGCGCGCCTGCTCTACCGTGAAATTTGTCGTGCCAGCGCCGATTGGGAAGACAACTACCCCTACAGCAACGATGCTGCCAAGTACTTCGCCGCGAGTTTGCTTATCCCTGCGAAATGGCTCCTCAAAGCATCCCGGCGGCCCTTGATCACCCTGCAACAACTCAGCGAGGATTTTCAAGTGCCGGAGTATGCCGTCGCTAGCCGGCTGGTGCAGATGGGAAAACGGGTCAAGGGGATGACATAGGGAAGCCTGTTGCTACATCTAGGGCGGCTTCGCCATGCGCCTAAGCCCGCCCCACCTCGATCGTTTGCTTGCCCATCCACGCCCACTGCCGGTGAAACTCGTCCAGCGCTTGCCATGTCATTCCAGTAGCGCCAGACGTTGCTGGATCGACGAATCCTAGTTCGCGATCGGGATCCCACGCATCCAGGATTTTGTAGTGTGACCAACCACGCCACGTGCGTCCCTCAAAATGCAATGGCTCGCCTATCAGCACAATAGTCATGCGATCCTGACGCAAGTTATTGAACAACCGGCGCAGTGATGTCCCGGGGCGCCAGCGCGCGCGCAATCCCAGACGGCGCAGCGATGCGACGACGCCCCACGGTAGTGTTGCCCAGTCAGGGATACGCTCTGGGAAGCCACGGCTGTTCAATTCCTCAGAAAGCGCCTCCGCGTTGACAAACGGTGCCCCATACAGTGTGTTGGTGACCATCGCCACGCAATATGGGCCGCAGTCATTCATATCCCTCTGGTGAACGTGATAACGCGCCACTTGGAACGATAGCTCGACGAACTCCTGAGGGACAGTCGCTTTCATTGCCTCATCCTTCATGAACACGGCGCTATGGTATTTCTGCACCAGCGACCACATCATGTCCGGGCAAGATGTAGGCATAGGCCATGTTCGGCGTGTTATGCGCCAACCCGATGTGACCATATCGATCCACCAGGATGATGCCGCCATAGCCACCCAGCCGTCCATACAGCAGGCGAATAACAGCGTCAGCAGTCTCTTGTGCAGGTCTCCCGGCGGCCAGATAATCGCACGCGGTCTTGCTGATCACCACACGCATCAGCTTCTCACCATGCCCTGTCGCAGACGCCGCGCCGGCAGCATTATCAGCATAAGCTCCGCAACCTACCAATGGCGAATCACCCACCCGCCCCGGCCACTTGTCCGCCGTTCCGCCGGTGGAGGCAGCGACAGCCAAGTTGCCGCTGGTATCCAATGCCACCGCGCCCACAGTATCGGCCTCTTCGGGCGGAGACCAGCCAGCAATGCGCGGTGTGCCCATCATCAACGCCGGTTCAACCAATGGCACCCCCATCTCGCGGGCGAACGCCTGCGCTCCCGCCCCAACGATGAAATTGTGCGGTGAACGCGTCATCACCAAACGCGCCAGGCTGACTGGATTCTGCACACCTTGCACCGAAGCCACCGCACCGAGGTCGAGCGTGGCTCCGTCCATAATGATGGCATCGGTTTCCACATCCCCAGAGCGATTGAAGTGACTACCGCGCCCGGCATTGAAGGTGGGATCATCCTCCATCACACGAACTGCTGCCTCAACCGCATCCAGGGCAGGTCCGCCGGCGACCAGGTGCGCCCATCCCACCCTCGCTGCTTGCCGGCAGCCGGCAATGAAGGCCTCGCGCTGCGCCGGAGGAATGAACCACGCGCCGCCGTGCACCACAATCACCGGATGTAGCACATCGCTCACGTTCCTGCACTCCTTCTTTTCGTGTCTTGCGCTTGCCCGATCACCCACGCGCTCAAAGCCAGCAGCACACCCAGATGCAGATGCACATTGTTCACGAGGATGTTATCCACAAAGTTGTGGACGGTGAAATGCGTCCACGCCCCGGCCAGACCGAGCACCAATCCACGCACCCAACCCGTCGTCCGGCGCGAGGCACGCCAAAGACGCACGAAAATGCTACCGAGCAGCGTGAGATAAACACCAAGTCCCAGGATACCGGTCTCGGCCAGCAGGTTGAGGTAATAGTTGTGCGCATGACCCAGGGCAAACGGCCAGTTGATGAGCCGGTGAGCGGGATAAGCTGCCTCATAGCAGCCGAATCCCACGCCGAGCCAGAACCGCTCGCGCCACATCGACAGTGCCGCCTGCCAGTGTGCCATACGCTCGATGACGGCGTAGTTCGCGTCGTTGATGCCGATCCCGCGCACATCCTCGAAACGGGTATATTCCAGGAAACCGGTCAGCCGTGCAGCAATCGATGCAGGCAGCCATCCAGCGGCATACAGCCCTATCCCACCGACCACAATCACTATCGCCAGTACCAGCCCCCACGCGCCGCGTCGCGGCAGCAGGATCACGATGGCAAATATCGCAGCAGCAAAACCCATCCACCCACCCCGCGACCAGGAAGCCAAAAGCCCCGCAGCGACCGCGACCAATGCAAACAGAAGCCAGCCAAATTTGAAATTTGAAATGAAAAAATGGAAATTTGGATTTGGTAGCCACTCCCACACCGCTACGGCGAGCAATCCGGCGAGAAGTGCGCCCGCCAGACCCAGGAAACCGGCGTAAGGATTGGGTTGCTCGAAAGTACCGTAGGCGCGATAGAAGCGTGCATCAATGGCAAAGTGCTCCGGAAGGTCATCACTTAAGCCAAATTGCCACAAGCCGATGAGCGCCTGGAAAACAGCGACGCTTGCCAGCAATACGATCACCAGAAGTACACGCTGCCGTCCTTCTGTACCGCGCAACCGATCGGACACCACCAGGAACATCACAAGCATTTGTCCCCACTTGCCCCACTCCAGCAGCCCTGACCACACGTCGGCGGGCTGCCACAGCGAAAGCAACGTTACACCCATAAAGCCAAGTAGCGGCAGGAGCAGCGGCGGCAGCGGGATATGAACATCGCGGCGTAGCAAGCCACGCCCGATCCAGATCGCGACTGTGAGCATAAAGACGACTTGCCCAATGAACGGCGGGATTTGCGGCAGTTCTATGGGGAGCCAAGCCTGCAACGGCCCCAGGAAGAGTGCCGCACCGACGCCGACCAACGGCTCCCACAGGCTCGCTACGAAGATGAAGGCCAGCGCCGTCAGCAGCAAGCTATCCCACAGTGAGAGATGCACAAGGAGTACCCCCCACGCCGCACCGAGCAACGCCAGCGCCACCGGGATCAGCCACGCGGGAAGTACATCGCGCCACGCGTGTGATTTGGTTAGCCCGAATATTCCGTCCATGTCACCAGTTTTAATGCCTCATCGTAGACAAACTTCGCCTGGAACACACCTGCTTCCATCTCAAGCACACGCGGCGCGAAGATCTTATCCGCCTGCGGGATCGGTAAATCGTTCAGATACGTTGATACCGGCACCCAGGAGAAATTGCCCTCGCGCAAGTCGGGGCGCATAGTGCCGGAAAACGTCCGAGTTGTGTAGATAAACAACATCCAGTTCCACTCCGGCAGCGGAGAAACTTCGGTGCAGAAACCGCGAAGGCGCAGATTATCGACGATCAGGCCGGTCTCTTCCAGCAGCTCGCGGCGCGCCGTTTCGTGCGGCGACTCGCCCACCTCAACCTTGCCACCCGGCGCGATCCACAACCCGAGATTCGGCTCCTTGTTGCGCCGCATCACCAACACCTCGTCGCCGCGTCGCACGTAGACCAGCACGCTGAGGATGTAGGTCATCAGCTTCACGCCAGATCTAGCTTCACGCGGAAGTAGTCCGCCGTCTTGCGCAGCCCCTCTTCAACCGGCACGCGTGGCTCCCACCCCAGCGCCGTCCTCGCTTTACTGATATCGGGACAACGTTGCTTGGGATCGTCGCGCGTGCGTTCGTCAGTAGGGTGAACGAAGGTAATCTCCGAGGCGCTGCCGGTCACTTCGAGTGTCAATTTCGCAAATTCGAGGATTGTCATTTCCACCGGATTCCCCATATTGACCGGACCTTCAACGTCTGTCGCCATCAGGCGCACGATCCCTTCAACCAGATCATCTACGTAGCCAAACGAACGTGTGCGCGAACCGTCTTCGTAAACCGTCAGCGGATCGCCGCGCAATGCCTGGCAGATGAAGTTCGGCACCACACGCCCGTCATCAGCACGCATACGCGGTCCATAAGTGTTGAAGATACGCACGATGCGCGTATCGACGTGGTGATAGCGGTGGTAGGCCATCGTCAGCGCCTCGGCGAAGCGCTTACTCTCATCGTACACGCCCCGCGGCCCGATCGGGTTGACATTGCCCCAGTAGGTTTCGTCCTGTGGGTGGATCAGCGGATCGCCATAGACCTCGGATGTGGAAGCGAGCAGAAACTTTGCCTGCTTGGCCAACGCCAATCCCAAGGTATTATGCGTACCCAATGCTCCCACCTTGAGCGTCTGGATAGGATAGTTCAAGTAATCCACCGGACTGGGCAGCGAAGCCAGGTGCAACACCATATCCAACGGCCCCGCCACGTAGATGTAGTTGGTCACGTTGTGCTTGACGAACGAGAAGCGCGGATGTCCCGCCAGATGGGCGATGTTGTCGGTGCTCCCCGTACTCAGATTATCCATAGCGATAACTTCGTGGTCCTCAGCCAGATAGCGATCGCATAAATGCGATCCGATGAACCCCGCCCCGCCTGTGATTAGAATACGCATAGTCCCCCCTTGGAAATTGGAAGTGAGAAATGGAAATCAGCGAATGAGCAAATCAGCGTCTTGCATTCCTGACCTGATGGCATTATACTCCAAGCCGTAGACAGGCCAATCGGAGATAAAATGGGAAAAACATTGTTGCTGACCGGACGACCCGGCATTGGAAAGACGACGATCATCCGCAACATCGTCGCGCAGGTGGGAAACAAAGCCGGTGGATTCTACACCGAGGAAATCGTTGGCCCTGGTGGGCGGAAGGGCTTCCGGCTGATCACGTTGGGTGGCAAAGAAACAGCGCAGATTGCGACTATGGCCCACGTCGATCTGCGCTCCCCAAAAGCGCCGCGTGTGGGGCGTTACGGCGTGGACGTCGACGCACTGGAACGGATAGGCGTCGCTGCGTTGCGCCGCGCGATGCAGAAGAAAAAGCTGATGATCGTGGACGAGATCGGCACCATGGAACTCTACTCACGTGCCTTTTGCGATACGGTGATGCTGGCAATCCTGGGACCGACGACGGTTTTGGGAACCATCATGAACCATTCCCACCCTGAGAGCGATGCCTTCAAGACGCTGGCGCAGGTGACGCTATGGGAAGTCAACCGCACCACCCGTGACGACCTGACCGGCAAAGTGATGACATGGCTTAGGAAAAACACATAGACGGCTCCGGGATGGAGCCGTCTATGTGGTGAATGCGCGACAAAGTCGCGTTCAGGTTACATTCCTCGCGGCTTGCCGCGATAATGGGTTCAGGACTTGCCCTGGGGTTTTCATACCTATAATTCGAACAGAAGTTAACTCGCGCTGCCGACCAACGAATGTAACTGTTCCTTCAGAGACGCAATCTGCGCTCGGGTCTTCTCAACCTTTTCGAAAATCTCCTGCCGGTTCTGGACAGATTCCTTGAGCAAGCTCGCGGCAGCTTTGCTGCGCGTCTCGGCTACGCCAGCTTCGACGAGCAGATCCAACTGCGCGCGTGTGAGTTTGTCCACCGGCACGACCATCAGGTTGG
Organism: Anaerolineae bacterium; assembly: GCA_049975385.1. Taxonomy (GTDB): domain Bacteria; phylum Chloroflexota; class Anaerolineae; order B4-G1; family SLSP01; genus DSWT01. The sequence goes on along the minus strand of JBNGDO010000025.1, from coordinate 5,471 downwards.
AGACATCCTGCGCCGTCTTGATGAGTGCCTTGCCCAGCGACTCCATCACCTTCGCCGTTTCATCAACGATCTTCGTCAGAGTCGGCATAGTGTCGGCAGATTCCGTTGTGGCTTCGGCCTCGGGCGTTTCAACCACTTCAACATCGACCATTTTCTCTTCGTTCATTGCTTCCCTCCCTATTTTTCCCTGCTTGACGGATCATAGTTTAAAGCCAAGCCCTTTGGCTACGCCTCTGGCTCCAGCTTGACTTCCTTGCGCAGTTGCTCACGCAGTTCGGCAATCTGCTGTGTGATGGCGCCGATCTTCTCGAAGAGCACGTCATTCGCCCTGATGCCCTCGGCGATGAGGAACGCCGCGCTCTCGGAACGGCTCTTGGTGACTTCCGCATCCACCAACATATCCAGGTGCGTCAAAGCCTCATCGTTTACCCGCACCATCACCACATTGCCACGCGCTTGCAGTGCATCGCTCAACGCCTGGCCGAACGTCTCGACCTGCTTCAACGCATCCTTAAACGGCGCAGACGCGGGCTTTTTGGCCTCGTGCTTTTCCTCACCCTCAGGTGCGTTTTCAACCTCGGTCTCTTCTTCGACGACGGATGTTTCCTCAACTACTTCTTCAATTTCTTTCTCTTTGTTCATGTGTTTGCCTCCTTACAAACGTTTCGCCTTTTTTAATTACCCGTAATTGTATTACGCATTACATTGTAATATGGTTGCACGATTTTGTCAAGAGGTAAACAAAAAAACCTTGCGAAGGTTACTGCACGACGTTTCTATGTCCAGGAATCAGCAGAAAACCTTCACAAGGGTCAGTTTTCAAAGGCGCGCAACATCACCAGATTCGCATCACCAGCGGTAGATAGACTTCCCAGATCGCCATTTGACGGCGTGCATACATGTTGGTGTGCTCAGCGCCAAAGTCAGCGCGCAAATCTTGCCAGGCGATCAACCACTCAACACCCCCGTCTCCCACGGCCCCACTCCGTGCAGCGATGACCGGCTGATAGCGTGCCGAATCGTCCGCTACGGCGATGGGCAGTATAGCCGTCGAGGGAACGCCCTTGATGTTCAACTGGCGCACGTAGATGTCGGGTAGATACATTGTCTCACTTTGCGGCGCGCCGTGCCAGGCCACCAGGAAAGCCTTGTTCGCGGCGTTGTAAGCCACGTCAGGTGCCCCCTCGTGATAGGCGGCTTGCGTCGCAATAGGAATTGGCGCGTCGAATGGAGACCCGCTTGCGGTGAGCATCCGTCCCATCACATCCCCATCGCTGTCCACAACGTCTTCAGTATCCTGCCAGACGACGAAATAGCGCCCCGTAGGCCCAGCAGTCAGGCGGGGTTGCTCCTCGAAGTGATCGGACGCAGCCGCAATCACAAACTCCGACGGCAGTATGGTGCCAGTCGTTCCATCCACCCTCTGCCCGTAGATATCCCACCCGCCGGGATCAAGCCGGTTATCTTGCCAGACTGCGAGGAAGCTGCGACTGGCGGCGTCGTAAGCCACGTCGGGATAGCGCGCTTGGTGGTTCGCACCCGGCATGGTGAGCAAGAAGTTCTCGTCTATGTCCGTGAAGAGTAGAGCGCCCGCGTCCGTCAGGAATTGCCCGCGCAGGGTCGTCATCTGGTACACGGGATCCACGCTCTCAAAGACGACCAGGTAGCGCGCCAATTCTGGGCTAAAGGCAACCGCCGGAGCGTGCTGTTGGTGCGGTGCAGAAGACACCGTGACCCGCTCACCTACCAACGCCCCGTCGAGCGTCACGATCTGCCCATAGATGTTGAAATCATCGACTGTGCCAGGCGCAACGTCGCTCCACACCACCAAGAAGCGGTCGTTGAGCGCGTCCCACGCCACGTCCAGCGCCAGGTCGGGCGTTTGGAGGCCCGTGGTTACGGTAAACGGACGTTGTGACAACGCGCCCGCGCCGGTCACAGCGTAGGCCATGATGCGCGCTCCGTAACCATCGATATGATGCCAGACGGCCAAATACTGGTCCGCCGTGGCGCTATAAGCCAACACCGGGTGAACCTGTTGCCCATCCATGGGTGTGAGACCAACGTGCAGGCCGACCTTGAGCGCGTTGGCGTCCAGGCGTTGCCCGTAGATGCCGGAGAAATAGCCTCGGAAGTCCCCCCAGACCACCAGCACAACCGGCTGTGGTGCAGTTCGCGCCACTGCGATAGCCGCGCTCGACTGGGTATGCGGATCGTCGCTCACACTGAAAGGCGCGCCGATCAAGCTGCCATTCGCAGCGACGCGCTGGCCGCGCAGATCGCCGTTCCCCTCGCCCGTCTCCCACACCACGAAGAAGACGCTCGAACCGGCGGTCTCCCACACGGCGATCGCCGGGGCCTCTTCATACTCCGGTTGCGTGCTGATGGGGAAGTCAATGCCCAAGAAAGTGTTACCCGGTTTGAAACACTGCCCGTAGATGTCACGCAGGCCATTGCGCGAATCCTCCCAGACGACGAACAGCGCGTCGTCCGGGCTGTTCGCGGCGATGACCGGGCGCAATTGATCGCCAGGCGCAAGGGTCACGGGGATGTTGTCTCCTACCAACGTCCCGTCGGATAGCAATTGTTGCGCGTAGATGTCCGCAGTCTCGCCGCGCGTATCGACCCACACGATGAGGTATCGGTCGACTGCGGGGCGGTAAGTGATGTCCGGCGTCCCAGCCCAGGCCGTCCCATCGGTGATATCCAGACGCGGGCCGAGCAGTTGGCCGGTCGCGTTTACCCGCTGCGCCTGAATACGCGAAGTTGGCCCAGAGGCGCTGTTCCACACAACCAGGAAGCTGTTATCAACCTCGCTCGCGGCAACGCGCGGGTTGACTTGACCGCCGGCATAAGCGGCAATCGGAAAATCGTCGCCGTCGAGTGTGCCATCGCGCCGCACCAGCCGGCCATACAGGTCGGGCGGATCGCTTAAGTCGCGTTCATCCTGCCAGACCACCAGGTAGCGCCCGGCACTGGCGAGATACGCCACTTGCGCCTTGCTACGTTCGGCGTCGCCGTCTATCAAGGGTAGCGCGTTGCCCAACACCTTCCCGTCGCTGCGCACCCGCTGCGCGTAGATGGTGGGCCTGCCGTGAAGCCGTGTATCCCGGTAAACGAGCAGGAACTCGTCATCGTCGGGATTGAAAGCCACCGCCGGCGTGTCCTGAAAACCGGCAGCATCGCTGAGGAGGAAATCCTCGGCAAGTGCGCCGGGATTGCCGGAAGGTTCAGCCGGCACCGGCAGTGGTTCGGTGGCGGTCAGCGAGACGTCGTCCACGTACATGCCGGTCGTCCCACCATACCCGTCGTTATAGACGCCGAAGTGTACCCAGATACTTTTGCCAATGTAGGCACTCATATCGAAGGTGTAGGGCTTCCACGTCTGGCTGTTATCGAGCGTCCACAACAGGCGTTGAAGAATGCGCTCCTGGTCATCCATAATAAAGATGAATTGCGCATCGCCGGCCGTGGGGGTGGCACTGGTAAGTGACGCTGCGCTCATCGTTGAGGCGATCTCCGGCGAAAAGGTTGCCTGCTGCGCCTCAGTCGATGTGGGATAGAGCCAGAAAGATAGCTGCGCCGAGGTCGCCGTCACCGGCAAAGTGACGCGCTGGCGCGCGGACGAGTACGAGAGCGGATTCGACGTTCCCACAAGGCCCAGGCGGATAGAGCGTCCTCCGCCATACGCCTGATCCGTTGAATAGCCTGCCGTGGCCGGGGTAAGGGGGAAATACCAGGCTTGATCGAGTTCAGCGTTGCCGTTCAGCAACCACTCCCAACTATGGTTGCGCAGCCGCCACAGCCCTTCGATGGTGGGCAGGAAGAGCAGGTCGCGGGAGGCCACGACCAACCCCTTGGGCGTCGGCTCAGATGCAAGCCCCTGCGCCCACCAACGGTCACCGCCGTTTGGGGTACGGTAAAGTATCCACGGCATCGAGGCAAATTGCAACGTGCGTTCCACCACGTACAGTGCCGGGTCTTCCGGATAGTCGGGGGAAATGTCCAGACCAAAGATGTAGCCGTCGAGGTAATCCACGGGCAGGCCGGTGTTCACCTTCGACCACGTCGCACCGAAATCCGTGGAGCGCACGACGCCGTTGGGCGGCAAATCGTCGTCCCCGCTACCTTCGACGAAGAAATAGCTCATCCAGAGCGTGCCATCCGTCGCATACTCCGGCGAGAAGACGACTTCGCGCACGATGTCCGTCCACCCGGTTTCGACCCGTTGCCATGTAAAACCACCGTCGGTGGAACGGAGCGGCGGGCAATAGCCGGTCAGGTAGACGGTGTGGTCAGCAGCGAAGTTCGGCGAAGGAAAGACGCGATACAGGTCCGTCCACCCACTCAGCCCGGCATTGGCCAATTCCCAGGTGTCGCCGCCATCGGCAGAGCGCCACACTGCCGGCACATCCGGCGAAAATCCAACGGCGAAGACCACCAAATTATCATCCGCATCGCGCACGGCGGCGATGTCGTAGAGCAAAGTACTCGGTGGCGCCAGCACCATCTGCCAGGTGAGACCATCATCGGTGGAGCGGAAGACCTCACCGTGGTCATAGCCCACATTCCGCACGACAAACAACGTGGGGGATGCGGCTACGCCGGGATCCCACGCCATCGAACTGATGTGCAGATATTCGGAGTACGGCCTGGTCGCGAAGAGCGTCGTCCACGAGTCGCCATCGTCGGTAGTGCGGCGCATGTCCTGATCGGTGGTGATGTAGAGTGTGTGATCGGTCGCGTAGTTAGATGAGCGCCACATGCGAGCGTTCACGTCGGGCAGGATCAGTTCCCAGCCGAGTTCGGCGGCGGGAGCAAGCGGGCTGGAAGCCCGCTCTACGGCAGCGGTTGTATGATAGCGCTGTGTAATGGAGAGCGCCAGCAGCAACAGCACCAACGGCAAACTGAAAAGTCTCAGGTTTTTTTTCATCGGTTAGCCTCCTTGTGCAAATTACGAATTGCGAATTACGAATGTAGCACGAGCGTCTCGCCCGCCCAGAGCCAAGCCCGCCACAGCTTTGCGCCTTTGGGATGTGTATGAGGTTCTGGTACGAAGCGCTTATCTTCAGTATACATCCAAATGCGCGCGCTAAACGTTTCGTTTGCGTGTAAAATGTGTTGCGATGTAGGGGCGAGGCATCCCCACCACCGTATCTCGTCAGGCGAGCATCTCCGCCGGAATGCCTTGCCCCTACGTGCCCCCGCCCTAACAATTTTCAAACAAAACGCTGGGAATTCTTGACAATGCGGGGATTCAGCGTATAATTTCTTTTCGCTAACCAATCGATAATAACGTTTAGCGTGTAAGGAAAGAGAAAACAATGCGCAGGCCATTCGAACCACAATATCCAAACGAAGATGATCCTGAGGGTGCATCTTACGTGGTGACCACACCACAGAATGCACAGGTGAGGCACGCCTGCGTCATGCGTTGATGATGCTTGTCGTTTGTTGCCGGGGTCACAGTC
>JBNGDO010000024.1:1342-43459 GCA_049975385.1 Anaerolineae bacterium | reverse complement strand
GATTTGCAGAGGTATTATACACGAAAGTACGAAGTTATTAATGGACGCCCCCTTATGATGTCGAGATCGTCGATTATCACTAGAAGGTGTGCGATGAAAGAGATGAAAATACCACCGGTTCACCCAGGGGAAGTGTTATTGGAAGAGTTCCTCAAGCCTATGGGGATCAGCCAGTATCAATTAGCGAAAGGGATGAAGGTGTATCCGCGCAAAATCAACGAGATTGTGCATGGCAAAAGGGGGATTACGGCGGATACCGCTTTACGGCTCAGCCGGTATTTGGGGACGACGGCTGAGTTGTGGCTGAACCTACAGACCTTATACGATCTAGAGACGACCCGTGATGCCATAGAAGATCAAGTGATAAGAGAAATTACGCCCTTGGCGCGTGATACGCTTAACACAGCGGTCACGTAGTTGTACCACGACCGCTCAACAAAGGGGTCTGCTGTTACAGATGCGTCGCCGCGCAGCATGCGGCTGCGACTCCTTCCACTGGATACCCGAAGAATCCCGGGAAGAGTGCAAGAGATTCATTGAAGAATCCGAAAAACATAGTAAAATACATAAAATACGTATTTTACATCAGGAGGATCGTATGACGCTCATTCAAAGGGTCAGTCGAACGGATTTGGCCCGCAATACCCGGCGCGTGCTCCGCGACGTACAACGAGGACGCACCGCATTAATCGAGAGCCACGGAGAACCAGAAGCTGCATTGGTCGACATCGTCGATTATCGTATTCTGCGGGCCGTGATGCGGTATTACGCCGAACCGCCGGACAGTGAGCCGGCGGTTGGGTTGTCGGAAGCTGCCGTACAGGTACTGGACGACCTCAATGCGCGTTACACCCTGGTCTTCGCACACTATTTAAGCGGGAGCATCAGTCTGGCGCGAGCTGCGGAGTTGCTGGACGTGCCCTGGTTAGAGCTGCGCGCGCGCTGTCTCCGGCTCGATGTGCCCTTGCGCACGGCCCCTCACGATGCGGTTGAAGCCGCCAATGATGTTGCCGTTATTGATTCGTGGTAGGCTGAAGTATGTCTGGACCCGTTCTTTTGGATAACACTGTGCTTTCGAATCTGGCTCAGGTCGGGCGCGTGGAGCTGGTCTTCCACTTGTGGGCAGAGCAAGTCATCACGACCCAAGAAGTACTGCGTGAATATGAGGTCGCTGCACAGATGGGCAAACTTCCGCTCCAGGCATGGAACGACCTGCCCGCAGTAAAGATGACGCCACAGGAAATGGACATTGCCGCAACATTCTCATCACGTTTGGGACGCGGCGAGCGTAGCTGCCTGGCCGTGGCTTTGACACAGCATGGTCTACTCGTCAGTGATGATGCCGATACTCGACACGCAGCACAACGGCTAGGAATTCCGATTTCTGGGACTTTAGGCATCCTCGTTCTGGCTGTACGTCGTCAGTTATTGACCCTGGACCAGGCAAACGCTCTACTCGCCGACATGATTGTTGCCGGTTATCGTTCTCCGTTAGAAAGACTAGATACACTCATATAACCTTCACACTATCCTTTCTCCAAATATGTGTGCCTGAAAAGAGGATGTCATCCCTTGACCCGCTTTTTATTACCGAGGTGGATGATGATCGTCATCGCAGGATTGACCGCTTGCACTGGGGCTGTTACGCCCACGCCGTCGCCGACCGCAACGCCGGCCCCCACTGCCGCCGTGCCCCTGACCGCGGACGTCTTCGTCGTCGCGCCGGATGGTGACGAAGAAGACGGTCAGATGTCAATTTACACCTGACAATGTACCAGTCGTCAAAAGCCATATAGCGTTGCCTCACCGGCAAGGCATACCGCTTGACAGTATTACCGTTTCGCAGTAATATCGAAGTATGATCAAGTCTTTCCGATGCAAAGAGACCGAAAAGATATTTCGGCGGAGTTTCTCACGCAAACTACCTCAAGCAATCCAAAAGACCGCTTATCGCAAATTGGCCTTGTTACATTCCGCCAAAGAACTTCGGGACCTGTTACTACCGCCAGCCAATTGCCTGGAAATGCTCCACGGAGATCGGGAGGGCCAATACAGTATTCGGATCAATGATCAATGGCGTATCTGTTTTGCCTGGCAAGACAACGATGCTCATGATGTCGAGATCGTCGATTATCACTAGAAGGTGTGCGATGAAAGAGATGAAAATACCACCGGTTCACCCAGGGGAAGTGTTATTGGAAGAGTTCCTCAAGCCTATGGGGATCAGCCAGTATCAATTAGCGAAAGGGATGAAGGTGTATCCGCGCAAAATCAACGAGATTGTGCATGGCAAAAGGGGGATTACGGCGGATACCGCTTTACGGCTCAGCCGGTATTTGGGGACGACGGCTGAGTTGTGGCTGAACCTACAGACCTTATACGATCTAGAGACGACTCGTGATGCCATAGAAGATCAAGTGGTAAGCGAAATTACGCCCTTGGCGCGTGATACGCTTAACACAGCGGTCACGTAGTTGCATCACGACCGCCCACCATCGCTTGGCGCGACCTGTTCGCTCGAAACCGGATGTGTTTACACAGATAACGTAGCGCGCAAAACTTGATACGACGGCAAAGGTGTTTTCCCTTGTCTCGCTCTTCATTACCGAGGTGGATTATGCTCGTCATCGCAGGATTGACCGCTTGCTCCGGGCCAGTTCCTGGCACGCCGGCTCCCAGCACGCCAGCTACGCCCACATCCACACCATCGCCGCCCGCAACGCCGGCCTCCACTGCCGTCGTGCCCCTGACCGCGGACGTCTTCTTCGTCGCACCGGACGGCGACGCTGGTCAGCGGAGGGGCCACGCGCGCGAAGGGGGCTGGATCTCGAAGGTCCTACGCCGCACCCGCCGCGCGCCGGAACCCTACCGTAAAGCGGCAGTTTTGCCAGTCGGCACACCTCAAAGGCAACACGACTACACTTGCATAATATACGGCTTTGCCGTATAATGAAGCTATGGAATTCATCGAAGCCACGGCGTTTACAAAGTACGTCTACACCTATTTGTCCGAGGATGAATATGTGGGATTGCAGAGTTTTCTGCTCCAATATCCAGAAGCGGGCCAGGTGCTTCCCGGATCCGGTGGGGTGCGTAAACTCCGTTGGGGAATGGCCGGCAAAGGCAAACGCGGCGGAGTGCGGATCGTCTACTACTTCAAACGCCAAGACGCTGAGATATGGCTGTTGACCATCTACAGTAAGAGTGAAATTACCAACATTCCCGGTCATATATTACGACAAATAGCGAGGGAGATAAGTGAAGACTGAACGCAATATTGGAGAAGAAATTCTCGAAGGTATTCGAGAGATCAAAGCACATAAGGCTGGCACAAAAACCTTGCGTACCTATACGTTGCAGGAGCCTTCTGCGCCACAAGTGATCCGCGCGAAATTGAAGCTTTCGCAAGCGGCTTTCGCGGGGCTAATGGGTGTCAGTGTACGCACGGTGCAAGATTGGGAACAGGGCCGGCGCAAGCCTAGCGGACCGGCTCTGGCCTTGTTGCGGATTGCAGAACAAAGGCCGGATGTGTTTACACAGATAACGTAGCGCGTAACAGTTGATACGACGGCAAAGGTGTTTTCCCGTGTCTCACTCTTCGTTACCGAGGTGGATGATGATCGTCATCGCAGGATTGACCGCTTGCACTGGGGCTGTTACGCCCACGCCGTCGCCGACCGCAACGCCGGCCCCCACTGCCGCCGTGCCACTAACCGCGGACGCCTTCTTCGTCGCGCCGGATGGCGACGACGCCAATCCCGGCACGATCGAGCAACCGTGGGCTACCGCGAATCACGCGGCGGAGGTGCTGGAGGCCGGGCAGACCGTCTATCTGCGCGGCGGCCTGTATCCGTTGTCCCGGCAGGTCAGGCCGGCAAATTCCGGGCGTGAGGACGCCTGGATCACGTACCGCGCCTATCCCGGCGAGCAGCCGGTGCTGGATGCTGCGGCGATTGACAACGATCCGCCCGGCAATTTCTCCCACGACGCCGGGAGCTTCACCATCGAGCGCAAAGCCTATATCCGCGTGACCGGCCTCAAAGTACAGAACTCGCACCAGGCCGGCTTTATGGTGCGCGACTCGCAGCACATCGAGCTGATCAACAACACTGCCGATACGACGTTCAGCCCCGGCATCGGCGTGTGGCGCACCGACGGCACGGACGGGATCACCGAGCTTATCAAGGTCATCGGGAACACCATCATCCATGCCAATACCTGGGATATGCTGCCCAAAGGCTACGTGAAGCAAGGCGAGCCGCCCCACGAGGCGATCAGCATCGCCGGGGCACGCCATTTCGAGGTCGCCTACAATCACGTCTACGACTGCGACAAAGAGGGCATCGACGTGAAGGAGCCCAGCGCGCACGGGCGCGTGCATCATAACTACATCCATCACGTGGACCGCCAGGGTCTGTACGTGGATAGCTGGTTCGGCGTGCTGGAGGACATCGAGGTGGATCACAACGTCGTCCACGACTGCCGGGGGGCAGGTCTGGCGATTTCGGTGGAGGGCGGGCACGAGGCGGCGAATGTCCGCATCCATCACAACCTGTTCTACAACAACCGGGGCACGGGCATTTTGTTCGGGCGTTGGGGCGGGGATGGACTGCGCTCCAATATCCACATCACCAACAACACCGTACACCACAACGGCCACGGCCCGGCGAACCCGCCGACGGACTATCATTGGATCACCGGAGGGCTGTACCTGTTCTCCGCCAACCTGGAAAATGTGGAAATCCGCGACAACATCATCAGCGACAATCGCGGCTTCCAGATCGGCTACAGCGACCGCTATCTGCAAGAGGGCGATGGCATCACGGCGGTCTTCGCGCAGAAGCGGATCGCCATCACGCACAATCTGATCTACGATGCGAACGCCGTCACCTACCCCATCCGCGCCGGGTGGACGGAGAACTTCGCCGACATCTACGCGTTCAACGGGGAGGATGCGATGATCGGGGAACCGCTGTTTGTGTCACCGGCGGAAGGCGACTTCACCCTTCAGCCAGATTCTCCGGGCGGCGACATCGGCGCATTTCCCGCCGGGACGCCGGTAGCGTTTTGGTGGAAAGAACAATTTCCGCCAACGATCGAATAAAACTGTAGGGCGAGTTGGCAACCCGCCCTACGATACCCCGCCATCATTCCCCCTCGTGATGCACGTGCCGGTGATGAATATCCGGCGCGTGCGGATGTGTGTGTTCCACCGTTTCGTGTTCGTGCTCGTGCGCGTGAACTATATCCGGCGCAACGTCCTCCGCGTGGGAATGTGCGTGATGCCCGTCATCGTGTTGATGCCGGTGCTCGTGTCGCAGCGCCGGATGCAGGTGGGGATGCGCGTGACTTTCACCCAACAACAGCCCCGCGCCGATGAGCATAATCACAAACGCCGCGACGAACGCTGGCTGCACCCGGTCCCGGAACAACAGGAAAGACAACAGCGCGCCGACGAAGGGCGCCGTCCCATAGAGAACGCTCGTGCGCGCCGCGCCGAGTCCACGCAACGCCAGGATGTAGAACACGATCCCCAACCCATAGCTGACGCTGCCGAGCAGCAGCGCCAGCAGCAGCGCCGGCCACCGGGGAAACGGATTGCGCAGCGCCAGCGCGAGTAAGAGCGAGAAACTGCCGGCCCCCAATCCTTTGATTGTGACGATCACGAGCGGGTCTTTGGCCGACACGTTGCGGGTGAGATTGTTGTCCAATCCCCAGAGCACGCACGCGCCCAACACACCTAACGCGCCCCACGAGATGCCCCACACCCCGCTCGGCTCCCAGGTAAGGATGACGCTGGCTAATGTGATCAACGCCACCGCCCACCACACGCGTCGCCCAATGGCCTCTTTGAACACCCAGGCCGCGATGAGCGTCGTCGCCACCCCCTCGAAGTTGAGCAACAACGAGGCCGTGGCGGCCGGCGTCGCGCGCAGGCTAAACATCAGCACAATCGGCGCAACGACACCGCCGGCCAACAACGCACCGATGACCCAGCGCACATCGGCGCGGCTGATGTGCGCCTCGGCGTCGCTCGCGCGACCGCTGGTGCGGCGCGCAACCTGGTACACCGCCAATCCCAGGCCGCTGCCGAGATAGAGCAACGCCGCCATCGGAATCGGCGCGATCTCATCCAGGAGCAACTTCGACAGCGGCGCGCTTGCGCCGAAGAGGAAGGCCGCGAGCAAAGCTTGAATAATCGGGTAAATCTGCGTTCGCTTCATATCCTAACTCCACAACCGGTCGTTCGTGAACTCCCGATCCCAGGCGTCCGTCGGCTCCCACAGCCCCGGCCCGTTCGGGTCGAGGTGCGCGGCGATGACCTCGTCGTTGAGCGATTCGATGCCCAGGCCGGGCGTGTCGGGCACGTCGATGAAGCCATTGCGAATGATGGGGTTGGGCAAACCATTGGCGATCTCGTTCCACCAGGGCGTGTCGATGGAGTGGTTCTCCAGCGCCAGGAAATTCTCGGTCGCAGCGACGCTGTGGACGGCAGCCATGCACGCAATCGGCGATTCGGCCATGTGAACCGCCATCGACACGCCGTACTCCTGCGCCAGGTCGCCGATCTTCTTGTTCTCGTAGATGCCGCCGGAGGTCAGCAGGTCGGGATGGATCACCGACACGCCGCCCGACTCTAGCAGCGGCTTGAAGTTCTCCTTGAGGTAGATGTCCTCGCCGGTACAGATCGGCGTCGTGCAAGCGTTCGCCAGCCGCACGTAGTGCTCCGTCATTTGCCAGGGGAGCATGTCCTCGTACCAGGCCAGGTTGAACTTGTCCAGCCGGCGCGCGATCTTGATGCAGTCCTGCAGGCCGATGTGGCCGAAGTGGTCGGTCGCCAGCGGGACTTCGTAGCCGATGACGGCGCGCACGTCGGCGACGTACTGTTCCAGGTAGTCCAGTCCCGCCTCGGTGACGTGGATGCCGGTGAAGGGGTGCATCACGTTCTGCGTCTCCGCAAGTTGGCGGCGCAGCGTCCACTGCGTCTCGGAGTCGGCGCTGCGCATTTTCTCCCAAACTTCGCGCGGCGGCATCAGTTTTTGGATGAAGTCCGTCATCCCGGAGAGCGCGCCAGGCACGTCGCGCAACAGGCCGATGCCCACATCCATCTTGAGGAAGGTGAAACCCTTCGCCATCCGCTCCTTGAGTGCCTCGCCCATCGCCGTACCGGTGTTGCGGCCATGCAAATCGGTGTCGCAGTAAACGCGCACACTATCGCGGAACTTGCCGCCGAGCATCGCGTGGACGGGCACGCCGTACGCTTTGCCCGCCAAATCCCACAGCGCCACCTCGACACCGCAGACGCCGCCGCCCTGCCGCGCGTGCCCGCCGAACTGCTTGATGCGGCGGAAAATCTTATCGACATTGCACGGATTCTCGCCCAGAATGCGGCTCTTGAGCATCAACGCGTAGCGCGCGCTGGCCCCGTCGCGGACCTCGCCGTAGCCTTCGATGCCCTGGTTGGTGCTAATCTTGATCAGCGGGCAGCGCATCGGCGCGCCGATGATGGTGGCAACCCGCATATCCGTGATGCGCAGGTCCGACGGGCGGGAATGTGTGTTGACGTGATTGAGCGTGTCTTCGTAAGTGGTCATAACGGTATTCGATCTCCTATGTTTTATTGGTAGACGGTAGACAGTAGACGGTAGACGGGGGGAAATAACTGCCTGACGTCTTGATATGTGAAGGGAAGTGTACTCGTTTTTACTATATCTGCAATAACGGAAAACTAACCATGACACAACGCGCGATGTATGTTATAATAGCAATATACATCACGTTAGGAGGCGAGTATGACTACGATGATTCGTAAACAGGTGTACCTGGAACCCAGGCAAGATGTACAGGTCAAGCAACTCGCGGCAGAACGCAGAACGACAGAAGCAGACATTATCCGAGAGGCTATCGATACGCTGTTAAGCGAGGTGGCGCGCCAACGACGGGCGCAGCAAGCGTGGGAAGGGGCGCTGGCGCTCATGGAAGCGCGTTACGCGCAAGGGCCTGTCTCCGGCGGGCACACCTGGACGCGGGACGAACTCTATGCAGAGCAATTGGAGCGCTATGGCAAAAGTCCTGATTGACACCAACGTCCTGGTCTACGCCTACGACCGGGCCGACGCCGTGAAACAACGTCGCGCCATCGATCTTTTGGACCAGATACGCGTCGCGCGTATAGGTGTTGTCAGCGCCCAGACATTGTCGGAATTCTTCAGTGTGACGACGCGCAAGCTAACGCCGCCTCTGACCCCAATAGAAGCCGAAAGGCAACTGCAAATCTTCGCAGCGCAATGGCCGGTGCTACCCGTGACCGAGAAAGTAGTGCTAGAGGCGGTCCGCAGTGCGCGAATGTATCAATTGCACTTTTGGGACGCGCAAATATGGGCCGCAGCCCGGCTCAATGGCGTTTCGCTCATCTTCAGCGAAGATTGCAACGCCGACGCAGTTATCGAAGGCGTGCGCTTCATTAATCCTTTTGCGCCAGGTTTTGAATTGGCAAATTGGGAAGATCGGTATTAACAAAATCGTAAAAGCTGGTATAATCAAGATGTAGCACCTTGAAAAGCCAATATTGGCCAGGGGAGCCTGAGACGCAGGCTGAGAGGGTATCCATTGATACCGACCCTAGAACCTGATCTGGATCATGCCAGCGGAGGGAGGCGCACCTGTTTATAACATCCCTGCACAAGCCCTCAGGCTGGCAGGGATGTTTTTTTGTCAGCAGATTAAGCAGATTTAGCAGATTAGAGAAGGGTAAATCTGCTGACCAGTAGAGGAGACTAATGTGCGTATCGTGATCTTTGCCAACGGCATCATCGAAGATCCCGCCGCCGAATCCGCCCGGTGGGTGCGGCCCGGCGACTGCATCGTCGCAGCGGATGGCGGCACGGAGCACGCACTGGCTGCCGGACTCATGCCCGACCACGTCATCGGCGATCTGGACTCGCTCTCGCCGGAGCAGCGCGCGAAACTGGAAGCCGCTGGGACGATCCTGCACGCGCACCCGCCCGCCAAAGACGAAACCGATCTGGAACTGGCGCTGACGTGGGTGGTGATGCAGCCGGATGTAACCCAGATCATCGTTTTGGGCGCGCTGGGTGGACGCCCGGATCAAGCGCTCGCCAACCTGCTGTTACTTGGGCTGCCGGTGTTGGCGGGGCGCGAGGTCATCATCGCCGACGGGGCGTGGACCATCCACTGCTTGCGCGGCGGCGAGACGGCGACATTCGCCGGGCTGCCAGGCGACACGCTTTCACTCGTCCCGCTGGGGGGCGACGCTACCGGTGTCACCACCGGCGGTCTGGCCTACCCGCTGCGCGACGAGACGCTGCACTTCGGCCTCGCGCGCGGCGTCAGCAACGTGTTCGATGGTGAGACGGCAACCGTCTCCCTGCAAACCGGCCTGTTGTGGTGTTTGCACCAGAGCCGGAAATTTCTAACCGCGAATCACGCGAATCTTCGCTAATTTTTGAAAAAGATTAGCGTATATTGGCGAGATTAGCGGTTTATTTTCCAGGAGGTTTGATATGAAATCACGTATTGTATTGATTGTAGTTGCGTTCGCGCTGCTTGGCGGCTGTGCGAAAGCAACACCGGAACCTATGACGGGCGAACCGCGCGAGCTGCGCGTCATGGTCTACGACAGTTTCAGCGTCAGCGAAGACGTGATCGCGCGCTTCGAGGCGGCGAACAACGCCACGGTGCAGTTCCTGAAGGCCGGCGACACCGGCAAGATGCTCAACCAGGCCATCCTCTCCCGCGACAACCCCCAGGCCGACGTGCTCTACGGCATCGACAACACCTTCCTCAGCCGCGCGCTGAACGCCAATATCTTCGAGCCGTACAAGGCCACGGCGCTCTCCGCCATCCCCACGGCGCTACACCTGGACACCGAATACCGCGTCGTCCCCACCGACTTCGGCGATGTATGTCTCAACTACGACAAAGCCTACTTCGACGAACACGCGCTGCCCATCCCGCAAAGCCTGGTGGACCTGACCAAGCCTGAATACAAGGCCCTGCTCGTCGTCGAGAATCCCGCGTCGTCGTCGCCGGGACTGGCCTTCCTCATCGCCACCATCGGGGTGTTCGGCGAGGATCATTACCTGGATTTCTGGGCCGATTTGCGCGCCAACGATGTCCTCGTCGTGGACGGCTGGGACACCGCGTACTACAACGAGTTCAGCGGCGGCGCGTACAGCGAAGGCGTCCGCCCGCTCGTCGTGAGCTACGCCACCAGCCCTGCCGCCGAGGTCTACTTCAGCGACGCCGCTGAAAGCGGACGCGCGCTCACCGAGCCGCCGACCGGCGCCGTCACCGCGCCCGGCACCTGCTTCCGCCAGATCGAATTCGCCGGCATCCTCACAGGCACGGAAAACCGCGACCTCGCCGAAGCCTTCATCGAATTCCTGCTCGGCGCCGACTTCCAGGCCGACATCCCGCTGCAAATGTGGGTCTTCCCCGCCAATCCAAACGTCGCGCTGCCCCAAGTCTTCGTCGAATTCGCCCTTGAAGCCACGCAACCCGCCGAAGTCCCCGCCGCTGCCATCGAAGCCAACCGCGAGCGGTGGATTGAGGCGTGGGCGGACGTTGTTCTCAGGTAGACGGTAGACAGTAGAGGGTAGACGGGGGGAGAGGGGAGATAGAGAGGGAGAAGGGGAATAATACAGAGTGCCTGATAAAGCCAATCACGAATCACGAATCACGAATCACGAATCGCAACTCGTAACTCGCCATTCGCCATTCGCCATTCGCCATTTGCTTCTCGTCCTTCCCCTCCTCTTCCTCGTCCTCTTCTACTTCTACCCGTTGGGCGCGATTTTCCGCGTGAGCCTGACGTGGGACGGAGGGCCGGCGCTGGATGCGTTGTTGGCACGGTTGTTCGGCCCGGCGACGTTGCGGACGCTCGGCTTCACGGCGGGACAGGCCGCGCTTTCCACGGCGCTGACGCTGTTGCTCGGCCTGCCCGGTGCCTACGTCTTCGCCCGCTACGACTTCCCCGGCAAGCGCCTGCTCAACGCGCTGACGACCGTGCCCTTCGTGCTGCCCACCGTCGTCGTCGCCACGGCATTCACGGCCGTCCTCGGTCCGCGCTCGCCGATCAACCAAACACTGATGAACGCCCTGGATCTCACCCGCCCGCCGCTCGATCTGCGCTACACACTCGGCGCGATCCTGCTGGCCCACGTTTTCTACAACTACACGCTCGTGCTGCGCATCGTCGGCGGCTTTTGGGCCAACCTCGACCCACACCTGGAACAGGCCGCGCGCACGCTCGGCGCGTCGCCGTGGCGTGCATTCGTCACCGTGACGCTGCCCCTACTCCTGCCCGCGCTTGGCGCTGCCGCGCTGCTCGTCTTCATCTTCTGCTTCACCAGCTTCGGCGTGATCCTCATCCTCGGCGGGCCACGCTTCGCCACGCTCGAAGTCGCCATCTACCGCCAGGCCATCGATATGGGCAATATCTCCCTCTCTGCCGGGCTGTCACTCATCCAGATTTTCTGCACCCTTGGCCTGACCATTGTCTATACCCGGCTACAAGGCCGGCTGTCTCATCCACTGGAATTGCGCCCGCATTGGGTGACACAGCGCCGACCACGCACGGCAGGAGAAATCGCCTTCGTGCTCACCAACGTCGGCCTCAGCGGTATACTCCTGGGTCTGCCACTGGTGACGCTTGCCACCCGCTCCTTCGACGCTGGCCTGCGCTACTACACCGCGCTCTTCGAAAATCCACGCGGTTCCATCTTCTACGTGCCGCCGGTTGCCGCCGTGGGCAATTCCGTCAAATTCGCTTTGGGGACGATGCTCCTGGCACTTCTGCTTGGCATGCTTACAGCGACGGCACTTTACCGGCGTAGAAAAGGGTGGATCCTCGACGCATTGTTTATGCTCCCGCTTGGCACCTCGGCCGTCACACTCGGCCTTGGCTACCTGCTGGCGATGGCGCGCCCCCCGCTGAACTTGCGCGGCACGCCCGCGCTCATCATCTTCGGGCACACCCTCGTCGCGCTGCCGTTCGTTGTCCGCAACGTGTTGCCCGCCTTGCAATCGATCCGACCATCATTGCGTGAGGCTGCCGCCACACTCGGCGCGCCGCCAATCCGCGTTTTCGTCGAAGTCGATCTGCCTATCGTCTGGCGCGCGCTCGCCGTCGGGGGCGTCTTCGCCTTCACCGTCTCGATGGGCGAGTTCGGCGCGACATCGATGATCGCACGCCCGGAATTGCCCACCATCCCCATCGCCATCTACCGCTTCCTCTCCCAGGCCGGCGCGCTCAACTACGGACAGGCACTGGCGATGTCCACGCTCCTCATGGCCGTCTGCGTCACCGGCTTCGTCGCCATCGAAAGCCTCCATCCGGCGGGAAGCGAGTTTTGAATTACGAATTGCGAATCAGCGAATGAAAGAATGAGTGAATGGAGCATCGAGTATCCAGCCTCAAGCAATGACGACTCGACTAGCGACTATTTGACTAACGACTACAGGACTAAAATGGCTTTTCTTGAACTAACCGACATTTACAAGACCTACGAGGACGCTCCGCTGTTGTGCGGCGTGACTTTTGATGTGGAACGCGGGGAAATCGCCTGCCTGCTTGGATCATCGGGGAGCGGTAAGACGACGCTGCTGCGCATCATCGCCGGACTGGAAGCACCGGAACGCGGGGGAGTGTCCCTCGAAGGCGTAGACATCACCGACTTACCCGCGCATCATCGTGGCGTTGTGCTGATGTTCCAGGATTACGCATTATTCCCGCACCGGACCGTAGCGGAAAACATCGCCTTCGGCCTGCGGATGCAGAAGAAATCCCACGCCGCCATCGCCGCGCGGGTCGCCGAGATGCTGGCGCTGACCGGTCTAGAGGATTTCGCCGACCGCGACGTGAACGTGCTTTCCGGCGGCGAGCGCCAGCGGGTGGCGCTGGCGCGCAGTCTGGCTCCGCAACCGCGCCTGCTGCTACTCGACGAACCCCTCGGCGCGCTCGACCGCAACCTGCGTGAGCGGCTGCTCGAAGAACTGCCCCTCATCCTGCAGCGCGTCGGCGTCACTACCGTCACCGTGACGCACGATCAGGAGGAGGCATTCGCCCTTTCGGATCGCGTGGTACTGCTCAACGAAGGGCGCGTCGTGCAGACCGGTCGCCCGGAGACAATCTACGACCGTCCACACAACGCCTGGGTGGCGCGATTTCTGGGATTGGAGAACCTCTTCCCGGCACGGATACGCCATCCGCGGCAGGTTGAGGTCGCTTTTGGAGTATTGGATATGGCGGGTGGCAAGGAAGCATCGCAGCCCGGCGTTGAAGGCCAACTGCTCATCCACCCGTGGGGCATCCACCTCGGACCTAGGCCGTCGAATGCCTTTGCCGCGCAGGTGAGGCAGCGCACATTCCACGGCAGCTACTTCCGGCTCACGTTGGCTGTGGACGGTGGGACGCTGCACTTGAATGTCGCTTCCGGCCAGACGCCCCCCGCCCCCGGCGAAACGGTTCACGGCTGGATCGAACCGGCGGCATTGCGATGGCTGCCGCTCTGACCCCGTCTACCGTCTACTGGCGACCGTCTACCTGCCATTCCTGCGCGTCTTTATGGAGCTGCTCCAATCGCTGCCAGTGCTGCTCAATGGCGGTGCGCCCTTCCTGCGTAAGACGCACAAGCGTGTTGGGCCTTTTGCCGATGAATTGCTTCTCGATCTCCACTAGCCCAGCCTCCTCCAGCCTGGACAAGTGAGTGGAGAGATTGCCTTTCGTCAACCCCGTCAGGCGTTGCAGAGACACAAAATCAGCGCTGCGGCACTTAGACGGATTTCTGGGCAGTCTTTTGTGGTCAGACCAGGCTTCCGGCATCAGTACTGGCAGGAGATCATACAGCCATTCCAACCCATGCCAGTCGCGGATTTTGAATTTCCTGACAGAAACCTGGTGATTACCCATATCTCACCGCAGAGCACGCTGAGGGCGCAGAGAGAGATAAAAGAAGGGCATGGTCTAAGTTAGTTTGACACTTCTGCAGGTGGCAATCGACGGCGCCAGCCCTTTCTGATCACACTGTTACCAAAGTGGCTTCCCGAACAAGCGTTTTCGGCATTTTTGACCAATGTTGAGGTCAAAACGGGAAAATTCGACCTGTACTCACGAAAATTTGCCACAAGAAATTTTCTTGTTAGCTTTGAAGTGTCAATCTAACTGCGCGGCTGTCTGAACCATGCCAAAAGAAGCTTTCTCTGCGTGCTTTGCGACCTCTGCGGTGAATGAATCGCGCGCATAGTGCAACATGTGGGTAATCACCAAACAGAAACCCCTTGACAAAGGCTAAAACACACCGTATAATGAAGTATAGAACGCTTGTTCTATTTCATCATATCACGCCTTGGCGTGTTCTTTTTTTCGCCCTTAATTAGAACATTTGTTCAGAAAAGTCATGTAGTGTTTCAGCGGTGAGCAAAAAAACCTAGCACAAATCTGTTCGGCGTTGATGAAAATTTGTGGTTTCGAGGAGTCCTTATGTCGCGTTCACTTCGCCCGTATCTGGAATATCAAGCTGATCGAGTAGAGGCCGTGCTGGCAGCGCACCGGACGCCAGGACGCGTTACCGGCGGCACGGTTGGCCCGCGGCTGATCCGCTTTTTCTTGAACCCAGCACCGCACATCCGCTTCGCCTCTATCAAGCGCCTGGCCGATGACCTGGCACTGGCGATGCAGGTCTCCACCCTCAGCGTCGACCGGGGAAAGGAGGGCGTGATCCTGGAATTTTCCAACCCCAAACCGCGCCCAGTGACGCTACTCAATCTGCTACCAGAGGCTATGCCTATGCCACTCGCAACGGCGATGTTAGGCCTGACCGACGACGGAGCTCCGTTGCTCGCACGACTCTCCGCACCCGAGGTAGCGCACATTCTCGTCGCGGGCACCACAGGGTCGGGCAAGTCAGCGCTACTGAAGACGATAGCAGCATCACTGGCGCTCACCCACACACCAAGCCTTCTACAAATGCTTTGTATTGATCCGAAAGGGCGCACATTCCCAGCGTTCAGTGGCATCCCGCATCTCAAACGCAAGCCGATTGTCGACGTGCCAGAAGCGTTGGAGGCACTACAGTCGGTTGTGCGCGTGATGGAGTTCCGCGACCGGCGCGGTGAAGCACCGATCACCAAACGCAGCGCAATCGTATCACAAAACGACGGAGCTCAGGGCACATCCGTTCCGCGCATCGTCATCTTCATCGACGAACTGGCCGATTTGGTGATACAGGGTGAAGCACCGGTCAGTGACTTGTTGACACGTCTGGTCCAGCGTGGTAGACAGGCGGGGATCCACGTCATCGCAGCGACACAGCATCCCTCCTCCGCCATCCTCTCCGGCGTGATGCGGGCGAATTTCCCACTACGTCTGGTAGGACGCGTGGTCTCGGCGAACGATGCCAGGGTCGCCTCAGGGAGAGCGGGGACGGATGCTCACCTCCTCAACGGGCGCGGGGACTTCCTGGCAGTCAGCGGCGGGGAAAACCCCATCCGCTTTCAGGTGGCCTATATCGATAAAAAGGAACTCAAACAACAGATGGCAATGCTAAGCGGCGACGTCTCACCTCGTGCAACGCAGTTGCCGGTATTGGCGCACAGGAGTGGACACAGGAGTGTAAAGTAGTATGGAAACACGAGAACCTTTGGGTAAGAGGTTGGGACGCTTTGTAACCTTACTCGGCGTCGTCTTTACGATAGCTATGGTCGTGGTGGTCACGCAACGACTTAGCCAGGATTCGCTGGCGCTATTGATCGGTCTGGCATGTGGCGTGGCAGCGATGCTGCCAACGCTTTTGCTTGGGGTTGTGATCTGGCGACGTGAGTTGCAGCGGCAACAGACGTCGCGGATGTCGAGCACAACGCCGCCTGTGGTAATCGTGACGCCGCAGGGACTACCAAGCTACGGCGTCCAGAAGCCAGCCCTCACCGACACAGGCTTCGGCTGGCCATGGGCTGGTACGCAGCAGCCCGCACGAACGTTCACGATCGTCGGCGATGAAGAGTAAAAGCATAAGCGAGGCAACGATGGGAACGCACTTCAGGAATCTGTACGAGCGTTTGAAGATGATGCTAACGCAGTGTGAGGCGTTCGCCAGTGATAGCGCATTGCGCGCGCTGTTCGCTGACTCACGCCTGTGCGAGTGGCAGGTGAACCTGCCATACACTCGCAGTCGCGAGCAACGCATCATACAGTCCATCCACTATCTGCACGGCCTCTACAACGCCGATCACGAAAATGGCCTGGTATTGCTATTCCAGGTGCTCAGCGAGCAACCCGGGCCAGATGACGACTTCCTATTGACCCTGAGCGATATGGCCGAGCGGGTGCGGTATATGATCCACAAGGACAATCGCGCACTGCTCAACAAGGCGCTCTCCGGGCTGGACTTCGAACCGGCCGTAGTGGCGCCATTCGTCGGACAGGTCATCGCTGGTACGGGTGACGTTGTGATAACGCACTTCGGTACACTGACGCCGGGCGCGGTTTACCGACTGGGCGTAGTCGGTAATAGTATGGAATGGGTCGGTATCTTTGAGGGGGATGAGGTCACGATGCGGATTTTCAACCCTCACGAATGGCCCAACCAAGGCGATATGATCGTGACGAAATATCTGCCTGAAGGCGCGGAACCGGAGATTGAAACGGACTTCATCGGGACGGACTTGCGCGGGCCAACGCTGAAAATCTTCCGTCAGAAAGCCAACGGTGAGTTTCACCTGGGCTGGCACAGGGACAACCTCACCTGGGAACGCGCGCCTTGGAAGCAGTTGGAGGCACCGGGCAACGCCCAGAAGATCGTGACGCGCTACATCGCCCCCATCGGCAAAGTGATCGACGTGCGAGGCCGACGCAACTGGATTTTCTCAGCAGCCCTGAGCAATCCACAAGTTTTGGGAGGCGACTGATGATACTCAATCTTGCAAAGCGCCGTGAACCAATCCGGCTTATGGCGCGGAAACACAACTATTATCCACAGCGTTTTATGTGGCGCGGACAGCAATACAATGTGTACTCCGTCATCCGCGCGTGGACGCGGATGAAGCGCAAAGGGGCCTGGCACTTCTTTCGCGTGCGCTGCTCGGAAGGTATCTTCGATCTATGCCAGGATCAGTCGCTGAACGCCTGGTACATGGCACGGCGAGTGGAATGACAAGAGAGTGACGATCGAAAGATTGAGGTAGCATGATGGATATAGGACTTTTGTGGCACGATGGTGGTTCTGCAGATTTGGCGGGTACTCTGGCGCGGGCGGCTAAGCGCTATCGCGACCGTTTTGGGGACACACCCAATGTCTGCTACGTTCACCCCACGCTGTTGCCTGACGGTGACCGCAAGGTGAACGGGATTCTGGTGCGTTCATCCGCCCGTGTTTTGCGCCACCACTTCTGGCTCGGGCAGGAGAAGAGCGGGCAGCCCACAGCATAGTGGCAACTTCAGCGACTACAAGCTCGTCAGTTGCGCGATCAGTAGATCGAGGGCGGCTTCAGCTTCCAACAGTCCCCGCTTGATGGCGAGATCATTGTCAACGAGCAATTGATAGGCTGCGCGCAACTGCTCCGGCGTGAAACGTTGTGCTTGCGCGCGGATTTTCTTGGTGACGAAAGGATGCAGTTTCAGCTTTGCGGCAATATCTGGCTGGCTCATCCGGCGGTCGGCTAACCAGCGCACCTGGATCAGCAACCGGAACTGCCGCACGATCATCCCAAAAATTCCCAACGGATGCTCCCCCACCTCCAATAACCGGTGTAGGTAGAGCATTGCGTTGCGTGGCTTACGCTGGCCGATAGCGTCCACCATAGCAAAGATCACGTCGGCACTTTGAATGTATGGTGCCATCACCTTCACAGCCTCAACGGTGATGGGGTTGCTCTCCCCGCAGTACAACATCAACTTGCGGATTTCCTGATCCAACAGGCGCAGATTAGGGCCGATATTCTGTCCCAACAGGGCAGCCGCGTTGAAATCAATCGCGCCCTGGTGCATTTTCGCCCGCTCGACGATCCAGCGGGAGAGTTCTTTTGTCTTGGGGACTGCAAAAGCCTGGATATTGGCGTTCAGCTTCTTAGCCTGTACCAGAACGGGGTTCTTTGCGGCAATCGCCTTGCTTTCACAGAAAACTAGAATGGTGGTAGGTGGGAGATCCGGCAAATACGCGGCGATTTCTTCGATCTCGTTTACAGCTCGCCGCTTGGTCTTCGATAACAGCTCGCGGGCGATCACAATGCGTACATCGCCAAGAAACGGAATCGTGCTGCACGCCCGGCGCAGCGCGGCAGCCGTCACAGGCGCTTCCAACACTTCCGTGTTGAGATCGCGCAAATCCGGCGTCAGTCCTGCCTGTTGGACAATCTCAGCCAGAGCTTCCTCACGCTGCAGATCGTTTTCGCCGTGCAGCAGGTGCAACATAGTCAAACCTGGCGGGTGTGAACGCGAATCCGTTGCAATCCACGATAATAATCGGTGAACACCGAGGCAATTTCCACGTCATCTACGTTGGGGTCGGTGGTCAGTGTTCCTTGGACCCACGCTGCTAACGGGGGAGCTGCTAACAAAGCCAACACGTTGAGCAAGATGAGATGAGGCAATCGTTCCATATTTTTACGCAAAGACGGTTTTATTCCTCGGATGCCCAACAACGTTGCCAGTGTGGTCAACGTCGCCGTGACGACCGTGTTCGTGCCACAGTTGCGATGCACCCGCAGCGCGCCTTCGCCGGCTTTGAGTCGTTTCAACGCCTCCATCACCGCCGGAACGATCTCTTCCGCCGTCAGCGACGTGAAAATCGTAAATCCTCGCGGCCCGGACAGCCCCATAGCCTGGGCACCGGGGTGCCGCTTGCCAAGGAGATTAAGTGTAGCGTGTTCGAGAGCGTGGTTGCGCCGAATACGATCAATCAAAGACAAGTTCATGCTAGTCTCCTTCTATGCCTGCAGGTGAGGTTATGGGTTGCGCGGCCGGATGGGCAATGATCACCAACCGATTTGCCAGGCTGCCGTAAGGGTGACACGTCAGCAAAGTCAGCCGCTCATCGGCAGTGGGGAGGGCGTATTGTGCATTCTCAATGCGTACCTCGAGAGGCTGTCCCCCTTCGGGGAGAATGAGCTTCTCGGTGACGGTGTACGTGTAGGTTGCACCATCCTCCGCTTCAATCAGGATGGTCGCGCCAGCCTCGAGTTTGTACAGATAGCGGAAAACCTCGCCTCGTGACGTGTTGTGGCCGTTCAGCACCATGTTGCCAGGCACCCCAACCTTCGCCGACATTTCGTGCCATCCGGCCGCGCGTTGGTCGGGAACATCCCAGATCGGCTGTGTAACGCCATCAACCTCAATGTATATCCATCCAATAGGAACAATCGGCGCTTCCAGGTCAATATCCGGGATAGAGATGCGCACCGGAACGACACCCTCATCCACTTCCGGCAAGGTATACGTGACGACAGGATCGACGTCTTCAGGGTGTGTGTAGGGAACATAAGTCACCGTCGGGAGAGGGGGCAACTCGCTCTGCGGAGTAAGCGATGGCTCCGGCATAGCGACGCTTCTGGTCGGCGCCTCCTCGACGAAAGGCAACAGCGGAACGACGACTTCTGGGGTAGGCGTCACCACCACCGTCACCACCTGGGGGATATCGGGCGCGTGAAGCAGCGCGTCGATGTTCGGCGCCAGACTCAGAGAACCTAGCACGATCCCCACAAGGAGCAAGCCCGCGCCCCCCCACACTAACAGATTGATGAAACTTAGCCTTTTTTTATCCATATACCCCTCTTAACTAAGAGGGTATTATAGCCGATATTTGGGTGCGCGGCAACTTTTTCAGAAGTTTTGATACACCTCGGGTTTGAGCACGCCAATGAAGGGCAGATTGCGGTACTGCTCGGCGAAGTCGAGGCCGTAGCCGATGACGAACTCGTCCGGGACTTCGAAACCGATGAAATCCACGGGCACCTCGATCTGGCGACGACTCGGTTTGCTGAGCAGCGTCGCCACGCGGATGCTGGCCGGCCTGCGCGCGGCAAAGTTCCGCAGGATGTACGTCAGCGTATTGCCGGTATCCACGATATCTTCGACGATGATGACGTTACGCCCTTGAACGTCTGAAGCGAGATCCAACAGAATCCGCACGGTGCCGGTGCTGGTTATCCCGCGCCCGTAGCTGGAGATTTCCATAAAGTCAAGTTCATGGCGGAAAGTAAGGTGGCGCGTGAAGTCGGCGAGGAACATAAATGCCCCCTTGAGGATGCAGATTAGTATGGGCAAATCGTCGTCCGTATAGCGCGCGTTCATCTCGGCAGCCAGGGAGACGACCCGCTCCTGGATCTCAGCTTCGGAAATCAGCACTTTTTTGACATCGTCAAGTAGAGACATCGTGACCTCCTGGAAAGAGCCGTCAGCGAGCAGTTTCTTAGCGCCTATCCTAAAATTGCTCTAGCCCCGAGACGGGGCATGGAGCGAATTTCCGAATAGGCTCCTGGCTGAAAGCTGACTGCTGATCGCTGACTGCTATTGCTCATAAACACTCGACTTAAGCATCGCGATGTAGGGCAAGGTGCGGAAACGATCTGCGTAATCCAGTCCATACCCAACTACCCACACGTCGGGGATCTGGAATCCCAGATAATCTACATCAACTTCAACCTCGCGCCGGTCGGGTTTACTGAGGAGAACCGCGGTGCGCAGCGAGGCCGGCTGGCGTGCACCGAAGATACGATACAAATACTGCAATGTGTAGCCGGTGTCGACGATGTCCTCCACAATCAGAACATGCCGTTGCGCGACATCGGCACGCGTATCCATAATCATTCGCACCGCACCAGTGGCCGCGGTGCTGTCGTCGTAGCTGGAAAGCGCAATGAAATCGACGCGATGCGGCACAGTGAGCCGGCGCGCAAGATCGGCCATAAACATAAACGACCCTTTCAACACGCCAACCAGCAGGAATTCCTCATTACGCAGCCCGGCGTAGTCGGTGCTGACAATGTCAGCCATTTGTTGGACGCGTTGCTGAATCGTGGCTTCGTCCAACAGAATACGCTCCACGGAATTGGGTAAGTTAATGTCCATAGTTATTGCTCCTCGGCAGGGGGACGCTGCGGTGTCTGGTGATGGGCGCGACAACGTGCTTCGTAAACCTCGCTGGCGCCGACCAGGACGACGGGATCATCAATGTAAGCCGGCTTGCCGGCGATGAGACGCTGCGTACGACTGGCAGCCGCGCCGCAGACGACGCAAATCGCCCGCAATTTATCCACCTGCTCGGCAATCGCCAACAACTGGGGGATGGGACCAAAAGGCACCCCGCGGAAATCCATATCTAGTCCCGCACAAATGACGCGCTTGCCCTGGTCAGCCAGGATATTGCACACATCGACAATAGCCGGATCAAAGAACTGCACCTCGTCGATGGCGATAACATCGGCGGTATTGTCCAGGTGTTGCAGCAATGCCGTGCTATCGTTGACGGGGATTGCATGCTCCTGCAACCCATTGTGCGAAGCGATGGCTTTATCGGTGTAGCGCATATCAATAGCAGGTTTGAAGACCTGGATTTTCTGCCGGGCGATCTGCGCCCGACGCAGACGGCGAATAAGTTCCTCGGTTTTGCCGCTGAACATGCTACCGCAGATGACCTCAATCCATCCACTGCGAGGGTCTTGACTCATACGAAGCTCCTGGTTATGGATTTACTGATCCGGGCATCTTTTGCTGAATTTGTATACGCTAATAAACACCGGAGCAGCTCTAGTTTTTACTTTGACCTTTCCGAAACGCATATCTAGCGGAAAAGAAAACATGCGGAGAAGAAGACGCGTGGAAAACGGAAAACTAAACGAGGCAGGAGATGCCCCCTGCCTCGTCGTGTGTGACTATGCGGCGGTAGCCGGTTCCTCGGCGGGCTCATCGCCTGGGAGGACGTACCCACGTGCACGTAAATTCTTTTTCAGATCGGCCAGGCCCTTGAGGCCCAAACCCTTGATATCGGTCAGCCCGTCGTCGCCCTTCTCTTCCATAATGGCGAGCACGTCGCCGACCTTCTCCACACCAGCATCGGCTAGCACATTCTCCATCCGCCGGCCCAACTCGAGTTCGACGACGGGAAGTTCTGGGGAGACACGCGCGGCCCTGCGCTCCTCAAGCTCTTTGAGCGCCTCTTCACGTGCCTGAAGACGCCGCATAAAGCGATCCACTTGACCTTCCGTGTCCACAATGCGCTGTTCACCGGTGAAGTACGGGTGACACTTAGAACACACGTCGGTGTGCAATTCGGGCACAGTGGCGCCAACTGTCCACGTCTCACCACAAGCGCAGATGATCTTCGCTTCGGGATACCAGTCGGGGTGAATCTGTGGTTTCATGCTGCCATACCTCCTTCAGCAACTTCAACGTTCACCCGCTTGCGCCCATGTACGACATCATACTTGACGTGCCCATCAGCCAGCGCGAAAAGCGTGTAGTCTTTACCCATGCCCACATTGACGCCGGGCTTGATGCGCATTCCTACCTGGCGCACGATGATATTGCCGGTGACGACGGCTTCCCCACCGTACTTCTTGACGCCGCGCCGCTTAGCGCGACTGTCACGACCATTAACACCACTCGTCTTCTTGCGTGCCATTGCTATGCTCCCTTCACAATATCGTCAACGCGCAGACGCATGTAGGTCTGGCGATGACCCAGACGACGGCGATACCGCTCCCTTGGATGATACTTGAAGATGCGGATTTTGGGGCCGCGGAACTCGTCAACAACGGTAGCACGCACGACTGCACCCTCAACCGTTGGCTGTCCCACGATCACCTGCTCGCCATCATCCAGCAAATAAACTTGATCCAATTCCACTTGTGCGCCCACCGGATACGGAAGCCGCTCGACAATGAGGTCGTTGCCGACACTGGCCTTGTACTGGTGCGCTCCTGATTTGATAACTGCGTACACGTCTTCCTCCCTTATCCCCAAGCCTACAATCATAGGCCTTAATACAAAACATGAGCCGACCCCTTGAAGGTTCGGCTGCCGGGTCATTATATCCAGGTCGGTGAATTTGTCAAACCCCGTCGCACGCGTCTTATATCCCAACCGCCGAGTAAGCCCACACCTGTAACACCTGGCTCGCAATGGCCTACCAGTGAATTTTACCACATTCGGCGCAGGGGTGAAGTCAGATCAGAACTCGGGTGTGTAGTTTTGGCCTTTGAAACCCTGGCTTGTTGAGCCCGAATCGGGTCAAAACTGCCACAAAACACATTTATCAGGTGTTGGTTTGACCATTTCCCCCAAAGCGAAATGCCCCCAGAACTCATCAGCTTCACACTCATACGACGTAGTCCAACGCCACACTTATAGTATAACCGAAAATCCGCGTAGCGGATCCACCAAAATCGGCCTTCCGGTGCCGGCAATTTGTCTTTTTGCCCTTTCGGTGTACAAAGTGCACGGTCTTTTGAATTTTGCCTCTTGTTATAGAATGTATGTTCTAGTATAATAAAGGGGGGACTACTGATCCAGACGCAATTTGCTAAACGCCTATACGCCTGTGAGATATCGAATAGCTTTAGTTCTTTATAACCGGATCAGTAAACAGTTAGGGAGGAACAGTAGATGGCGAAACGGGAAAGTCGCTGGGTCTGCCAGCAATGCAACTGGAGCTACGCGCGGCATATGGGCAAATGCCCCAACTGCGGCGCGTGGGATTCCCTGGTTGAAGTCCTGCTGGAGACAGATAGCGGCAGGGCAACAACGCCAGCGCCCCGCCTTTCGCAGCGCCCGCAGCCGTTGAGCAAGATCGATCTTGGCACCGTCGACCGCATCCCAGTACTGATGAACGAATTTTCCCGTGTTCTCGGTGGCGGTGTGGTCCCTGGCTCCATCGTATTGATCGGTGGCGAACCGGGGATCGGCAAATCGACACTGCTGCTGCAAGTTGCTGCCGTACTCGGCTCGACCGAGCGTCCTGTGCTCTACGTTTCCGGCGAGGAATCCCCCCGGCAGATCAAGATGCGCGCCAGACGCCTGGGCATCGGGGGCGATCCATTGTACCTGCTCTCAGAAACCGAGGCCAGCACCATCCTCGCTCAAGCCGACGTAATGCAACCGGCGCTGCAAGCTTTGGTCGTCGATTCTATCCAGACCGCCCACAATAAGGAGATGAAATCAGCAGCGGGCAGCGTGAGCCAGGTACGCGAGTGCGCCGTGCGCTTTCAACGTTGGGCGAAGGAGAGCGGTGTGCCCGTCTTTTTAGTGGGTCACGTCACCAAACAAGGCGCGATTGCCGGGCCGAAGGTCTTGGAGCACATCGTCGATACGGTACTGTACCTGGAAGGCGACCCCTTCCACAAGTACCGGCTGCTGCGCAGTGTGAAGAATCGCTTCGGCGCAACTTCTGAGATAGGCGTGTTTGAGATGCAAGAACAGGGCCTCGTTGAAGTCGCCAATCCTTCCGAAGCCTTTCTCGCCGAGCGCATGGTGAACGTGCCAGGATCGACCATTGCTGTCACGATGGAAGGGACGCGTCCTCTCCTGGTCGAGATCCAGGCGCTGGCGAGTCACACCAGCTTCGGTAACCCGCGCCGTACTGTCAACGGCCTGGACTTCAACCGGCTGCTGCTCACCATCGCCGTGCTCACCCGCCGGGTGGGACTGCGATTGGACGAACAAGATATCTTCGCCAACGTCGTGGGTGGCTTGCAAATCCAGGAGCCTGCGGCCGACCTAGCCGTGGCGGTGGCGCTAGCCTCCAGCCTGCGCGACCAGGCCGTTCCGGCAGACGTGGCAGTCGTCGGCGAAGTAGGGCTTTCCGGTGAAGTGCGCTCGGTGGGCCAATTGGAATCACGCATGAGTGAGGTCGCGCGTCTGGGCTTCACTAAAATCGTCATCCCCCGGAGCATGCAGCGCAAGCAGTTGCGCCAGCCCGATGGACTAACCTTGGTTCCAGTGCGCTCGGTAGGCGAAGCCATCGAAGCCGCATTAGGACCAAAAAGATAACGAGATGCAGAAATTATGACGAAAAGAAGAACTTCTTCACGTTCACGCGGGCGGTCGTCATCCAGGCGACGCAGCACGCGCAAAAAACAGCACGAATCGTTGTGGAGTCGCCTGAGCAACGACCAAAAACTGGATATCGTGGGTTGGGTCTTGTTCTTCCTGGCTCTGCTTACGATTCTCAGCTTTATCTCGGCGCAGCAGGGCGCGTTGACGGAATGGTGGATCTCCCTCCTGGCGCAGACGTTTGGGTGGGGGATGTACGTCGTACCACTGTTCTTCGGCGGATTGGGATTGTGGCTCATTCTGCGCCGCTTTGAGGAACGCCTTCCCAAAATCGACCCCGAACAGATCGTGGGCGTAATTGGCGGGTTCTTTATCGCTTTGATGACGCTGCACCTCATCACCAGTTTTGTATGGCCACAGATGAATTTTTACCGTCTAGGCGAAGGTGGCTTGGGCGGCGGACTGATAGGCGCGCTGATGCTTGATGTGAGCGTCAAGGCACTTGGCAAGGCCGGCACCACGATTTTTCTCATCCTGGCCTGGTTGGTCCTTGTGACGTTTGTCGCCGGCATCTCACCTGCTGACGCGGTTCGCTTGCTAGCCGAGCGCGCTGCAGGGCAGAAGTCTGGAGGCCAAGCGCAACTGCCACTCCCGTCCGGTACAACGGCGTCGACCGACCCGATGATCATCGGCGGGACGGCCGATACGGCGCAGTCCAAAGCCGCGCGCGGACGGAAAAAACAGAACGATGACGCGGACGCCACAGCGTCCGTCCGCATCAACGTCGCCTCCCGACCCTCGAATGGCAATGGCAACGGTGGCCTGGAGTTCGAGCACGTTTCTATGACGGTCGGGACGCACTCCTGGCGCTTGCCGAGTATCGTCGATGTGTTGGAAGAGGGTAGCGAGCAGTACTACAGCGAAGATCTGATCCGCAAACAGGTCCGTAGTATCGAGAAGACGCTGGAAAGCCTGGGCGCACCCGTCCGCGTGCGAGAAATCAACCAGGGGCCAGTGGTCACGCAGTTTGGCACGGAGCCGCTCTTCATCACCAGCCGCAGTGGACGAACGACCAAGGTCAAAGTCAGCAAGATCAACAGTCTGGCAGACGATCTGGCACTGGCGCTCTCCGCGCGCAGCATTCGCATCCAGGCACCCATCCCCGGCAAAGGATTAGTGGGGATCGAGGTGCCTAACGAAGAACCAACCGTGGTCTCCTTGCGCGACATTATGGAGTCGGAAGCTTTCGGCAAGCTGAAGGGCCGTCTCCGTCTGGGCATGGGTCAGGACGTCTCCGGGCAGGCAGTGGCGGCGGATTTGCGCGTAATGCCACACATGCTCATTGCCGGCGCGACAGGCGCGGGCAAGTCCGTATGTGTAAATGCCATTATTGCGGCGCTGCTGCTGCAAAACACGCCGGACACGCTGCGTATGTTGCTGGTCGATCCAAAGCGGGTCGAATTGACGCAGTACAACGGTATCCCACATTTGTTGTCACCGGCAATCGTGGATGTGGAACGTGTCGTGCCCGCGTTGAAGTGGGTGATGCGCGAAATGGACAGCCGCTATCGCCGCTTTGCGAAGGTCGGCGCGCGCAACATCGAGGACTTCAACCGGCGCGTAAGCAAAACGATGGACGACACGCCCATCCCCTATATCACTGTGCTGGTAGATGAGCTGGCCGACCTGATGCTCCAGTCACCAGAAGAGACAGAGCGCGTGCTGTGCCGCCTGGCGCAGATGTCGCGGGCCACAGGCATCCACCTCATCATCGCCACGCAGCGTCCCAGCGTGGATGTGGTGACAGGGCTGATTAAGGCCAACTTCCCCGCGCGGGTGGCCTTTGCGGTAGCCTCGTCAGTGGACTCGCGCGTGATTCTGGATATGCCGGGAGCCGAGCGTCTACTCGGTCGCGGCGACATGCTTTTCATGCCGCCAGACGTCAGCCAACCGCTGCGCCTGCAAGGGGCCTTTGCCTCCGACCACGAGCTAGATCGCCTGATCCACTTCTGGCGCAATGCGGTGGAACCGGGGAAGTCGCCGGGGCAGGCAGACTTCCCTAGACCGATGGCTACCTCCTACGCCGACGAGATTGCGCCAGCCCAACCGGCGCTCTTCCCCGATTTTGAGGAAGAAACGCAGCTTGCCAGCCAATTTGAGGATGAACTACTGCCCACCGCAGTAGAAGTTTTCCTGGCCGAAAACCGTGCCTCCATCTCCTTGCTACAACGTCGCCTGCGCATCGGCTATACGCGCTCCGCGCGCCTGGTGGAACAACTGACCGATATGGGAATCGTGATGCTCGAGACTAAAGGCCAGTCCCGTAAAATCAACCGGGCTGTGGCAGAGTCTCTGCTACAATCGCTTCATCTAGGAGAAAATGAAACGAATTGAGGTCAATTTGTCCGCTTGACTTGATTGGCCCAAAAAAGGATAAACGATGGCAACAACGCCAATCCCGTTCGCGAAAATCCAGGGATGGTTCTTCGATTTAGACGGCACGTTGATGGACACCGACGACCAGACGGTAGAATCGCTGGCACGCCGTTTGCGCTTTCTCGGCGATGCACGCGCACGCCGGCTAGCCCGGCGCATGGTTATGGCCGGGGAGACGCCGATGAACTCTGCGCTGACGGCAGTAGATATGCTGGGGCTAGACGCCGTGCTTTTCGGTGTCCGGCGCATGATGCGAGCGCACCCTCATCCCACGTTCCGCCTCATTCCAGGAGTGAGACCGCTGTTGGTATATTTGTCCGAACGCGCGAACCTCGCGGTGGTTTCAACGCGCTCTGCTGATGATGCCGCAGAATTCTTACGCCAGCACGACCTCACTAGCTTCTTCAAACTCAGCGTGACGCAGGCGACGACGAGACGCCTGAAACCTCATCCCGAACCGGTGCTGTACGCCGCAGAACATCTGGGACTGTCGCCGGAGGTTTGCGTGATGGTCGGGGATACTCCGGTAGACGTTCTTTCGGGACGGCGCGCAGGGGCATGGGCCATTGGCGTGCTGTGCGGTTTTGGCGAAGAGGCCGAGTTGTGGCGGGCTG
The DNA here is from genome assembly GCA_049975385.1 of Anaerolineae bacterium. Classification (GTDB taxonomy): domain Bacteria; phylum Chloroflexota; class Anaerolineae; order B4-G1; family SLSP01; genus DSWT01. The sequence continues at coordinate 15,406 of JBNGDO010000024.1, read as the reverse complement.
GTGCGCATCTGGTGCTGCCATCTACAGCGGATTTGCTGACGATGTTGCAGACGGAGTGATGGCTTCAGTCATTTCCGTCTGAAAGCGCAATTGAAATCGCTAGAACACTACTTATCTTCGTGCCCGTACAGGCGGAACCATAGTTCTTCATCCTCTTTTGAGAGTCCGCTCGGCTCTTCGTCTTCTATAGGAATGAGTTTCCGCTTGCGTTTGACCAACCGGGCCTTCGAGGGCTTGAGTTTATCCTTCTTGGATGATCGCTTGCTTGGCTTTTCAGAAGCCGGCTTGGATGTAGGAGTGGGCGTTTCAGGTTCATCGCCAAAGACCTCCAGCCAGCTTTCAACCTCTTCGTCGGAAAGCGCCCCGTGCTTCTTCACAACCAGCGGCTTGGGTTTGCGCGGCTTTGCCCGCGGTCTGGGCTTAGGCGGTGAGACGCTCTCCGGCTCATCGTGGAAGACTTCCAGCCAGGACTCCACCTCCTCGGACGAGACTTCAGTGGGTTTGCCCTCGTATCCGGCAGGTTTCTCACGTTTGGTCGGTGGGGGGGTGGGCCTTCCCATTTGCTCAGCGATGGATCGCGTCGCCCGCACTGGCGGTGTTTCCGGCGCGGCACGTTCCGCCGCACGACGTTCTTCTGCCCGCCGTGCTTGCTTTTTGGAAACAGGGCGCGTGCTGGATGGAGGCGTGGACACTTGCGGTGATTCCGGTGTCTCGAAAACTTCAAGCCACATCTCGACCTCCGCTGCCGATGCGCCTTCTGGCTTTTCCTTCTCCACTTCAAACGATCGATTCAGCCGTTCCACAAACGCCTGCGCCGACAGTGTTTTGGCACCGGTCATGCGCGCGTTGTCCAGCACCTCGTGATCCGAAGAAACCACCGTCCAATTGGGGGCATCGGGTAGATGGGATAGCCGCTCTTTGATAATGCGATCCGCCGTGCTGTAATGTCTCGCCGCGAAGACGACACGCACTTCGGACGAGGAAAGCACCCGCGAAGGCCCGCCCGGAATACCACCATCGAAGATGACGATGGCCTTGCGGCGCTCACGCCCGGTCCAGGCGCGCAACTTTACAACCAGTTGAGCTTCATCGTCCGGATCTTCCAGATCAATATCCGGCAGTGCGGCGATAACATTGTGTCCATCGATCAAAAATGGCATAGCAACCTCTTCCTTGATTTTCTCGTAATATTATAACCTAACCCGGATAAACCGGAACTAAGAGGGCCTTCGACGCACGTTTGCTTGCTCATTGTGCAAGAATCTACGTGGTTAGGCTCTAATTTGTGCAGCGCAATTTTTCGATGCAATTTGTGCGCTGCAATTTATGCGGCAGCAGTTGCGGCTTATGCAGCCCCGACTATAATGTTTCCTAGATACTGCAAGTGACCGCACCACTACCGACTGTAGACTACTTTTATAAGGAGGCCTCATGTCCGATGATAAAATGCAATATCCCGAGCGAGCCGGTGACGTCGGCACGCTGTTAGGATGGCTGAAAGACTTCTTTGGCCATTTTCGCCTGGCCTGGGAGCTACTGTGGGATGACCGCATCCCATTTGTGACCAAGATCATCCCCATCCTCACCCTCCTCTACGTCATCTCACCCGTGGATCTCATCCCCGGTATGGTCGTTCCAGGGCTAGGTCAGTTGGATGACCTGGCGGTTTTCCTGATTGGCCTACGGCTCTTCGTCGATGTGTGCCCGCCGGCTTTGGTCACTGAGCACCAGGAAGAAATGCAACGCGAAATGACCACCGCGCCGCCGGAGGTGGAACAGCCGACAGCCAACTCGCGGCCATCGTCCGTCACATGGACACCACCTGTGGGCCAAATCATCGATTTGGAAGCCAAAGTGGTCGGCGACAAAGACACAGCCGCCGACGCGGACACTAGTGCGAGCGCTGACACGGATGCTAGCACGAGCGTTGATGCGGCCGCTGACGCGGAAGAAAAGCCCAAACCGCCCATCCCCCACGTGTGGTAGTATGAAAACGCTAGTCGAATGTGTCCCCAACTTTAGTGAGGGCCGGCGCTCGGAGGTAATCGCGGCAATTGTCGATGCAATGCGTGCCGTGCCTGAAACGCGTATATTGGATGTCGAATCCGACGTAGACCACAACCGTTCAGTCGTGACGCTGGTTGGGCCGCCGGTCGCCGTGCAGGAGGCCGCGTTCCAGGGGATCAAAACCGCGGCGACGCTCATCGACCTTGACGTGCATCGCGGCGAACATCCCCGGCTGGGCGCGACAGACGTGGTGCCGTTCGTACCCATCAGCGGCGTGACGATGGCGGACTGCGTAGCGCTGGCCCGCGATTTAGGTCAACGCGTGGGAGAGGAACTGGGGATCCCGGTCTACCTCTACGAGCAGGCGGCGCTCCGCCCGGAGCGCGTCAATCTCGAGGACGTGCGACGGGGTGAATACGAAACGCTCAAGGCTGAAATCGGCAAAGTCCCCGCTCGTGACCCAGACTTTGGCCCGAAGGCAGTGGGCACAGCCGGGGCTACAATCATCGGCGCACGGCCTTTCCTGGTGGCTTTCAACGCTTACCTCAACACGGATAACGTGAGCATCGCGCGCAAGATCGCCCGGGCACTGCGCCATTCCAGCGGCGGCTATCGCTATGTCAAAGCGATGGGGCTGCTCGTCGCAGGACAGGCGCAAGTGTCGATGAACCTGACCAACTTCCCGAAGACGCCGGTTCACCGGGTGGTGGAGACGATTCGCAGCGAGGCCGCGCGCTACGGTGCAGCCGTCACGCACACGGAGCTTGTGGGCCTCATTCCGCAACAGGCATTAGTCGATACAGCGCAGTGGCACTTGCAGCTCGATCTGTTTGAGCCGGGACAAATCCTGGAAAACAAGCTCGCAGCATTGGATGAGGGCGCGCCGGTCGGTTTTCTCGACGCGGTGGCAGCGAAAACCCCCACACCCGGCGGCGGTGCGGTCGCGGCTCTGGCAGGCGCACTGGCGGCAGCGCTTATAGCGATGGTCGGGCGGCTGACGGCGGGCAAGCGGCGTTACGCCGATGTGAAAGACGAAATGGCCGGGGCCATCGTGCAGGCCGAAAAGCTGCGCGCGGCGCTCACCACCGCTATGGATGAGGACAGCACCGCGTTCAACGCGGTGATGGCCGCCTACAGACTACCGAAGGCCACCGAAGAAGAACAGATCGCCCGCGACGCAGCAATCCAGGAGGCCACCGTCCATGCCACCGAAGTTCCGCTGGCAACGGCACGGGCGGCGCTCGAAGCACTGGAACTCACATTGCTTGTCGCCAGCAAAGGCAACGTCAACGCCGCCACCGATGCCGCCAGCGCCGCCTGGATGGCGATGGCGAGTATCCAGAGCGCGGCGCTCAACGTGCGGGTTAATGCCGCCAGCATCCACGATGCAGCACAGAAAAACGCCTGGCTCACCGAACTGAACGGCATCGATGTGCGCGCGAAAACGCTGCTCAAGGAAGTGCAAGCCGTCGTGGCGCAACGCGCCGGTATCTAGTCACATACACCCACAAAAGCCCCGCAGGGTATCTGCGGGGCTTTTGTGTTGGGTATTACGCCTCCAACGACAACTCAAGTCGCTTATTGATCCTGCCTTTGCTCTTGTAATTGCTGATGCGGATGGGACCGACTTCCTTTGTGTTCGCTACGTGAGTGCCGCCGTCGGCCTGAACGTCCAAGCCTTCGATTTCGACGATGCGCACAACGGTGATGCCAAGTGGCAGCAGGTTGATCTTGGTGCGGATGAGATCGGGATGCAGATCGGCCTCGGCGCGCGGCAGGAAATCGATGTGGATCGAACGTGCTGCGGCAACCTCGACGTTGATCTTGGCCTCGATTTCGTCCACCAGTTCGCGTTGCAAGTTCTCGAACTCGAAGTCAAGCCGGCCCTTCAACGGCCGCATATTGCCGCCCGTCACTTTCGCGCCGTAATCGCGCCAGACGACACCGCAGAGAATGTGCAGCGCTGTGTGCGTGCGCATCAGCGCGTAGCGGTGCTCCCAATCCAGCGCGCCTTGCACGCGCGTCCCTACCTGGGGCGGCACACCCTCAACTGTATGCCAGATCAAGTCATCCCGACGCCGCAGGTTGACAACGGGCCATGTCTCGGCGACGGCCTTCAGTATGCCGGTGTCGTGGGGCTGCCCGCCTCCGCCGGGGTAGAAGGCCGTCGCATCCAGCGCCACGGCCTGACCTTCCACGGCAAGCACGTTGGCATCGAAAGCTTTGAGATAAGCGTCTTTTTGAAAATACGGTTCAGTGTGCATATTTCGCCACCTCAGTCAAAAATCGGTACTTCCACCTTAAACAATTCGACCGATGCTTCCGTGCTCAACTGGAATTCACGAAGACAAGCAGGAATCAGGATAGATTGACCTTGCCTCAAAATAATTCTATCATCTTCGGAGCTAGATTTCCAACGTACAATGAGAGTACCTTTAGTCACCAAAAATAACTCAAGCCCATTTTCAGTCGTCTCTTGTCGCTCTGTTGACGAACTGAATTTTACTCTACTGACACGAAACTCAGGGGCAGGCGTTTGATATACCTTCTCTTCTAAATCCGGATTATTTCCCAAGACAGAAAGGGGAGCAGGATTATAATTGATGATATCTATCAAATTTTCAGGATCGATAAATTTATGCGTCAAACCAACACGCACAACACTGTCGGAGTTAGCCATACATTCGATAATATTACCTTTTATGTAGGCATGCGGGGTACCTGCATCAGTAAAAAGACCTTGTCCTTCCTCAAGGTGAACCAAATTTAGCAAGAACATCACAAATAGTCCCACATCCGGTCCAATATACTTTTCCCTGAGACTTAGAAAGAGCATCTCAATCTCTTCCAAAGAGGAGGATTTGCTTAGCCGTTCAGCTAATTGCTCAATAGCACGCACTAATTCCTTCTCGTAGTAAATTGAATTCTCGACCAGAGTTGAGAATAAAGTTTGGATGAGTGTCTGCTGCTGTTGGAGGTCTGGAGTTACTAGAGTGAGGACGCTAGTGCACACACGCTTCCCGATAAAATCAGCGATTTCCGGGTAACGTCTTAGGGTTTCTTGAATAGCAGCGAAGGGCTTAATCCCCATCAAGGCCGTTAATGAATCAAGTGCAATAGCTAGCTCGGGTTTGTGGTTAGCATCTGGATAGTGTATAGGATCACGAAGATGCAAAGCGTGTGCTTGTGCCTTGTTGGGATGCACTTGTATGGATAAGGACTCACTCGCAGATAATACCTTAAATAAAAAGGGTAGTTTATTTGAAAACTTGTTTGCGATCTCGCTTCCCAGAATTTGTACGGGGTATGCACTAATCCATTGATCTAAAGGGACTACCGTCTCCACAACCACGATATTGGATGGCGCTTTGGGATGAGCACCTATCCACAATTCAGCATAGGGTAACCCAGATTCCTGTTCGAAACCCAGTAGATTCGGGATAAAGGCCTGGTTCCCACGAGTACCCCATGCATAGTGTTGAATACTGTTTTGCAGTAAGTATGGGCGCGCTTCAACAGGGGGCAGCGTATCTAGCATCATGGCTTTGCCTCCGGCGTAGTAAGTGTCTCCACATCGTAAACGTCGCGACGGGACCAGCCAGAGAGTGCAGCAACTTCGCGCGCCGCCTGCGAGCGCGAAAGCCCGCCCGCCATGCAGTCTGCCAGCGCTGCGCGTACCTGGTCAATATCCCATCGCCCCGCATCTTCCGGCGCGCCGGCGATCACAAGCGTGTACTCGCCGCGCGGCGGGATCTCGGCAATGTGAGCCAGCGCGCCCACCACGTCGCCGCGCCAAACCTCCTCGAAATGCTTGGTCAACTCGCGACACAGCGCGATGGCACGGTTGCCCAAGACGGCGTGCAATGCCTCCAGCGTCGCGTGCAAGCGATGCGGCGCTTCGTAGCACACCAGCGTCAGGCGGAGCGCAGCAACTTCTGTGAGACGAGCCTTTCGCTCAGATTTTTTGCGGGGTAGAAATCCCAGAAAGCAGAAACGGTCGAGGGGCAGGCCCGACACAATCAACGCCGCCGTATGCGCCGACGGGCCGGGAATGGGTATAACCGGAATCTGCCGCGCGATGGCGGCCTGGATCAATGGATAGCCGGGATCGGAGATACCGGGCATGCCGGCCTCCGAGATCAAGGCCACATCACCAGAAGCCAGCGTTTCCAGAAGCACGTCGGTTTTGTACCGTTCATTTCCCACAAAGAAAGAGGTGACTGGCGTACGGATCGCATGCCGGTCCAGCAGGATGCGCGCTTTGCGTGTGTCTTCCGCCGCAATGAGCTGCACGTCCTGGAGGACACGTATCGCCCGCAGTGTGATGTCCTCCAGATTCCCGATGGGCGTGCCAACAACGTACAGGGTCCCCATCATCTAGTACAGTGCAGCAGGAGTTTTATCACAGCAATGCTTCAAGGGGATCCGGCGATCCCCTTGAAGCCACAAACAAAGGAAAGCTCTGTGCCGCATGGCTAGTGATTCTTGGTAAAAGTGATCCTCGCCAGCGACTGTGAACAGTACCCGGGGAAGTTCAAGACAATCTCTTGCGAAACCGGCGGGTGATTCGGATTGTTCTTATCGTGAATCTGAACGCGGAACACCCCTCTGAGTTCTTGCGGATTGTTGAGGAAGAACTGCTCCCATCCGGCATCCCCGTAATTCTGCTTATCACCGGAGTTGACGACCACATCAATGCCCCCACCCCAAACGTGGATAGGATAACCACGCAAGGGATTGCCATCAATATCGACGACTGTGCCGCCGACCCCGAGCCAGTTACAGCCGTAAAGTGGGGTCTCATACGTGATCTCGTAGGTGAAGGGCCACGGCGAACGGGTAACACGCGGCGTCGGCGTTGCCGTACTCGTCCGCGTGGGGGATGGTGTGATAGGCGTTGGTGTACGCGTTGGCGTCGCCGTGAAGGTAGCCGGCGGTGTCGGCGTGATCGTAGGCGTGTTGGTAGGCGTCCACGTCGCTACCGGGGTACGTCCCGGTGTAGGCGTAGGCGTGTTGGTGGCGACGACGGCAATCTGCTTAGGGGATGGCGGGAAGGGATTGAAGGGAAGGTAAGGATTGACCGCAATCAGGATGTAGCAAAGGACCGTGATAAGGGTCAAAGCCAACATCACCAAACTCAGAGTATTGAACAATCGATCTTTGCTTCCCATGGTTCTCTCCTACGGTGTAGCTGCAACAAAACGCTCGATGGTCGCCGCTGCGCGCAGATTTTCCAACCACTCACGCGAGGCTTTTTCGCGCAGAAGGCGCAGATTCTCTGGGTCGATTTCCATATCGGGGACTCTTTCAACGAGCTGGACGATATGGTAGCCCATGCTACTCTGGATCACATCACTGAACTGTCCTGGTTGGAGAGCAAAAGCCGCCGCCTCCACTTCCGGCGCAGTCAGGATACCTTGCGGGAAGAAGCCGAGATCGCCACCGGTATCGCGGGTGCTGGTATCCTGCGAATAGGTGCGCGCCAGGCTCACGAAATCGTCACCGGCCTGGAGTTGGCTGAGGATTTGGCGCGCCTCTTCCTCGCTATCGACGAGGATGTGCCGCGCGTTGATGTGTTCGCCGTGCGTGGGAACCGCTTCGACAGCGCGGTTCGCCATCTGGGTGGCGATCATATCGCTGCGCAGCCGGACGCGGAATTCCTCCAGCGACATACCTTGATCGTCAAGCCACTGTTGAAATGCCTCCTCCCCGGTTTCCTCGCGAAGCGTCTGGATGGTAGTATCGAGTTCCTCATCGCTGACCGCAACGCCTGCAGCCTGGGCGGCCTGCGCAATCAATGCCTGGTTTATCATCATTTCCAGTACCAACGTGCGTCCCTGTTCCAATGCATCCTGGCCTTCATCGGTGGATGCGTCCTGGCCCGCCGCTGCCATCGATTCCACATAGAGCGTCATTTCGCGCTCGTAATCGGCGAGAAGGATGGGCTGCCCGTTGACCAAAGCCGCCTGTGGTTCTGGCGTCGGCGAGGGGGTTATTGTTGGAGGAACAGGGGTAGCTGTGTCTGCCACCGGTGTGTCAACAGCCTGTGGGGTCACGGTTGGGTCGATACACGCGGTCAAGATAAGCGCCCCCAACAACGCTGTACACAACCACACGCGAATTCGTTTCATCGGCTTTCCTCCTCGAAAACAGTTCGTTAGTCTTTGGTCTGATCGTCAGCCTGTCCAATCCAAGGTCCTTGCCTTTCATTCTTTCTCATTATAGACTGAGGCGCGATTAACGCAATCTGCGCGCCGCAGCAAACTTTGCTCAAAATGGTATAATTTCGCGGTGCCTGATCTGAACCAGTCGGAACCGAAAAGGCATCATCTCGCAGATTCTTATTGGATATGCAAGGCATCATAAATATGCCCCCAGGACAAGCCCTGGACCCATTATCGTGGCAAGACGCGAGGAATGTAACCTGAATGCGACTCTGTCGCGCATTCAATTGGCTAGGCTTTATAAACAGGATACAGCAAAGATGACAGTGGCTAACGTGAGAGCGCACAGTGGCGTCAGACCGGTGGATCCACAGCGGGACGCACTGGCGATCGTCGATCTGATTGCACTCGGTTTTGAAAACGAGCTGGACCCGCAAGGACAGAAGATGCTGGCGCAAATGCGCCAGGCTGCGCAGCGTCGCACGTTGTCTCCCCTAGAACTGACGGCTCTGGAACCAGCCGGCTTTGTGTGGGTCGAAGAGGAACGCATCGTCGGGAATCTTTCACTGCGCTACGCACTCCCGAGTCGCAGTCGAGGGCAGATGATCGGCAACGTCGTTGTCCACCCGGAATACCGGGGAATGGGCATTGGTCGCGCGATGGTTGAAGCAGCGATTCGCGCGGCACGGCAGCAAGGCGCGCGGTGGATTGGTCTGGAAGTGCGCGCGGACAACCCCGTGGCGTGTGGACTGTACGAACACATGGGCTTTGAAGCGGTAGGGCGGCAACGCCACCTCATCCGTCCAGCAAACGTGACCTGGCCTAACGGGATGGAAACAGTACTGGCGTGGCGATCAAGCAAGCCAAAGGACCGCCACCTTTGGATGAAATTGGCTGACGAGATCTACAGCCGCCGCCAGAAGTATGTGCTCGAAATCCGGCCTAACGAGTACAACTACGGCGGCTTCGAGCGAAAACTCAGTCTATGGTTTTCTGGCCAGCACGAAGAGGCTTGGGTGTATGGTGAAACTGAAGCGCGACTGGCCTTGCGCGTTAAAACCGACAAGCGCAGCCGATTTCACGTTTGGGATATTCTCGCCCACCCACAAACGGGAGAAGCTGGTGCGCGGGCGATTGTGGCACAAGCGCTGCACGCAACGCGGCGTTTTGCCCCGTGGCCGGTAATCGCCATTGTCGCCGATCAAGCGGCACTGGCGCAGGCACTGTACGATGCGGACTTCAAACTGCACCGCCCCCTGGTGCAGATGGTATTGGAACTATAGAGCGTGCTCTATAACGCGCGCTGGCGCAGGGCTTCATAGAGGGCCAAAGAACCGGCGACGGCGGCATTGAGCGAATTGATCTGCCCGCGCATCGGAATGGACATCAGCCAGTCGCAACGCTCGCGGACCAGACGGCGCAACCCTGCACCCTCGTTCCCCACGACGATGGCCAGCGGAAGAATCATGTTGACTTCCGTATAAGTTCGTGCGCCGGGTGCATCTTCCAATCCGGCAACCCACACATCGGGGCGCGAAACATCGCGCGCCTTAAGCCGCTCGATTTCCTTGGCCAGGTTGGTCACTTGTGCCACGAGAAGGTGTTCCACGGCCCCTGAGGAGGTATTGACAGTGGCGGGGGTCACACCAGCAGCACGGCGTTCTTGAATCACAACGCCGTGAACACCCACAGCCTCAGCCGTGCGCAGCAGGCTGCCCAGGTTATGGACATCCTGGATCAAATCGAGCAGCAACAGCAACGGGGGTTCCCGGCGGGTGTGGGCCAGGGCCAGCATCGCGTGCATGTCGGCATAGGGATAACCGGAGGTTTCCAGTGCCACGCCCTGGTGCTCGTCGTGACCAACGACGCGCCCAATGATCTGGCGCGAGGCCTTTTCGATGGGGATATGCCGTTGTTGCGCTGCTGCGATGATTTCATCGATGACCGGCGCCCGGGCAGCACCTTCGAGCAAGAGCAGACGCGAGGGGTATCTGCGTCCTGCGCGCAACGACTCGCGAACTGCCTGCCGTCCGAAAAGCCACTCGCGCACGGGATTACCTCATCAGGCTAACCGCCACGTCGTATCGTCGGGACCATCTTCGATAAGGATCCCTAACTCAGTCAGGCGATTGCGAATAGCATCTGCCCGCTTCCAATCCCGTGCCTCGCGAGCTTCCTGTCGCAGTTCCAGTAAATATTCTACCAAACCGGCGACGGCCGGCCCGCCCTCACGCTCTTCCAGATTATCGGGTACAATGCCAAGCACCTGACCGCCCAAATCGCGGAAGATCCGATCCATCGCAGCCAGCGTCCCCATAGCGTGATGCGTGTTCTCATCCAGGTGGCGGTTAACTTCCTTGACGAAATCAAATAACGCCGCCAGTGCTTGCGGCGTATTGAAGTCATCATCCATCGCCGCCTGGAAATCCTCACGGTAGCCATCGAGACTGCCGACATTGGCTAACACCGCCGTCCCGGCAGCCGCAGATGCATCGCGCAGAGCATAGCGGAGCTTACGTACCGTGTTATGAAGACGCCCAACACCGCGCTGCGCCGCCTGAAGTGCATCACGACTGAAATCAACTGGCCCGCGGTAGTGGCTGCTGAGGATGAAATAGCGGATCGCCTCAGCGGAGTATAGGTTGAGGGCATCCTTGATGATGAGGAAGTTGCCCAGGCTTTTGCTCATCTTCACGCCGTTGACGGTAAGCGAGCCGACGAGCAGCCAGTAATTGGCGAAAGGCGCGTCATTTCGAGCTTCAGCCTGCGCGATTTCGCAATCGTTATGGGGGAACATGTTCTCCAGGCCTCCGCCGTGAATGTCGAAGGTCGTGCCCAGGTACTTGTTCGCCATCACCGAGCACTCAATATGCCAGCCGGGGAAGCCTTCGCCCCACGGGCTGGGCCAGCGCAGGATATGCTCAGGGTCGGCACGTTTCCAGAGCGCAAAGTCGGCGGGATGGCGCTTTTCTTCACGCACTTCGATGCGCGCCCCGGCCTGTTGCTCGTCGACCCGGCGTTTGGAGAGCTTGCCATATTCCGGGAATTTTTCAACGGAAAAATAGACATTGCCATCGGCCTCGTAAGCGTAGCCACGGGTGAGCAAGTCTTCGACCCAGCCGATGATCTCAAGGACGTGACATGTGGCGCGCGGGGCAATGTTGGGGCGGATGACGCCCAGCGCATCCATGTCGTCGTTGAAGCTGTTGATATAGGTTTCCACAAGCTCCATAGGTTCGACCCGTTCTCGGCGCGCGCCCCGGCTGACGCGATCCTCGCCAGTATCCAGCAGGTGGCCTACATCAGTGAGGTTACGTACATAGCGGACGTTGTAACCAAGATAGCGCAGATAACGCACAATGACGTCCATAGCGACGTATGTCTTGGCATGTCCGAGATGGGCATGATCGTACACCGTCGGCCCGCAGGCATACAGACTCACATGCTCCGGATGCAGCGGTTTGAAGCGTTGCACTTCACGGTTGAGGTAATTGAAAACTTTGAGGGCCATACACGCCAACTCCCAAATTATCCACCGTTGTCGGGACGGGCAAAGATCATCCGCCCGGCTGCCGTTTGGAGGATTTTGCTCACGGTCACATCGATGGTTTTGCCGATAAAGCGCTCACCCTCTTCGACCACGACCATAGTGCCATCGTCAAGATAGCCTACCCCCTGGTTTTGCTCTTTCCCGGCCTGAAGGACGTGAATCGTGAAGTTTTCCCCGGGGAGGAGGACGGTCTTGACAGCATTCGCCAACTCATTGACGTTGAGCACAGTCACGGCCTGGAGTTCGGCAACCCGGTTGAGATTGTAGTCGTTGGTGAGAATAGCCCCCCCCATCTCTTTCGCCAGGGCAATGAGTTTGTCGTCCACTTCACGTACACTCGGCGCATCGGCATCAGTGAGGCGTACCGGCACAGGGGAGTCCTCTTGTAACTGCCGCAAGATTTCCAATCCACGCCTGCCGCGATTGCGACGGAGCGTGTCGGCGGAGTCGGCGACATGCTGCAATTCATTCAGCACAAAAAGCGGCACGATCAACTCCCCCTGAATGAAACCGGTACGGCAGATATCGGCAATGCGGCCATCGATGATGACGCTGGTATCAAGCAACACCGCCGGTTTACACTGCTCTTCCGTTTCGTCAGTCGTGGCAGCCTGGGCCTCGTTGTGAAAAATGCGTTCTCGTAGACCTTGCAGCATATCAGGGCGCATCGTGGTGATCGTCAAGCCGATGTAGCCAAAGGCGGCTGCAACGATGAAAGGGAGAAATTGACCCAGAGGACGCGGGAGGAGAGATAGAGGATAGGCAGCAATAGCGCCCAAGGCCAACCCCAGAAACAGCCCCACCGCCGCAGAAAAAATGACGGACGCGGGGAGTTGCTGAATGGCGCGACGCAGCCGGATAAAAGGTTTTAGGGTCAGCCTTGGCATGAAGAGAAAACCGAACAGCGCTCCAATGAGCCCACCGGCGATAGTGATATAGATATGAATCGTTTGAGGGATTGAGGGAATTTCAACAATCTGAATAGCGAGGGCTGCCCCTGCTGAAGCGAAAATAATTACGCCAATAATGCGGAGTATAAGCGTTGTCTCCATAAATGATTTCTCCATAAAGAATAATAGCGCCAGCGGCGATGATAAAAGTATAAATGCATTTTAAGTTGCTTATCGTCAATCTTAGCACGGTCATAAGAAAAGTCAAAATATTGACATTATCCGAATTTTCGTTATAGTCTAAGTGAGATCAAGACTCTAGCCGAAAATTGTGCTTGTGAGCGTTTTGGGTGCGGCAACGGGGTATTTTCGGATAAGTTCTAAGTGCATTCACTTTACAGGAGCGAGAATATGGCGCGATGTCCCGAATGTAACGGCAAATTGGTCATCCCGTCCGATCTGGAGCGGTGGGATCGAATTTTCTGCGAAGTGTGTGGTATTGAACTCGAAGTCGTTGATGTCAATCCACTGGAACTCGAGGCAGTCTACGATTTCGAGGATGACGACAACGCTCTCGACGAGTTAGAAGAGGATGAAGACGATTTGGAATGGGATGACGATGACGACGATGATGATGATGAATGGTAGAAGCTTCTAGCCCGCAGCCAGTGTAAATTATCGAGCTACAACGAACAGGCCATCGAAAATTCGATGGCCTGTTCATCATATTGGCTGAAGTGATTACATCGCCCGTCGCGACAGGAAGAAGAGCACTCCCACAGCGATAGCCAGGATCAGGACGATGATGCCGGTAATGCGCAAGACCGTGTTGAGCACTTTGGTAATGCCACTAGGTTGCTCAGTGTCACCGGTACTCTCGGTTGCTTCGGGCATCTCAAAGTTCTCCTGCTCGGTTCCAGTTTCCGCAGTGGCATCCTCATCCTCTACGTAGCCCAGGTTTAGTGAAGAGACTTGTCCAGCGCTTAGCGGGATATTCCACTGTCCGGTATCGGTAAGCTTATAGCCAGCAGGTGGCGTATGCCGCAGAATGTAGTTCCCGGGTTCGAGATTCTGGAAACAATAGGGTTCGCTGATCCCATCGGTTGTGTAAGTTCCTGCTGGTCCGGACACGCCGACGAGGGTGATTTCGGCGTTTGGCAGCGCCATCTCACCGGCATCGGCCTGCCGGAACATATCGTTATTGGCATCAAAGTAGGCCAGCACGCACAACGAAGCCGTGTCGCCGGCCGGTGCCGCCGGTAGGTTGCCAATAGCACCGGGGGCCGGCGTTTCCGTGGGGGCCGGTTCGCCCGAATCGGACGGCGTCTCGGGTTGCGTTTCAGGTGCGGTGGTGGGCGCAGCGAGCGGTGCCCCAGAGATGATGACTTCCTGGCCGACAGAAAGGAAGTCGTCGACGACGGTGCCCTCGTTGAGGCGGCGCAATTCATCCAGA
>JBNGDO010000024.1:0-1242 GCA_049975385.1 Anaerolineae bacterium | reverse complement strand
AGAAAGGAAGTCGTCGACGACGGTGCCCTCGTTGAGGCGGCGCAATTCATCCAGATCCACACCATACTGGATCGCCAGGCCGAACATCGTGTCGCCGGCAACGACAACATGGACTACCGAACCGTCAGGCCGGGGAGTGGGTGTGGACTGCGGCACAACGGCGGTAGGCTCTGCCTCCGAAGTCGGTGGTGGGGGTTCATCCGTCGGCGTTGGCGTCTCGCCCTGTGAAACCACCTTCAAGACCATATGATCCGTATACGCGTCGTTGTGCGTGTTCGGCCACTTCCCAAGATGGTTTGTGAAGAAGGTTACTGCACCATTTCCTCCGGCAGTAGCCTGCACGGGTCCAACCAACCCAAATTTGTCATAGTGATAGTAAGGCGAACTCCAGACGATGTTAGAGCTAAAGGGGTCCGTGCCACCGTTGGGGTCGATGCCCACCCGGAAGTAGAAAGAATATGGATCACCACAGGAGGTAGCGCCCTCAGTATCTTCAGCACACGACCAGGCGTGAGCGTAGAAAGATGCTTCGACGACAGTACCGGGCGCAAGGTTACGTACCACCTGGAAATGACCGGCATTCTGTTTTCTGCTATACGTAAAACACTTCGCAGAATAGTAGCCGCTATAAATGCGCATCGGATTCAAGAATGGATTTTCCTTTGGAATGACGTGACACTCAGGCCGTCCGTATTCGCCCTCCTGCCACCAGGTGACCCACCCTTCCGGCGTAAAAATCTCAGAATACTGTGCCCCGTTGTAAGTGTCGCGCGTCCAGTTATCGTAATTAGGCGACGGGTTATCCATAGGCCGGCCAATACCTTCAAATCCTGGATTCACTAACAGGTTCGTGCCAATCTCTTGCTGCGAAGGTATCTGCAACTCACGTGCGGCTGCCAGTGGGGGCAGAATTAGCGCGGACAAGGTCAGTGCCAGTAACAGCAGCGCCCCCGATCCTTTCAAGCGTTTGTTTCTCATCGATTTGTGCCTCCTTAATTCATTTCACAGCACAGTGTTATGATTTTTATGATTCGCCAATCCCCTTACAGAACACAACCGCCAGCGTTGCAGTCACGTCAGCGCCGGCGGCAGGGCCTAACCCGCGAAATTCTTGCCCAATGCGTAAGAAAACGGGCGTCGCCGGCCCTTTTCGTTCCGGCTTGTCCAGGTTAGGATGAACGAAGTAACGGTGTGTTTTACAACACCCAGGAAAATTATAGCATAGCGGTAAACGTTGTCAAA
>JBNGDO010000023.1:13967-44408 GCA_049975385.1 Anaerolineae bacterium | reverse complement strand
ACCTTGGATCGGCCACACTATGATACGGGGAGTTACACAAACCACTATAAAGTTATGGTAAAATTATACAAAAGAACCGGAAAAAAAGCAAGCGCCCATTCATCTCGCCCCTTTCCTTCCTCCACAGTTGGGATATACTTTCTTCAATCCGTTGCGCCTTAAGGCATTTCCATACGGGAATCCGCATCAACGAGAACGGAACTTTGTCAACGGATTAAACGGATTTTTTTGATTTGCTGATTTTCAGATTTGGAGATTTGGAGATTTCGAAGGTGCGCGTCTTGATGCTCTCGAAAGCCTGCATCGTGGGGGCCTACCAGCGCAAGCTGGAGGAACTGGCCGCGCGCGCCCCGAGGATGACGCTCGTAGTCGCCGTGCCGTCGAGCTGGAAGGACAAAGGCAGCGTCACGCAATTGGAGCTGGCGCACACGCGCGGCTACCGGCTCGAAGTGCTGCCGCTGGCGTTCAACGGGCAGTTCCACCTGCACTTCTACCCCACGCTTGGCGGGTTGATCCGCGAATTTCGCCCCGACATCGTCCACATCGATGAGGAGCCGTACAACCTGGCAACCTATCTCGCCAACCGGCAGGCGCGCCATTTCGGGGCTAAAACGCTGTGGTTCTCGTGGCAGAACCTGCTGCGTCGTTACCCCCCACCCTTCAACTGGATCGAACAATACAACCTCAACCACATCGACTACGCCATCGCGGGCAGCGCCACCGCCGCTGAGGTCTGGCGGCGCAAAGGCTACGCGGGGCCGCTCGCCGTCATCCCGCAGTTCGGCGTGGACCCCGACATCTTCTTGCCCATCGAACACGACGCCCCACCGGCGAATCGTCCCCACATCGCCTACGCGGGACGCCTGGTGCCGGAGAAGGGCGTCGATTTGCTGCTAGAGGCGCTGTCCGGGCTGGACGGTCCATGGCGCGTTACCATCCAGGGGAACGGCCCCGAAGAAGCTCGCCTTCGCGCTCTGGCGGATCAGTACGACCTGACGGCGCGTGTCACGTTCCGCCCGCCGGTGCCGTCTGTGGATATGCCGGCGTTCTACCAAGGCCTCGACGTGCTTGTCCTCCCCTCGCGCACCCAGGAGAACTGGACCGAGCAATTCGGGCGGGTGCTGGTGGAAGCGATGGCCTGCGGCGTGGCAGTCGTCGGCTCCGGTGCGGGCGAAATCCCCCACGTCGTCGGCGACGCGGGCCTCATCTTCCCAGAAAACAACGTCGAAGCGCTGCGCGCCGCACTGGCCCGTTTGATCCACGACCCGGCCTTGCGCCGGGATTTGGGAACGCGGGGGCGCGCGCGCGTGCTGGCGCAGTTCACCCAGCAGCGCGTAGCGCAGCAGTCCCTCCAGGTTTACCGGGAGATGCTGGCATGAAGTCTTTGTCGGTATTGGGAAAATTGTTCAGCGCCTTGATGGCCCACAGCCATTACATGATCGGCATCATCCATCGATACATCGGCAATTCGCGCGGCGTGCGTTGGGAATACGAAGCCGCCATCGACGCCTTCACCCGCGCGCTGGAATGGAAGCCCGACTTCGCGCAGGTCTACCTGGATCGCGGCATCCTCTACTGGCGCGAAATCGATCACCCGCGCAAAGCCATCCACGACCTGACCCTGGCCCTGAACCTCGACCCGCGCCTGGTCGAAGCCCAGTTCAACCGTGGTATTGCACACCAACAGTTGCGCGAATACGCCGAGGCCATCGCCGATTTCCGGGCCTACCTGGCCGTCGGCGAGCATCCTTACTGGCGGGAACACGCCGAATCGATGATACGGGAGTTAAGCGAATGGACCGATGTAGAAGCCAATGTGTAAGCCTTGCTATTGTTGTCCTGGCGTGTGTCTCTGGATTGCTCGCCGCCTGCACGTCAAACACGGCGATCCCCCCCACCCCGACCCCGCTCAGCCCGCCCCAGGTCACGTTCGACGCGGCCCCGGATACAGTATGCCAGGCCGCAACGCAGATCCGGTTGGCACCCGAGGCGCTCGACGTCTGGCCGATCACAGTGAAGGCAGAATGGGCACTCACCCGCGAAGGCGAGAGCGCCGTCCTCAGCGAAGGCGAATGGCAACCCGGCATGGGCGAGCTGTTCGTCGCCTTCCCCAAAGGCGAAGCGCTCCCGCCGGGGCGGTACACGCTGGCATTGCACGCGGACGGCGTCTCCCTGGGCGAGCATACGTTCGCCATCACCGACGAAACCGCCGCCGTCACAACGCTCGGCCTGGCGCTCACCCCCTCCGGCCCGGCACTGACCCGGCTGCCGGGCGGCACACAGCACTTCTACCTGCGCTTCACGTACCGGGGCGCGTGCCCCGGCGCGCCGTACTGGATCGCCGTCCAGCATGAAGATGCCATCGCCTGCTCTCACAATGCTACCCTGCTCCAGGCAGAAGGCATAGAAAGCGTGGCCTGTTACCGCAAGGACGGCACGCCGCTCGAAGACGGCGACTACCATGCCGAACTCACGCTGATGGGGCGGACACAACACACCCTCGCCTTCACAGTCGGCGACGATCCCACCCCGATCCCAACCGCTGCGCCAACCACCACGGCAACCCCCGCCCCGACCGCCACGCCGGAACCGCTCCCGCTCGTCTGCGCGCCCCCATTCGCCGCCGCCGGTCTCACGCCAGAAGGTGAGCCGTTTCTGCCTCAGGAGCGCTTCGAATGGTATTCGCAAGTCATCTACGTGGGGACACAATGCGAGGGCTTGCTGCCCGGAACAACGTGGGAAAGCGCGTGGTACCGGAACGGCGCCAACGTGCGCATGGCCAGCGGCGTGTGGAATGAGACAGAGGTCGCCGGTGTGGTATGGGATAGCATCACCGGCATCCCGCGCGCGCCGTTTTTGCTGCCCGGCGAGTACACCGTCGTGATCACGCTGGATAACAGCATCCCGCTCACCACGACCTTCCGCCTGATCGCTTACGTCAAGCCCTCACCGGAGCCGGCGACGGAGCCGTGAATATTGACACGCACCACATCAGATGCTAACATTGAGGTAGAGTGTTCCAGCGATAATCTCGCGCAGAGGCGCAGAGCCGCAGAGTTTTATGGGATTTATGATTTTCTGATTTTGTATTTTCAAGGAGAACGACTATGAGCATCGTGATCACCGTCTCAAGGCAATTAGGCAGCCGTGGAAGTTACATAGCAACGGCCGTCGCCAAAAAGCTTAACCTGCGTTACATCGACCGGGAAATCCTCAACCGTGCTGCAGAAATGGCCGGTTTTCCCGATGAATCGATGGTCGAAGAATTAGAAAAGCGAGAGCATGTGCCCGGGTTCCTGGAACGCATCATCGACTCGATGAACACCATGCCCGCCATCCCCACCATCGCCAGCGCCACGCTGCGTGAGGGCTACGCCTACGACGAGCAAGTCGCCTCGCTGATTCTGCAAGATAATCTCAGCCGTGACGAGGCGCTGCACCGGCTCACCGAGCAGCAACGCCGGGTCGAGGCCGGGACAGCCTACGGGGAACTCATCCGGCGCGTCATCGTAGAATATGCCCAAATGGGGGATGTCCTTATTGCGGGGCGGGGCGGGCAGGTAGTGCTGAAGGATTTCTCAAATGCGCTGCATGTACGCATTCATGCGCCTGAGAGCCTGCGCATCCTGCGTCTCACCGAGCGATTGGGATTGGATCAGAAAGAGGCCGAGCGCCAAATCCACCAGGCCGACAAAGAACGCGTGCGTTACATGAAGCATTTCTACGACGCGGAATGGGATAATCCCGATCTTTACCACCTGGTCATCAACACAGGCAAGGTTTCGCTGGACCTGGCGACGCAGGTCATCTGCGACACGGCACAGCGCCTCGCCCGCCCGATACCATAGTACACTAACCCTTGCGAAGGTTTAGGCGAACCAAAGGTTTAGGCGAACCGAAGGTTCGCACACCTTCGCAAGGGTGAACTTCTAATACCCCGTCAGCAGCCCGCCTTCGGACGAATCGGTGAAGACGGCGCCCAAGAGCCGCACGCGGAAGCGTTCCAGCAGTTCTTTGGCCTGGATGATGCGGTCGCGGCGTGTGTGTCCCGCACGCACCACCAGCAGCAGACCATCCGTCTGCGCGCCCAGCACGGACGCGTCCACCGCGACCGTGACGGGCGGCGCATCCAACACCACCACGTCTGCGCGCGCTTTCAGATGCGTCAAAAGCTGCTCCATCTTCTGCGAGCCGAGAATATCGGCGGGATTGGGTGGCAGCGCACCACTCGGCAGCACCTGCAAACCCGGCACGCCGGTCTCCACAAGCGCGAGTGCCTCTTCCCCATCCTGACTCACCATGTAACCCGTCAGCCCCGGCTCCTGGGGGACGTCAAAACAGGTATGCAGGCTGGGGCGACGCAGGTCGGCGTCCACCAAGATCACCTGCTGCCCGGCCTGCGCCATAACGACCGCCAGGTTCACCGCTACGTGCGACTTGGTATCATCGGCGGACGGCGAGGAAACCACCAGCATCTCCAATGGCTTGTCGAGGCTGGTAAACGTGAGATTCATCCGCAGGGCGCGGTAGGCTTCGGCCGCCGGGGAACTCGGTGCAGCAAGGGTCACTACATTCGCTTTATCCATCATCACTCCTGTGAAAACAACTTCGGAACGCGGACGTCCCGTCCGCTCCGAGAGCGGACAAGATGTCCGCGTTCCACAACGTCATATTTTCATCCAACCGTTGGTGAACGCCGGTTAAAGCGCGAAGATTCGCGCGTCAAAAGCCCTTTATTGAGCTGGCGGGATCACGCCGATGACGGTCACGCCGGTTTCACGCTCCAATTCCTGCGGCAGACGCACGATCCCGGCTTCCAACCACTCGAGCACAAACACAATGACCACGCCGATGACGAGGCCGAAAATGCCCCCCGCCGCCACGTTGACCGTCGTCTTGGGCCGCAACTGCCGGTAAGAGGCCGGGTCGATAGCCTCCGCGAACACCCGGTCCTCCTTGTTCTGGAGCTTGTTCTGCGCATCGCGCCATTCCCAGAACAACTGCGCCCAGGTGTTAGCGATCCTGTTAGCCTGCTCACCGTCGTAGTCGTCCACGTCGATCTTGATGACCATGCGCGCATCATCAACGGCAAAAGTCACATTGCTCTTCAAGTCTTTGGCAGTGTAGTACAGAGCCAGCCGGTCGATAACCTCTTGCGCGTACTGCTCCGACCACATCGTCGCCGAGAAGTTATTCAGCAACAACTTCGCCGATTGTGCCAGGCCAAAATCGGGCCGCGCGAGTTGGATCGAAACCTCAATACTGGAGCGATAGACCGGTGTCTGCAATTTGCTGAAAACAAAGGCACTGGCCGCGGTCACGACCACTGCCAGCAGGATAATCCATCCACGGTGGCGAAGAATACGCACGTACTCCTGAATTTTCACTCGCTCACTCCTTAAGAAAGTTCCGTAGTCGTTAGTTCGACAGTTGGATAGTCTTTTGATGCAATACCATCTCAAAAATTCTGCCGCCCACGCAGCCGCGCGCGCACTTCCCGGCAGTGAGGGCATTCCACGTCCGTGTATGTCCGCCCACACGTCTGGCAAACGCGGGTTTGCATCGGACGACTTTCGTCCATCGGCAGCAAAATCAGCGTCACATCCTCGGTCTCGTGACGCGACAACCACTCCTCCACCGGCGTATCGCCCACCAACCAACGTCCACCGTCCGGATCGCGGGTCACAATCCCCTGCAAGAATCGCCCATCCAACGCATACGTGGCTTTGGTCAATTCCCGAATGCTTGCTTTACGATATGCTGTCATATCCCCCCTAACCTGGATCAACCGGAACCCAAAGAGCCTTCGACGCCCGTTTCTTTGCCCGTTGAGCAAGCATTTGCGTGGTTAGGCCCTATAGTGGGATCCACGGGCAAACTTCGCCCACCCACAAAGAAACATTATAAACGAAGCGGACAGGAGAGCAAGAGGCAGGAGGCAGGTACAGGAAGTCCTAGCGGGTACGCCAGAGGATCACCTGTTCGGGCGGAGGTGCATCCGGCATCTGGCGAAAGAGGTACCAGCGCGCCAGATTATTGCACGCCAGCGGAGCAAAGGATTGGCAAGCGGGCATGCGCATCGCGCCGCGCGCGATCGCGGCAAAGGCCATTCCCTCCCACGCCCGTATCGCCGTATCGGGTGGGGTCGCGTCCGGCGCAGCGACGACCACCCCGGCAACGTCCGCCGGCCAGAATTCGGTGACCGTCAAGCGATCAAAGTCGCGCAATGTCCAGCGCGTTACCGCCGCCATCGCTGCATCGTTCACCACCACCGTAACCGGGAAAGCGTCCCGGCGTTGCCCGCTCTGCACCGCCATCTCATCGAGCAGAGCGCGCAAGGCCAACAGGTCTGGCGAGGCCGCCACCGCAACCGCTGGTTCCGCTGCGGAATCCGGACGCACGAACGCCAGCCCCCACGCGAAGCCGATCTGCATCACCAGCAACGCCAGCACCAGCCCTAACGCCGCACCGCGCCACACCAGGTGCAACGGTATCTTCAACGAAAACAGCAGCGCTATCAAAGCTTGCAGTGCGATCAACGTCACGCTACCAAGAAACAAAATCAAACTAGCGTTCTCCAGCACGCTACCAAATGCTGTATATTCAACACCGCTGGCGTGTCTCGCGAGCGCCAATCCCACCGGCTGCCAGAAAATGAAACCCACCAGCCCGTGTACGGCCATCCACTTGAAAACCAGACCGGGGACATCTTGCATCGTCTGCTGGATGCCATAGCCGGCGAGCAATGCCAGAGGCAGGACAACGACTGTCAACGCAAGCGATGTGGCGCCAGGGCGCAAACTCACTAGCAACAGCCCAAAGAAGCCCCACAGCCCCAATGCCAAAGGAAGCGACGCCGTCTTCTTAACAGCCCAACCCAACCCAAGCAGCACCAGCAGTAGCGTCACCGGTTCGTAGAGGAACAGGAGCACAGCCGGCGGGAGTCCGGTGCGGAGCACGCGCCACGAGGCCAGCCATGCCGCCAGCCCATCAGTGATGCCGCTCCAACCATTCCAGCGCAGCCCTAGGCCGGTAGAGATCAGCAGCGCGCACACCAGGCCCCAGAGAGCGGGCCTGATCCACGCATCTATAGGCGTCTCATCCGAGGTGCCGGCAATCCAGCGATATAAGAGCCACGCCAGCACTCCGGGTAGCAACGCATCGTAGAATACCGGGCCACCCGTCAGTCCAATCGCCAGCCCGGCGATGACGAGTGCGGACGACCGTCTTGCGGGCCAGCCATCGGTATCGCGTGCCAGCGCTGCCGTGATCAGCAAGGCCGCGCCGAGCAGGCCGAGGCTCGCACCATCCACACGCCGCGCGGCGAAGAGTGCCAGCGACGAACAAAGCAACAGCCCGGCAGCGACCAACGCGCCGACCTCGCCCAGGCGCTTCCGCCAGAACCAGGGCACTCCCACCAGCGCCACGCCCGCCAGCGCAGGCAACAATCGCGCCAATCCATCGCCAGCACCGAAGAGCAGGAACAACAGCCCATTGCCCACCAACAGCAACGGACTCTCCGCAGTGGCGGGCCATCCCGTGCCGCGTGCCGCATCCAGCGAGGCCAACGCCGCTATCGCCTCATCCGGTGCCAGCAAAACACCGTTCAGCGCCGCCAACCGCGTCAGCAGCGCCAAAACAATCATCGTTACCCAAGCCCAACGCGCATATCGTTCCATAAGTCCCTCGACACAAGATGCAAGATGCAGGGGCAAGATACCTCTCTCTCCCCCCGTCTACCGTCTACTGTCTACCGTCTACTTCTCCCCTTATCTCCGCCTCTTGCGCCTCGATGCTCTCGACGAGCTTGAACTGCACGAGCGCCCGCGTGAGGTTGTGTTCGGCGTGCTTCACTTTGTAATAGACGTTGCCTTCCAGGTAGTCGGTGAAGAAGCGCAGCCCTTGTTCCAGCGCGAGCAGGCGCACGGCTGCATACAGGTAGGCGTAATCATCTACGGTGTAGAACGCGCGCACGAGTGGCAGATAGCCTTGCAGAATCGCCCGGCAGAGGTCCATGTCGAAATACACCGCGTCGATGTCCTCCGTTTCCTCACCCAGCGGATTGCAGCCGGAGCGCAAGCAATCGCCGATGTCGTAGTGTACCAGACCCGGCTTGATCGTGTCCAAGTCGATGAGGCCCACGGCCTGCCCGGTGGCGTCGTCGATCATCACGTTATCCACTTTGGGATCGCCGTGGGCCAGCCGTAGAGGCAGCTTTCCCTGCTGCTTCGCGTTTTCCAGCGCCGGGATGACCTCGCGCCGCGCCGCTACAAAACGCAGGGCGTACGCCACTTCCGGCGAGTGAACAAAGTCGCCGCGCTCCACCACCGCATCGTGATGGACCAGATAGCACGGCGTGATGTGGTAGCCTTCGAGCGTGTCGTGCAACCGGGCGGCGTCCAGATCGCTGATGAGGCTGTGGAAGCGCCCGAGCGCATAGCCGACCTCCCGTGCGTGGCGCACATCCTGGATTGTAGGATACGTCCGCGCGCCCTCGATAAAGGTGAGCGCGCGCCAGAAGCCGCCCTCCGCGTCGAGCACGTAATCGCACCCATCCCTGGTGGGGACGATCTGCGGCGTCTCCCAGCGGCGATCTGAGGTCTCGACCTCCACCGCCAGTCGGGCCGACACGTGGTCGCTGTACACGCGGATGTTGGCCATAATCCATTCAGGATGCTTGAATACGTGCTGGTTGATCCGCTGGAGGATGAAACGGCGTCCCTCCGCCGTGGTTACCCGGTACGTGTCGTTGATATTGCCCGCGCCGTATTCCTGGATGTCCACGAGGGACTCACCGGGAAGGATAAAGTGGGCGGCGAGGGTAGAGAGGCTTTCTTTGTTCATCGCGTCCATCATCACCATGTAATCCGTTTCTAAAACACGCTTGCGCGGATTGTGTTCCGCGCTGGTTATTCTATCGCGAAAGGCAGGCTTTGCAACATTTAATATCGAACTCTGCTAAATTGGCATGTGCAGAGAGACAGGTTATAATCCTTCTGCGGTGAAAACATATGAACGAATTACAGGAGAAAAATGATCCGACTCGTCAAAATCAACAAAGACAACTGGCAAGAGTGCATCCAACTTCCCACATCAGAAGATCACCGGTTTGTCGCTCCCAACGTGTATTCGATAGCGGAAGCCCAATTCTATCCCGACACGGTCACAGCTTGCTGTATTTATGCCGGGGATGCCATGGCTGGCTTTGCGATGTATGGTCCCGACGAAGATGACGCAACACTGTTCGTCATCGACCGGCTGATGATTGCGGAAGGTCACAGAGGCAAAGGCTATGGGAAAGCAACTTTGTTGGCGATCCTGGCAGAGGCGAAAAGCCGGGGATTTTCACGAATCAGCCTGAGCACGAACCCGGAGAATGTGAAGGCGATTGCGTTATATGAGAGCGTTGGCTTCACAGCAACCGGCAAGATGGACGATGACGAAGCCATTTATATTTACCTTCACCGCCCCACCGCATAAATCACCACATCCCCACCCGCGTAAACCACCGGGAACATCTCGGCGAACTTCTCCAGCCCTTCGGTGGGATAGCGCTGGCGTTCGACCGGGCCGATGTAGAGGTAGGCCACATTGTAGCGATCCAGGATGACCTGCGCTGTAGCGGGGTCGAGGGAGGTGAATAGCGTTTCCAGATCCACCTCGCGACGCGCGGGTTCATCGTAATTGCCGCGCCATTGACGTTGATGGCCTCCCCAGCCTAACACAGTCGGCAAGCCCGTCAGTGCAGCAACGCGCCCCTCGTAGACATAGGCGCGCTGCTGATCTCCCGGCGCTTCGACGATGACGTGTGTGCCCTCGATATTAGCATTGAGCCACTGGATCGCCAGGTAGTCACCCGGGTGGGACGTTGCCAGCCACGCCGCGCCGTCCAGCGTCCACGGCGTGCTGTGTTCGCGCGCCCGCGCTGGCACGGCCAAAATCGTGTAGAGCAGGCCCACGGCGATCAACAGGCAGGAAAGCCCCGCCGCCAGCGCCCGCCAGGGAAACCGTGCCTCTCGCCGAGTGTCGTACGGTTCCAGCCAGCGCGCGACCTGCCACGCGCCCGCCAGACTCCACAAAATCCACGCCTGGAAATAGAACTTGAAGATCGTGTTCATCCGTGCCATAAATACGTCTTTGAGGTAAACGTACTCCGGCGCAAGCGTGAGCAGCAAGCCGATGAGGACGAGGAGGAGGGGAAAGGAGTAGGAAGTAGGTGGGGATGTTGGATGGTGGATGTTTGATTGTGGATTGTGGATTGTGGACTCAGGACTAGAGACTGAGGACTGAGGACTGATAGCTAACGGCTGATTGCTGATTGCTGACGGCTGATCGCTGACCGCTGATCGCTGACGGCTAAGAAGCGCCAACACTACTGCCGCGACGCCGAGTGCGAGCGCCAGGCCCACCCAGGGACGCAGCCAGCGCGTTTTGATGCCTTCGATGACCATCTCCGGCGTGATCGACAGTCCCTGGATCGGCTCGCCTTGCCAGACGCTCTGCAGGTAGGGGTACGCCGCGCCCGCCCCCACCAGCAGGCCCAACAATGCGATGCCGACCACAAGCGCCACGCCGCCGACCAGGACCCAGCGCCACGGCACACCCGTCTCACGCGCCCCACCGAGGATCACACCGAGTAGCGGAACCAGCAGCGGCGCGAACATCACCACAAACTGCGGCCAATGTGTAGCGTCGAAGAGGTTGGGCAACACGCCCCCCGCCTGCGAGCGCAGCGCGTACCAGTACGGGAAGTACAAGAGCACGCTCAACACACCCAAGACAAACGCCTCCGGCAGCGTCCCCCACAGCGCTTCAGAGAACCGCGCCCACATCTGCCGGAACGTGCGTTTCCCGTCCGCCAGGCGTGCGTAACGCGCCAACACCATCCCACCCACCATCAACGCCCAGTAAATCGGGAAATCCCAGGTATTGACGAAGCCGAGTGCACCCAACACAAGCGCGTAGCCTACCATCGGGGCGAGACGCCCGAGCCATACGAGGCGTGCATCCTCCCAAAGGCGGCTCCACCCGAGGTGGGTCAGCCATTTATCGCTGAATTCACCTTCAAGCAGCGTGCGATAGAGGTTGAGCGCGAGCGCAACCACCAGCAGCGTGAAGGGCAACACCAGGACGTGCGGGTGCATATCGCCCAGGGTGAAGCTGAACGCGGGGAACTCGTCGATGATCTCGATGCGGTCGCCCCACGGCGCGTAGTCGGTGAGCACCCGCGATCCCTGCCACCACCAAAAGAAGCGCGTAGGCGTCCAGGAGAAGGGCGGTTGCGGCGCAGTATTGATATTGCGGATGTCCAGCCACGCCCAGAATCTGGCGGACAGCAATCCGCGCGCGTACAGCACTTCGAGGAGACCGGCGGCGTTACCGGTCAGCAAGAGCAGCAGAGGGGCGAACAACGCGCGCAGCACGCCCCGCCGTTCCAGCAGATCGTAGACGATGCCGTAAGCGCCCACCGCCGCCAGCGCGAACCAACCCGCGCAGCCCAGATTGAAGGCCACCGTCGACGGGAGTGCCGCCAGCCGCGTGAGCATCCCGAGCAGAAAATAGCCCAGGTAATAGTAAGAAATCGCGTAGCCGGAGAGCCAGGGATCGTGCGGCGGCATCTGCGGCGAGCGCAGAATAGCGTTGAGGAACGCGATTTCCATCCACTTTTCGCCGCCCGCTGTCTCCAACTGCGGTTGCGAGGCACGCACCACTGTCCACAAAAGCAGCGCGCCCAAGAAGAGCGCCTCCGTGG
This sequence comes from Anaerolineae bacterium, assembly GCA_049975385.1. Classification (GTDB taxonomy): domain Bacteria; phylum Chloroflexota; class Anaerolineae; order B4-G1; family SLSP01; genus DSWT01. Next base: position 32,656 of record JBNGDO010000023.1, on the reverse strand, counting down.
TCAGGATAAACTTACCGTGCTCCTGCAACCAGGGACGCACTTCCGCCCGGCGAGACCACAACGCCCACACGCCCACGGCAAAAACGAGGCCTGCCGCGACAAATATGGCAGACGTCGTGTTCTCCCATATATGCAGAATACCACCCCACCAGACGACCACGCCGGTCAGCAACAGGCCCAGTGCTTTTGCCGCCGCGTATCCTCGCGAGCGCGAGCGCCGCAGCCATACAAACGCCAACGGCAACCCCACGACCGCAAAGAACTGCATCGTCAAATACCACGTGAGAAACTGTCCAAGCATAACTGCTCCAAAGCATGAATGAGCGAATGAGCGAATAAAGAGGCGAAGAATCTCTCCAATCCACCAATTTCCAATCAACAAATCTCCAATCCTACGGCTCCACCGTAATCAACGGCGCGAGGTCTTTGTAGCGCGTTTCCCCGATGCCATCTACTTCTTGCAAGTCTTCGATCCGCTCAAACGGCCCGTAGGCTTCGCGGTAGTCGATAATGCGCTGTGCCATTGCCGGGCCGATGTGCGGCAACGTCTCCAATTCGGCGCCGGTCGCCGTGTTGATGTCTACCAGCGCAGCGGTAGGGGACTCAGATGCAGCCTCGGCTTCTGGTTGTGGTGTAGCCTCAAGGCACGGCACGATCACGTGCTGGTTGTCCACGAGCGGCGCCGCCAGATTGACGCCTTCCAGGTCGGCGTCGTCCGCCGCGCCACCGGCGGCGTCCAGCGCATCAACCAGCAGACTGCCCGCAGACAGCGTTACAACGCCGGGCTGCGCCACCGCGCCGCTGACGTAGACGCGCAACGGCTGCGGCGTCGCGGTAGGGTGAGAGACGATCTCATCCACGCCCGGGACAGGCACACACATCTGCCCCCAATACGGCGGCGGCGTGAGAACATCGCCGGGCTGCGCCCGCTCCCGCATTGTGCTAATGCCGATCACCACGCCGGCAACCAGCGCCATCACGGTGAGCACAATGGCGTAGCCGCGGTACTGCTTCCGCACTTGCGCCTGCACCTGCTCACGGATCTCCTCGCGAAGTTCATCAACATCAACCAGCGTGGAGGGCGCAACGTTCATAGGCCACCAGCCTGCCCGTCTTCAGGCCGATTCGGGCTCCGCCGATTCAGGCGTCGCCGACTCTGGCGTCGCCGACTCCTGCGTCAGGGTCTCTGAGGATGCTGATTTGGCAGCACGACGACGGAAGAGGCGACGGGGCGCCAGGCGGCGCATCTGCTGGTATAGCCCGCGCAACTCCGGTCCCTTGATCGTGCGTCCAGCCTCGAAGTAGACGCGCGCGGCCTGCCCGATACCCCACGTGCTGATCGCCGAAATTGCCGCCGAGACGATCCAGCCCAGGCCGGGGACAAACTTGGCGAGTTGCGATCCCAGATAACGCGAGAGGAGACTGCCCGCCATCGTCGTCAGCAACTCGCGCGCGTGGGAGACGTTCATTGATTCGCCGTAAGCCGCCGCGATGCGCAGCACCATCCGCGTTTGCGAAGCCAACAGAATGGGGATATCCAGTCCGGGGACCGGTTGCAGCGAGATCAGCGCGTTGATCCAGGCGGTGCGGCGTACGATGCGGTTGACGATGTGCGCGCGCACGTCGGGGAGCGCCCGCGCCATCGCCACGGCGACCGCCGGTTGCGCGCTCAGAATCGCGGGCAGCAGACCATCGACGATGCCCATCCCCGTCTGCGCCGAAATCGGTGTGGGCCGCACACCGAGGAGCTTCTCGGCATTCTCCAAAATCCAGGGCAGATCCTTCTTCACCAGATCGGCCTTGTTCAAGGCAACGATTACCGGGTGGTTCAGCCCGCGCAGCGTCGCGTAGAGGTCGTGGTCACTCTGACGCACGCCCGCCGCCGCATCCAGCAGAAGCAGAACCAAATCCGCGCTGGCAGTTGCCTCACGGGCGATCTCGGCGCGGTCGACACCCCACACCTCGCCAAAGCCAGGGGTATCTACCAGCAAAAACGGTCCAATCGGATGTTCGATAACGCCCTTTGTCGTACCGGGCACGGCGCTCACCGCCGACAGCTTGCGCCCGTGCAGACGGTTGAAAAGCGTAGATTTGCCGCTATTCACCGGGCCGACGATGACCAGCCGGGCCTGCGTCTCCTGTTCCACTTCGTAGCCAACCGCGTGCCAGTCCAATGACCGCAACAGCGTGTGGATGTCATCCATCTTTTTGGGCAGCAGTGAAATAGTCATCTTCCCTCATGCATGTCAAGGCGGGGCGCACTCGTGCGCCCCACCCAAACTCAATCTACGAGGCAGAACCGGCCAACGGCAACGTGAAAGTGAACGTCGTCCCTTGTTCCGAGGTTTCGGCTACCCAGATGCGCTCACCATGAGCCTCCAAAACCATCCGGCAGAAAGCCAGACCCAAACCGCTGCCGCGCTCGGTTTGCTGTCCCGCCACAAACTTGGTGAAGAGGTTACGCCGGATCTCGGGGGGAATACCCGGCCCGGTGTCGCAAACGGAGACGCACAGTTTGTCGGGCATTTCGGGTTCCACCCCGGCCCGAACGGTGACTTCTCCACCGGCCGACGTGAATTTGAAAGCATTGCCCATCAAATTTTGCAGCACGCGCTCGACCAATTCTCGGTCAGCCAGCACAAACGGAACATCCTCAGGCACAGCATTGACGAAATTCAGATCGTGTTGTGTCATGGTCAGCTTTTGCAGTTCAACCGAATCACGCACAATGTCCGAGAAGCGGAAGACGACCGGCTTCAACGGCATCTGCCCGGTCTCCAAACGGCTGATATCGAGAATCGCGTTGACCAGTTTGACCATGCGTTCGGCGCTGAGTAACGCAATGCTGATGATACGCCGTTGCCCCTCCAATAGTGAATCGCCGGCCCCACGCAGCAGCAACGTAAGCGCGGCATGGATGCCGGTCAGGGGGTTACGCAGGTCGTGAACCATCGTGTGCGTGAGATCATCGCGGAATTGGTCCAATAGCCGCGCGTCGGTGACGTCGCGCATCATAAAGAGCCGGCCCAAAGGTTGCCCATCGCCGCGCACCGGCCAACTAACCCAATGAATAGTCCGCAAGCCAATCTTTGCTTCACCATTGTGGGGTTGATCGTCGCCATCACGGATGCGGCGCATCTCGTCAAGGATAATCTTGACCACGTGCCGCGCGTGCTCGCGCAGCGCCCTGACGACATCCCATAGCGAACGGTCGACCCAAGCTTCCGGCGCATCGGGCAAACCGAGAAAACGCAGCGCCGGCAGGTTGACGACCAATAAGCGCAGATCGGTGCCCAACAAGACCACGCCATCGCGACTGGATTGCACTACCGTGCGCAGGCGCTCGCGCTCTTCTTCCATCACCCGGAAAAGCTCCGCGTGCTCCATCGCGGCCACAATCTGTGCCGAAATCGCCATCAGCAAATCCACATCCGGCTGGGTGAAATCGTGCTGATCGGAACGGTTGACGGCCATTAACACGCCACAAGACTGGCCCTGCATCAGTAACGGGGCTACAGCGACAGAGCCCGCTGCTTCAGCCGCATAGTACCATAGTTGCACGCCCCCCCCTCGTGCGCGCGCCTCCACCGCCGTTTTGGTGAGGAAAAAAGGGCGCTCGTCGCGCAGCACTTCATCCACGACGCCTCCCGAAAACTCATCAAAGCTTAGTTGTGGTAGTACAGTTGGAGCATCCCCACCCGCAAGCAAGACGTTGACCTGCTGATCTACGGGATCAAAGTGCACCAACCAGACAACATTGGCGCGCAGCGCATTCGCAATGCTGTTCAAGACTACGGGGAGGATGTCATCGAGGTAACGCGAGGCGATCAGAGCACGTGTGACGAAATATAGTGTCTCCGTCTTGCGCGTCGTCGCCCAAAAGCGATCCTCGGTCTGCCGGCGTTCGAACGCCTCCCGTCGCAAGGAGACGTAAAGCTCCGAGTTCTGATAAGCCGAGGATAGAACTTCCGCCAGTGCCTCTGCGAACAGCCGCGTGTCTGCATCAAAGGCATCCGGCACATCACTCACCACGTAGAGCAGCAAGTGAATCCACTCGCCGCGTTTCAGGGGGACGAGCAAAGCACTGGCAAGGTCAACATTAAGAGGAAACACCAACGCAGCGCCGGCAATCTCGGGTACGTAGTGGAGGAACTTGGTCTGGAGCGCGGTGACGATCATAGGTTGGTCAGCGGGTGCAACCTCATCGAGCGGCGGGGCCAATTTTCCGGTCGAGGCTGTGACGTGCACCGAGCCCGTTTCGTGATCCAGTGATAGCAAAGCAATGCCCTCCCAACCGGTCAACTGGGCTATAAATGTGAGGCTTTCCTGCACCAAATGCTCCGCGCGTTGAAACCGACGCAGAAACTGCAAGATCTCATTGAGAATCGCCAAATGGTTGTTCACCTGTCTCGGCTCCTCATCGAGGTATATGACACATCACTAATAAAAGTGTAGCACAAAATACAATACAAGCAAAATACGCATTAAGGCAAAAACCGCACGCCCATGCTCAGCGCCCCCGGGACGGGGGCGCAAAAGACGCACTCCGGGCAAGCATAGCCCGTCCCCGAGAGGGGGACGGGAGCGGCGTCACCGTGCTATTTTTGCCGCAATGCCAAAATACAAAGAGGGACCTAAGCCAGGGTCCCTCTTGTTTTTCACTCTGATCACGGTGGGTCCTCAATCCTCATCGTCTCCACCGAGGATGACCTGCCGCTTGCGCCCGGCGCTTTCCTGGGGACCGACGATCCCCATCTGCTCCATCTCTTCCATCAACCGTGCCGCACGGGGATAGCTGATGCGCAACCGCCGCTGTAAACCAGAGGTTGAAATACGCCCCCGGCTCTTGGCGAGGGCAAGGGCGCGTTCCAATAAATCCGCATCTTCTGACTGTCCATCGATACGCAGCGAATCAGGGCCTTTTTCCTCGACTATTACTTCCCACGGTGGTTTGGCAGGAGTGGCACCCGCGCTCTTCTGCCAGAAGCGGATGACGGTCTCCAGCTCTTCGTCCGAAATGTAACAGCCTTGCACGCGCTGCGGCGCAGAAGCATCCGGCGGCAAGAAAAGCATGTCACCGCGCCCAAGGAGCGATTCGGCACCCGGTGTGTCAATAATGACGCGCGAATCGACGTTGCTGGTGGTCGCAAAGCTCACCCGCGCGGGAAAATTAGCTTTGATCAGCCCCGTCACCACATCCGTGCTGGGACGCTGCGTGGCGACGACCAGGTGGATGCCGGTAGCACGCGCCATCTGCGCGATACGCGTCAGCGTACGCTCAGTCTCCTCCGGTGTGGACAACATCAAATCCGCCAGTTCGTCGATGAAGACAACGATACGGGGCAATGTCTCTTCACCCTTGCGCGCCATTTTGCGATTGTAGTCGTCCAGATTGCGCGCCACCGTCTCTGAGAACAGTTTGTAGCGGCGATCCATCTCGTGCGCCACCCAACGCAACGCCCGGACTATATTTTCCATATCGGATTCAGCCCGGCCTAACAGGTGCGGGAGGCCATTGAGATGGCTCAACTCTACCATCTTCGGATCTATGGCGATCAGGCGCAAGTCCTCAGGCTGGTTGTGCATAAACAGACTAGCAGCCAACGACTTGATGAAAATACTCTTGCCGCTGCCGGTCGTCCCGGCAACGAGCAGGTGCGGCATCGCCGAAAGGTCGGCGACAATGACAGAACCAGCGACATCCAGCCCTATTGCCACGCAGAGCGGTTTGCCGCATTTGCGAAATTCCTCGCTTTCCAACACCACGCGCAGCGAGACCAGGCTGATCTCCGTGTTAGGCACTTCGATGCCGACAACTGCGCGGCCCGGCACAGGTGCTTCGACGCGCAGCGATTTTGCCGCCAGTGCCAGGGCCAAATCGTCGGCCAACGTCGCAATCTGGCTGACGCGCACCTTGCGCTGATCTTCGCCGTCCGCACCCCGGCTGATGTAGCCAGGGGAAACACCAAACTGCGTAACCGTGGGGCCAGGACGCACCTCAGTCACTTGCGCGGGGACACCGAACTGCGCCAACGTTTCTTCGATGATGAGACTCTTACGGCGTAAATCCACTTGATCCATCCCAAAGCGCCGGGATTTCTTCAACAACGTGAGTGGCGGCAGCGTGTCCGGACGCGGTTTGGGATCGGGTGTCGCTTTGGCGCTCAATGGCGACGGCGCAGATGGCACTTTTGTATCCCGCAAAGCCACCGATGGCGGCTCAACGACCGGGGGGGACGTTTCTCGGTGCTGCGGGATCGGCGAAGTAGCAACCCCACCGGACACCTGCGCTACTGGCTCAGAAGCGGCTTCCTTCAGTGCGCCATCAGCCCGTCGCGCGCGCCATGCTGCGCCGATCTCGACGAGGCGCTGTCCAAAGAGGCGTAGGTCTTCCTTGGTCACATCAAACGCGAGTGCAAGCCCAATCAGGATCACCAACGCCATGAGGAAACCGGTGATCAATGGGCCGAGTGCGTCGTTCAGCAACACGTAAAATGCCCATCCGACCACACCACCGCCACGCCCTGATTCGACCAAACCCCAACTGCGTGGATAGTCCGCCACGCCGCTGATAAGGGTCGCGGTGAGGGTCAACAGCGCGATGAGGGTCAATTCGAAGCCCAGAACCGGACGCCAGCGCCAGGTCATCGGCTGGTGGACCAGATGACGTAGCCACAGCAATCCCAACCCGACGATCATCGCCGCTACAGGATAGGCCCCCCAACCGAACACGAACACCAACAAATGCACCCAGCCGTTTATTAACACCCCAGAGTTAACGCCTTCGACTTTGCCGGTGAGGGCAACTATCGTCAGTAACCCGAAGAGAATGAGCGCTACAGCCAGCAACTGTTGTCCGGTAGGTCCTTTGAGCCAACTAAAAAAAAGCTGCGCGACCCTGATCAAGACACTCCCCACAGTGACCTTTTGCGCCGAAGCGCGTGACTTGCTGGTCCTGCGCTTCGATGTAGATGTAGACGCCCGTTTAGATGCAGCCATTTTCTTGCTGCGGGATTTGGTCCTCCGCCTACCGGAGGGCCGGGCCATTGAGACGGCTTTACGCCGTGCCATACGTGCTCCCTCCGGGCACCATCCCCAACGCAATGCGATGTTCTTCAGGCACAATCTCCAAAACGCGCACCGTGACTTGTTGCCCCACGACGTAGTCGTATTGACTGGTGCCGGCGTCGTCGTTACGCTCTAGCTCCGAAGCATGCAGCAGGCCTTCAAGGCCGTCTACCAGTTCCACGAAGATACCGAAACGTTCAACGCTGGCGACGGTGCCCGTGAGTACGTCGCCCGGCTTGATCTGCGTGTGAACGGACATCCAGGGGTTCGCCTTCAGCCGTTTCAAGCTCAAGCCTACACGCTGATGTTCCAGATCAACGTTGAGGATTTTGACGCGTACATCCTGACCCGGTTGTAAAAAGTTCTCGGGATCGCGCACCCGACCCCACGAGATCTCAGAAATATGCACCATCCCTTCCAATGGACCAATATCGACGAACGCGCCAAACGGGCGCACGCTGGTGACTTTCCCCGTGCACGTGTAACCGGCGCACAGCCAGTCGGGCCACTCGGGCTGCATCAACTCGCACTCCGATACCTGGCGTTCCGAGAGGAGAATACGATTGCGTATCGGCTCCACTTCGATGACGCATAACCGCAACTTCTTACCCACGAAGTCTTTGAAGCATTGCTCACGCGCATCGGGATCGGCGGGGAACGGATAATCAATCAGATGTGAGGCCGGGATAAAGCACTCCACGCCCTTCCAGTGCGCCATTAGCCCTCCCCGGTTGAACCCATCGACGACTAACTCCAGAATTGCGTGGGCGCGTAAAAGCTGACGGGCTTCGTCCCACACAGCCATTGGCACCTCCGGTGCTTCAATCCACTCCCAAGCAACGGCAGCATGCCCCATACTGACCGGGCCCTCTTCCAAAATAACATCCCAATAACTCTCACAAAGCGGCGAATGCGGGGGAACATAATGGTCCATACCAATAACTCCTTTTATCACCAACCTAACAAAGGCGCAGACACTATCCAACCTTCGCAAGGTACCTTTTGCCCAAACCTCACGGGTGCATAAGGCTCTGCTGCTGTTGACCGCTGTGAAGCGCGGTCGGCAACCCATTCTGACCATTATGCGCCTCTTCTTCCATCGTTACGATGATCTCGGCCAGATTTTCAATCGCTATCCGCTGTTTACGATACAGGTCCGACTCACTCACCGCCAACCGCATTGCCACCTCGCGGACTTTGTGCCCGCGCAGGAATTTCATTTCAAGTATATTGTATAGCAGCCATTCCGGTGCTGTCAACTTGCGTTCACCATCGGGACGCAGGCGCTCAATGGCATCGGCCAGCACCACCCGCAAGCCTTTGACGACACTCCCATCTTGACCGGCAGCAGCTTGCTTGACGACTTCCAGATCCAGCAGCGGGTTCTCGGTCAGACGCGGGCCACCCCAATAGTGCGCGAGTGCATCGTGCACCCACTGTGGTAGTTCCGGCGACTGGGTCAACGTAAAGCCACCTACTGCCTCGCCAGCGTAACGCAGGATGCTCCCGCGTCTCTGAATGTCCGTCAGCTCGGAGAGCAACGGTGAGAAAGCGCCGAATACGACTTGCTGCAACCGCCGGTCCTCCAATGCAGCGCTCGCCTGCACCAACAGATCATCCAGCAACTCTCCCTGCTCCGCTGCAAGGGGTAGGCGAGCCTCAGGTGCGCGTAACCCGATCAAACCGAGCATGTCATCCCCGCTCTTATCGTAGATGACGAGCACCCAATAGCCATCCCAGAAGATAAAACGATCCTGCTTTTGCGCACACGACACTTCTTTCAAAGGAATCTGGGCAACGTCTTCTTGCGAGAGCGACCAGTTACAGCGGATATCCCAATGCAATTCGCCGTTGTCCAACATCGCCAGGAAGCCACCGCTGCTGTGGAGAATTTCGCAAACCGCAGCCAGGACGTTTTCCAAGAATTGATGTAGATCGGTGGTGGTCAGCAGACGTTGGCTCAATTCCTGCACTCGCGCTACCTCTTCTCGCCCTTCGCGGTAGAGCGCCAGGTCAATCAACGGCTTTGCCAGTTCCACACCCAACTGCATCACGATGACAGTTCCGGCAGAGACGATCAACGAGAGCGTATATTGGCGCACGCCCAACACCGGCTCCAGGGTCAGCCCAACGCCGAACATCACCAGCGCAAGGCTTGCTGTCAACGGACCGCGCAGGAGAAAACGCACCATCCGGTGCTTGATCACCCGGTCGGGCGTCAGTGCGCCGATGAAAGCGACGCTGTAGGCCATCAACACCAGCATCGCGGCGACGGCGACGTTTCCCACGAAGAGCAGAAGCCAGAACAGGATTCCCGGCAGACGCGTCGGCCAGCCAATCAGCAACAGGTAAGGAAACACTCCCATGGCCGGTGCGACAAAACTGACGAGCAAGTACGCCATACGACGCCGCGCCGCGTGGGTGTAACACCGCCGTCGCGCAACCAACGTTTCCCGCAATCCCCACAACGCGACGCCAGCAAAGGCAAAAGCGAAGGGATAGAAGAGCGGACCGGGTAGCAAATGCTGTGCGCCGGCTGAGATAGCGCCGTTGTATGGTACCCCCTCATAAACCACCAGATCAGTGAAAAAGGCCAGCAGCGCCACAACACCGCTGAGCACGAAGCTACCCCAACGCACCCAACCGGGGAAGCGATCTTCCATCACCGAGAGACGAATCGCACGCACAAATTCAATGTAAAATGGCGGGGTGAACGCGATGCCCAACCACTGCAGGCGCAGCAGCATCCCCGCCTGCGCTTGGACCGTGTCGTTGGGCGGCAGCAGATCAAACAAATAGACGACAATCACGCACACCAACAAGCCGCCGAATGTGTTCGAGACCCGGCTCTGGCGATTGTAGAAAATAAGGTAGAGTGCGAGAGCAAAAGCGGTTGCCGCCACACCCGCCATCAACACATCATTCGCTTTGATGAGAAAATTTAACCAATCCATAAGTAAAAGTCGAAAGTCTAATGTCCAAAATCTATAGTCGATTTCAAAACAACTACTTTATCTTACTTTATTACATCCTGCATCTTGTTTCTTGCATCTTTTTACCGCACACGCTTGCGGAAGAAAATCCCCACTTCCTGTCCAGGCCAATACGCATCCTGAAACCCACAGAAGACGAAGCGGTGCTTGATCGCAAAACCAATCGCTGGTTGGGCCTTGAGGGGACACTCCAGAATCAAATGCTCGACGTCCTTGCGCAACGCCCACTCGGCGGCACGGTTCAACAATTCCGTTGCAACGCCATGGCGGCGGTACACTTCAGCTACCACCAGATCATTGATGCGCGCCTCGCCTCGCTCAGCCGCCAGCGACAGCGCCAAATAGCCTACCACCTTGCGGCCTTCGACGGCAACCCAAAAGGCGTCGCTGCGCGCCCAGCACTTTGCCCGGGCCTCTGGCGTGAGAAAAGGGGCAACGCGCTGTTTGCGCGGCAGACGCACTTCCCGGAAAAGCGCGCCCCACTCGCCGTCGCCGCGCAGCCCCTCCATCTGCCAGGCGGATTCGGTTTCATAGTCACCATCGATTGCCAGACACGCTTTCCAGTCGTCTTCACGAGCCACACGGATACGCATAATTCCTCCTGTATTTAGTCCAAGGTCCCAAGTCAAAAGTCCAAAGTTGCCTGCAGGTGGCTTGGTCAGAGAGCAGCTACGGCACAATAAAGGGTATGGCTACCGCCACAACAGAAATCCAAAATCGTTTTATGGCGCGACGACGTTGACCGGGATCGTGCAGGTCGTCGTGTTACCATAGATGTCCACAACGACTAACCTGAAGCGATAGGGTCCACCCGGTGGGTAACGACTCGGGTCCGAGACGTCCCACGTTCCCAAGACTCCGTTTTCTACCGCAGTATCGTATTGCGAGATGAAATTCGGTGTGTCCGATCCCGGGAACTGCACCTCGAACTTGTAGTATGAGAAGGCATTGACGTTAGCCGTGCCTTCCACTTGCACTTCTCCCGCCACATTGCTTCCGGCAGTAGGCAGCGTCAACTGCGCCTCGGTCGCCGGGCAATCGGGCTGATAGGCATCCGGCGGAACGGACGTCGCTGTAGGTAAAACAACGTCTGTCGGCGTCGGCTGCGTTGCAGGGATCACCACCGTGGTCAGCATCTCCGTAGCAGTCAAGGGTGATGCTGGCGTTCCAACACCCGGCGTCTCCACCGGCCCTGGCGGCGTAGGCGTGAGCGTGAACAATCCCACCCCCACCGTGGGCGCAGGTGTTGTCGTTACCGGCGCCGCAGGCAACACATACGCACGCAGCAAGAACACGACCGTCCCGAGCACCAGGAACAGCGTCGCCGTCAGCCAGGCGCGAATCATGCGCTGCTGGTACACTTCGCGCTCCAAAGAGAACTGCGCAACGTCGCGCCGGCGTTTGGTGGAGATCGCGGTGATAACGTAGCCCAGCGCGCCTAACAAGCAGATAACGCCGATCCACAGGGCTTGCTGCCCCAGCCATGAAAGCACCGTCGTCATAGGCGACGCAACACCCCCCGGATGATCGTCTCCAAACGGGGCGTTAGCACGCGCCCGGCCTCCAACACTTCCTCGTGGTCCGGCGGCGGCGCGCCCTCCTCGCCCAATAGAGTGTTGCTCAGCCCCGAGAGTCCAAGCACACGCATCCCGCTGTGCCGGGCCACGATCACCTCCGGCACTGTAGACATCCCTACAGCGTCCGCACCGATGAGGCGCAGGAAGCGCACGTCGGCGGGTGTTTCGAAGCTCGGGCCGGCCAGGCAAATGTAGACACCCTGATGCGCCGGAATTGCGGCTTCCAGAGCGATTTCCTGGGCCAGTTGGCGCAGTTCGGGTTCGTAAGCCTCGTTCATGCTGGGGAAACGGGGGCCAAACTCAGGCAGGTTCGGGCCACGCAGAGGATTCAGGCCGGCCATGCCGATCAAATTGATGTGATCGCGGATGATCATCACCTCACCGGCCCGGTAGGTCATGTTCAACCCACCCGCAGCATTCGTCACGATGAGGAGTTCTGCGCCGAGAAGCTTCATCACACGGATGGGTAACCCGACACGGCCCATACTATAGCCCTCGTAGTAGTGTGCACGGCCCTGCATCACCACCACTGGAACGCCTTCGAGCGTACCTAACATCAAGCGCCCAGAGTGTCCCTCCACTGTAGAAACAGGAAAATGCGGGATGTCGGCAAAGGGAATGGACACCGCATCTTCTACCGACTCAGCCAAAGCGTTCAACCCCGATCCGAGGATCATTCCCACGCGCGGCTTCAGGTCAGTATCACGGCGAATTGCCGTCACCGCCTCATTGAATTCATGCGTCCCAAAGAATTCTTCCATAATGAACCTCCTAACCCGGATAAACCGGAGCTCAAAAGACTTTCGATGCCCGTTTTCTTGCTCGTTGGACAAAAATTTGCGTGATTAGGCCCTAACCCGGATAAACCGGAACAAAAAACGCTTTCGACGCCCGTTTCCTTGCTCGTTGGGCAAGAATTTGCGTGATTAGGCCCTAACCCGGATAAACCGGAGCTCAAAAGACTTTCGATGCCCGTTTTCTTGCTCGTTGGACAAGAATTTGCGTGATTAGGCCCTAACAGTCATCAGCCGTTAGTCGTTATGTTTCTTCGGCGTCCAGGTGAGCGCGTGGGTGAGCACGGTCGTAGACTTCGCGCTTGCGCTGGCTCGAAATCTCAGTATAAATCTGCGTCGTGGTGATGTTGGCGTGCCCCAAAAACTGCTGGACTTCACGCAAATCAGCCCCGCCATCCAGAAGATGTGTGGCGAACGTATGGCGCAGGATGTGCGGTGTCACCCGCGATTCCAAACCCGCCGCTTGCGCGTAGTGTTGCACCAGAAACCAGAGACCCTGCCGGGTCAAAGCATTGCCCAGGTTGTTGAGGAACAGCGTCTTCTCGGCAGTCTCGCGTAACAAAAAAGGCCGCCCTTCTTCGACGTAACGTTGTACGCAATCTCGTGCCGCTGGATACAAAGGAATCAGGCGCTCCTTGCTACCTTTTCCCATACACAACACGGTATTGTTGGCCAGATCCACATCTCCCATACGAAGATTGAGTATCTCACTCGCCCGCATCCCCGTCGCATACAACATTTCCAACAGCGCGCGATCCCGCAAGGCCAGGGGCGTCTCCTCGACCGATGCTGCAGCCAACAAACGCTGAACCGCCTCGCGGGACAGAGTGTGCGGCAAACGTTTACCCACCTTCGGTTGGTGCAACCAATCCACCAACTCGCTCTCGATCACCCCCTCGGCAAAGAGAAAGTGGAGAAAAGAACGCGCCGCCGCAACCTTCCGGCCTACTGTTGCCGTGCTATACCCACGATCCTGAAGCGAGGCCACAAAATCTTCGAGTACGGCAGGCTTCAACGCACTCCACTGCGTCAGGCCGGATGCTTGCATAAATTCCTGGAATTGCATCAAATCCCGCTCATAAGCAGCTAGCGTGTTGGCAGCATACCCACGCTCGAACCTCAGGTATTGCAAGAAACGGTGTAAATCGGTATCCATCCGAAATATTATACTTTAACGCCTTAAATCCCACAAATGACGGGCGATTTCTTCGGTGGCGTGTGGACGCGCTAACGCTTGCGAATGCGCCGCCATCGCCGCACGCCGCACCGGGTCCGCCAGCAATTCCATGACCGCATCTGCCACCGCCTGGGACTTAGGCGCCCACACACCTGCATCATTTTCGACGACATGGAGGATGTTGCCCTCTTCCTGGCCCGGAATCGCAGCGTAAAGGACCAACGGTAGCCCGGCGATGAACGCCTCTGCCAACGTGTTCGGGCCAGCCTTGGTGACGAGTATATCCGCGGCGCGCATCCACACAGCGATATTGGTCAAAAACCCCTCCACGTGCAGTGGAACGGGTGTATCCAAAGCCTGCAACACATCATAAAGCGCCTGATTGCGCCCCGCGATAACGACGAGATAGGCATCCGGTTCGCGCTCGGCAATCGCGCGCACGGCCGGGACCAACGGTCCCATCCCCTCACCACCACCGATTATCATGACAATGGGGCGATCCTGCGGCAAGCCCAAACGGTCGCGGGCTTTGGTCTGAGCCATGTCGCGGACTTCAACGAAAGAACGGCGCGTGGGCATCCCGATCACGTGGATACGTTTTGCCGTCACGCCTGCGCGCAAGGCGCGTTGCCGGGCCGCTTCAGTAGGAACGATATACTTATGCGCGCCCGGTGTGAACCATCCCGCGTGAACGCTGACCAAATCCAGCGCTACGATGGCAAACGGATTGCGCAACGCCATCTTCCGTCGCGCCAACAGCAGCGCCGCGTTTGGCACTCCGTGAAAGGACACCATCACGTCGGCGGGATGCTGTGCCAACAGGTGACAAAGCGACGGCCCAGCATAAGGCCACACCATCCTCGAGAGCAGTTTGACCACCGGCAGCGCATCGGAGAGATGATAACTGATATGCCATGGAACGCCGTTCAGCCCTACAGCGATGGGATACCACTCCGGGAACCGGTCAAACGGCCAGCGGCGCATTTCCACAAAGATGTCGACCATCTCGACCATCACGGCGTCGCCATACAGGCGGACCATTTCATCTTTGACGGCCTGCGCCGAGGCGCGATGTCCGCCGCCGGTGTCGGAGAAAAGGAATAGAAAGCGCTTGGGGGAAATAGCGGGCGTAGGTGAGCGCACTGCCCGCATTACTCTGCCCCCGGCGCACCGGAGGCCCGTTCCACAAAACGCTTGACCCGCGCCTCGAAGCGGGTTCGCGGAACCAGCACGTAACGCCGGCACGTCAAGCACTCCATGCCGATATCCACACCCACCCGTAGGATGCGCCAGGTGTTGCCGCCGCACGGGTGGTCTTTGCGCAGTTCGACGACGTCCCCCACGTTCAAAGACAAAGGCGTTTTACCCGCCATAACTACCTCGTACCTGCAATGGCCTCACAACGTCACGTGCCGCTGTTGAACGCGGCAGTGCTCGGCGGAGATAATGCGCAAGACTTGCTCTACCGTCTCATCCAATGCACATTCTCGATTGATGACCACGTAATCGAATTCGCCGATGCGGCGCATTTCTTCGCGCGCCAATTCCATCCGGTGATGCAACTGCTCCTCGGATTCTGTCTGACGGCGCTGCAGACGCTCGTGCAATTCTTCCTCCGAAGCGGCACTCAAAAAAATAAGGATTGCATCTGGAGCCATTCGTCTGACCGTCGCCGCCCCCTGCACATCCAGACGCATGACCACATCCTTGCCGCTGTTCAATGCGTCACGCACCTGCTGCTTGGGAATCCCCTTGTACTGCCCGTAGACCATCGCGTGCTCCAGCAGTTCATCCTGGCGGATCAGCTCCTGGAACTCGCTTTCGGAGACGAAAAAGTAATCCACGCCATGTACCTCATCGGGGCGTGGTGCTCGCGACGTCGCCGTGACTACGAAATGGAACGAAGATTGGCGCTGTCGCATCTGTGCGACGACGCTGTCTTTTCCCACCCCTGAGGGCCCGGAAATCACGATGAGTAGAGGATAATGCGGACGGTGATACAAATCGGTTACGTCTTCCTCCATAAAAACTTGCTCCTCCCCGACATTTTCGGTATAATATCTCATCGTAATATACCACAGATACTGAAGGAGAGAAAGATGCCGATTTACGAATACCGCTGCAAGAAGTGTCGCCGCCGGTTCTCGGTATTTTGGCGCTCTTTTTCCGCCATCGACGAGAGCACAGTCGTGTGCAAACATTGCCGGAGCCGGGAAGTGCGCCGTTTGGTCTCGCGTGTGCGCGTCGTGCGTTCCGAGGACAGCCGTCTCGAAGACCTGGCCGATCCGAGCGCCTGGGGCGACTTCGACGAGAACGATCCGAAAAGTATGGGGCGCTTTATGCGCAAAATGGTCAACGAGATGGGCGACGAAGCTGGTGACCTCGGGCCAGAATTCGACGAGGTCATCGATCGCCTGGAAGCCGGGCAAGACCCCGAGCAAATTGAGAAAGAGATCCCCGATTTGGCCGGAGACGCCGGCCCAATGGGCGGCGACATGGACTTTGACTGAGAAATTCAAACCACAGAGACATAGAGAACACAGAGTTTTTTAGATTTTCTCTGTGACCTCCGTGTCTCTGTGGTTGATTCGTAGGAGGGAGTTGTGCATCAAGAGAATGTCTCACTGAAAAATCGCTGGGCACTCATCCTGGGTGCCTCCAGCGGATTCGGCGCGGCGACGGCACGAGCCCTATCACAGGCTGGGATGAACGTCTTCGGCGTCCACCTGGATCCGCGCCGCAGCATCGAACAAGCCGAATCCGTCATCGCCGACGTAGAGGCCGCCGGCAGCCGGGCCATCTTCTTCAACACCAACGCTGCCGATGCACGGCGGCGAGCGCGCGTCATCGGGACCATTGCCGCGACACTTCAAGACGCCGAGTACCCCACCATTCACCTGATGGTCCACACCCTGGCCTTCGGCAGCCTGCGCCCGTACATCACCGCATCACCGGAGGATGCCACCACCGAGGAACAGATGGAGATGACGCTACGGGTGATGGCACACAGCCTCGTCTACTGGACACAGGATCTGGTGCGGGCCAACCTGTTAGGCGCGGGCAGCCGAATTTATTCGATGAGCAGCATGGGATCGCAGCGGGCTGCGCCGCACTACGGGGCCGTCTCAGCCGCCAAAGCCGCTTTGGAAGCTCACACGCGCCAGTTGGCGCTCGAACTGGCCCCGCGTGGCATCGCCGTCAATTGCCTGATGCCCGGTGTGACCGACACCCCCGCGTTGCGCGCCATTCCCGGTCACGAGAAGATCATCGAAACCGTGCTAACCCATCACCCGGCACACCGGCTGACCACGCCCGAAGATGTAGCTCAGGTCCTCGTGGCACTTTCCGACCCGCGCATCACCTGGATATCGGGCACATCGATCCCCGTTGACGGTGGTGAGGCAGCAATCAGCATCACTTGAGCCGGGGTAAAGACTACAAAAGTCTCACGAGGCGCTTGGTTAACCAGACACCGCCGTCATACAAAACACTGTGAAGTGTGGACTTGAATTGAGACTTTTGTAGTCTTTGCTAAAAGTTTGACATTATGCCTTGGTATGATAGAATACGGGAAATTTTAGAAGACCGCTCAAGTTGCACGTGTGACGCGAGTTTGCAATACTGAGTGGAAGAGGAGTGGATGTGGAAGAAAAAAAGGCGACCCCAACCGAGCCTGTCTCAATGGAACAATGGGAGGATCAACTCGAAGAATCATTAGCAGGTACCGAACTTCGGCGCGGAGAACTCCGTGAAGGCGTAGTCCTAGCGATTAAGGATGGCGGACTGGTTGTTGACATCGGTGCAAAACGCGATGGATTTGTCCCCAGTGAAGACCTCGAGGACCTCGAAGATAAGACGTTCAACGTCGGTGACAACGTCAATGTCATTGTCACCCGTTTCCGCGACTCAGACGGCAATGTCGAGTTGTCAGTCTCTCAGGCGTTGCTCCAGGAGGACTGGATTAAGGCCGAGAAACTACGCGAAGACGAGTCCGTTTACGAAGCAGAGGTTTTGGACTCCAACCGTGGCGGTCTGACGATTGAGTTCGGTCGTTTACGCGGATTTATCCCGATGTCCCAACTGATCGGCTTCTCCCGTATCCGGCAGGCCGCCGAACGGCATCGTCGTTTGCGCTCAATGATTGGGCAGCCCATTATGCTCAAAGTCATCGAAGTCAATCGCCGTCGCCGTCGCCTCATCCTCTCGCAACGAGCCGCCGCTAAAGAGTGGCGCGCAGCACGTCGCCGCAAACTTATGGAAGAACTGGAGGCCGGGCAGGTCCGGCGTGGACGTATCAGCCAGATCACCGACTTCGGCCTGTTCGTCAATCTCGGTGGGTTAGACGGCCTGGTGCACATCTCCGAACTGTCATGGGGCCGCATTGAGGATCCGCGCGAGGCCTATCACGAAGGCCAGCGCATCAAGGTCAAAGTTCTCAACGTCGACCGCGACCGCCAGCGCATCGCCTTGAGCATCAAGGCCCTTTCACCAGATCCGTGGGAAATCGCGCCTGAAAAGTATGAGGAAGGCACGTTGATTGAAGGCAAGGTCACCCAGGTCGTGGACTTCGGCATCTTCGTCGAATTGGAACCGGGCGTCGAGGGACTACTGCACAACTCTGAGCTTGGTGATATTGAACAACGCAACGAGTTAGCGTCGGGTGACAGCATCCTGGTGAAAATCATTCGCGTTGAATCGGACCGCCGGCGCATCGGACTAAGCGTCCGGCAAGTTCGCCGCGACGAATGGGAAGAATGGGCACTCTCGAAAGCCGCTGAAGCGCCGAGTCAGGCCGAAGCCGAAGAAGAGATAGAGGAAGAGGCCGACGCCACCACGGAAACGGATGAAGACAAGGTTGAATCGGAATCTGCAGGCGAAGCTGATGAGGACGAAGCTACAGAGGCTGTCGAAGCCGCTGAAAGCGAAGTCGATGAGGATCAAGACACAGAGGCTGTTGAGGTCGACGAAAGCGAAGCCGATGAGGACGAAGACACAGAGGCTGTTGAGGCCGCTGAAAGCGAAACCGATGAGGACGAAGCTACAGAGGCTGTCGAAGCCGCTGAAAGCGAAGTCGATGAGG
>JBNGDO010000023.1:6858-13867 GCA_049975385.1 Anaerolineae bacterium | reverse complement strand
TGAGGACGAAGACACAGAGGCTGTTGAGGCCGCTGAAAGCGAAACCGATGAGGACAAGGATACAGAGCCTCTAGAGGCCGCTGAAAGCGAGCCTGATGAAAAGCCATCTCCCGAAGTTAAAGACGTTATGGAGGCTACTGAAACTGTCGAAGAAGCCACGCCTGTCGTTACCGAAAGCGACGAGGCGGTTGAGACCGAGGCTGAGATCGAGACTGTAACTTAGAGGAGAGAATAAACCGGATGGCTAAAGAAGAGAAAATTGTAGTAGAAGGGACCGTTATAGAGGCACTGCCCGGCACGCAGTTCCGCGTGGAATTGGATTCTGGGCACGAAATCTTAGCTTATCTATCCGGGAAAATGCGCAAATATTACATTCGCATCCTGCTAGGGGATCGCGTGCGTGTGGAACTCTCGCCCTACGACTTGACACGGGGACGCATCGTCTACCGCCACAAGAAACAGCGTAACATAAGTAGTCAAGAAAAATAGGACTAATCAATCATCGATTGATCTTCTAAAAGAAATGCACAACGCCGGCCAAAAAGGCCGGCGTTGTTTTTGTGTCGACAGATTGAACGGATTGTTAGCGGCTCGCATGCAGCTTACGTGCGACCAGAGTCACCCAGCTATCGCGCTGCCGGCGCTCAGCGATAGACAGCCCATGCGCAGCCAACGCCGCTGCGACCTCGTCCACCTGTTCTTCCAAAATGCCAGAAACCACCAGCACCCCACCGCGGCGGATCCGCGTAGCCAGTCCCGATGCCGACATCGCAACGATGACGTGCGCGAGGATATTGGCGACGACCAGATCGTACGGCTCACCCACCTCCGCCAGCGAGCCATGCAGCACCCGTATCTGGTGCGCGGCGGCGTTGTTGCGCGCATTCCGTCGCGCAACCACCACCGCATTGACGTCATTATCGACAGCGAGGACATCTGCCGCCCCCAGCTTCGCCGCGACGAGCGCCAGGATAGCCGTGCCGGTGCCCAGGTCCAACACACGCATCCCCGGCTGCACCAAATCCTCCAACGCTTCGACACACAACTGCGTCGTGGGATGCAGGCCTGTGCCGAACGCCAGACCGGGGTCCATCTCCAACAAAAGCTCGCCGGGCTGTATCGCATATTCCCGCCACGAGGGTTTGATAACCACCCGCCGGCCCAAATGCAATACGGGAATGCTTTCTTTCCAGCCGGCCGTCCAGTCTTGGTCACGGATCGGCGTAAAGAGCGGATCGGGGATCACGGGCCAGATGTGCTGCAGATGCCAGAGCGCCTCCTCTACCTTTTGACGCCGCTCGGCAATGCCATCATCCACCGCAAGATAGGCTTTGACGGTTACCTCTTGTACTGCGGTTTCATCGCCCATGCCTAGGTCAATGGCGACGCCCTGCGGCGCGTAACGGTTGAGCGCTTCAGCGATGGCTTCCGCCGCCTCAGGCACAACCGTGACGCTGACCTCGAGCCATTCCGTCTGCACCGTTATAATCCCAACGCCTCTTTGACGCGATCCACAAACCCCAGTTTCTCCTCGACGATCACCTCTGTGTCGAGCGTGCCAGCCAATTCGTGGAATAATTCTTTTTGGCGCGCCGAAAGGCGCGTCGGGGTAGCCACCTGCACGACGATCAACTGATCTCCGCGCCCGTTGCCGCGCAAATAGGGAACGCCCAAATTACGCAAACGGAAGATCGCGCCGGATTGGGTCCCGGCAGGCACAGTGATCTGCCGTTCGCCCTCCAAAGTAGGGACGGTAACCGCGTCACCCAGTGTCGCCTGCGCCACGTTGATCTGCATTTCGAGGATGACGTCGTTGTTGTGACGTTTGAAGTAGGCGTGCGGCCTGACGTGAAGCGTGACATACAGATTTCCCGGCGGCCCGCCACGCTCGCCCGATTCACCCTGCCCCGCCAGCCGGATCGTGACGCCGTCATCGACACCCGCCGGTATGGCCACTTTGATCCGTCGTCGCCGGTAGACCCGGCCCTGACCGTTACACTCGTGGCATGGTTTGGTCACAATCGTGCCTTTACCATTACAGCGCGGGCAGGTGACGATGTTGACGAATGATCCCAGAAACGTCCGTTGCGTGTGGCGCACTTGTCCCGCGCCGCGACATTCCGGGCACTGCTCCACCGGCGTTCCCGGTTCAGCCCGCGAACCATCGCAGGTGGGGCAGACTTCTTGCCGCTGGACCTCGACTTCTTTTTCAACGCCGAAGACGGCTTCCTCGAAGGTGATATCGATGCCGCTACGCACGTCACCGCCGCGCCGGGGGCCGCTGCGGCTCGTCTGCCCAAAACCGCCAAATCCACCCAGATTGCCGAACACCTCGGCAAAGATGTCGAAGGGATCGCGCCCACCGCCAAAGTCGAAACCGGCGAAGCCGTTCGGGATGTCCGTCCCGTAAGTATTGTACATTCTGCGCTTATCGGGATCGGAAAGCACCTCATATGCAGAATTGACTTCCTTGAAACGCTCTTCCGCATCGTGCTCGGAACTTACATCGGGATGGTACTTGCGTGCCAACTGCCGATACGCACGTTTGATCTCTTCCTGGCTGGCATCTCGGGAGACGCCCAATACTTCATAATAATCTCTACTCATACATCATCTCGCGCATTATGCCGCATCTTGACAGTCGCAAGTTTCATCATCCCCGCAACAACAGGCACTTTCTTGCTCAGTTGCCGGAGTTGGACATTCGCCAAATTCATCTTCATAACAAGCGGAGTCATCCTCTACGATTTCCGCATCCACAACCTCTGCATCCACCACGTCCGCGTCCATGACTTCCACATCAATCGCTTCTGCATCCGTCACTTCTGCGTCCATCACTTTGACCTCAGGTTCCGGCCCTGGCTCCGGTGCACGAGGCGGCGCTTTCGCCACCACCACCGACGAAGGGCGCAGCAGGCGCTCACCCAGGATGTAGCCGCGCTCAACCTCGGCGACGATCTGCCCATCTTCAAAGTCCGGGACTTCCTGGTAAAGCACGGCTTGATGATAGAGCGGATCGAACGTGTCGCCCGGTTGCAGTTCGATGGGTTTCACGTTCTCCGCTTCGAGAATACCGGCGATCTTGCGCTGGATGAGGGTGATGCCCTGCAACCACGGGTTTCCCTCCAAATCTTTCGGCAAGGCCTGGAACGCGCGCTCGAAATCGTCCAAGACCGGCAGAAAACGGCTCAACAGCGCGGCATTCGCCACACTGCGCCACGAAACCTGTTCGGTCTCGTTACGCTTGCGATAGTTTGCAAAGGAGGCCTGCGAGCGCTGCAAACTGTCGAGATATTCCGCGGCCTTCTGCTCAGCTTCGGCCAATTGCGCCTCAAGCTGCTGTAGCTTTTCCTCAAGGCCTTTTCCCTCGAACGTAGGTTCTGCAGACGGGGACTCCTTCGTCTCCGGAGGGGCCTCCGCCACAGGCGTTTCAGATTCTTCAGTCACAATTTCAAGAACTTCACCTTCCTCAAGTTCGGTCGTGTTTTCTTCGTTAATTTCTTCTGCCATAATAAGCGTTCCTCCACCAAATGTTTTACGTATCAACCCAATAGCAGGGAAAGTGCCCGGCTATCTGAGAAGATGCCGCCTTTCAATATATCGTTCTATGCTGAAATTACTCTTCGGATTCAGGGAAAATACCGCGAATCCCGGGCTGGTACGTCTCATAGACCAGTTCGCCGAGGATGTTCGCTACGAAACGCACGACGGAAATGGTTCGCCCGTAAGGCATGCGAATCGGCCCGACGACGCCGAGGGCGCCGGTCGCGTAGTTCATCGCACCGTAGCGCGCGAGCACGACGCTGCACGCGCGCAGCTCATCCCAACGACCTTCGCCGCCGATGAGGACGCGCACGCTGCCCACGCCCACCGCCGGGGTCAACGTCTCCGCCAGCACCGCCTGGAGCAGACTGCGCTCTTCCAACACGCGCACCACAGAAGTGGAGACTGCGTCACCTTCGGTAAACTCCGGTTCTTGCAACAAGTCGGAGAGACCATGCTGGTAAATCTCGTCCGATGGTGTACCCTCGATGCCACGCATAATCGAGACAACCAGCCGGGCGATGTCAGCTTCCAGTGTAGGCAGCCCCCCTATTCGCGCTTCGATGCCCGCGACACGCAGACCGGCGAAGATCTGGTTGAGGCGATCGGCAACGTCGCGTAGCGTCGCCTGGCTCAGCGACTCCGAAAGCGCCAACATCTGCTGTTCCACCGTGCCACCCTGCAAGACCAAGATCAGCAGCACTGCCCGTCCATGCGTGAGAACGAGTTCCAGGTGCTTGTACACGGGCTCCATCGTGCGTGGCGCGGTCACCACCGAAGCTACGCCCGACGAATGAGCCAGCACCGAGGCCGCCAGCGGAAGCCACGCCTCGATGTGATCGCGAGCCTGGTGGAACTGGTGTGCGATGCGGCGCTGTTCGGGAACGGGTAGCGACTGTTCTTCCATTAGGCGCGCCACGAAGTAGCGGAACCCGGCCTCGGTAGGCACCCGTCCCGCTGACGTGTGTGGCTGTGCCAGATACCCCAGCTCCTCAAGCGACGCCATTTCATTGCGGACCGTTGCCGGGCTAAAGCCGAGCCCGTATTTTTCCACCAGGGTACGCGAAGCCACCGGGATCGTCGATTCGACGTGTTCCCGAACAATCAGCTTCAGCAGCAAGCCTTGCCGCATGGTCAATTCAGGTGATTCGGTCATTCAAAAATAGTTCAAATTTTCAAATCGAAAGTCTAAAGTCATACTCAAAGAAGTTAGCACTCTCTGTAGATGAGTGCTAAACCCAACACATAAATGATACCATGAAGGAGGCGCGTGTCAATCTGAAATAGCTACAGGGTTATCGAACTTAACTTATCGCTTCGCAATCTGTGGTTCGACAGGGTATTGCCCATCCCCCCCTGCCCCCTTCCCGCGCGCGGGAAGGGGGCGAATTAAGATGTGTGTTTTTGGGCGTGCGCAGCACGCCCAAAAACTATCGCTCTCCCCCGCGCGAAGCGTGGGGGGGGGTGGGGGTAAACTTGAAATACGATGATCCTGCCCTTAGACCGCTCGCCAAGTTTGGCATCTCTCTTTTTTGAGTACAATAAGGGCAATGTACACTCTAAAACGAATCAGGAGGTTTCTATGGTAAAGGAAGTTGTCACGTTTGGTGAGATTATGATGCGGTTGGCGCCGCCCAGCTTTCAACGTTTCGGACAGGCACGTTCGTTCGACGTGATCTACGGCGGCGGCGAAGCGAACGTCGCCGTCTCCCTGGCGAATTTCGGCCTCCCGGTCAACTACGTCACCCGCTTGCCCAAAAACGATCTGGGCGAGGCGTGCATCCAATTCGTGCGCCAGTACGGCGTGGGGACAGATTACATCGTGCGTGGCGGCGAGCGTCTGGGCATCTACTTCCTGGAGACCGGCGCAGTCCAGCGCGGCAGCAAGGTCGTTTACGACCGGGCCAACTCCGCCATCTCCACAATCGAGCGCGGCATGGTGGACTGGTGTGCGGTTTTCGCCGACGCGGACTGGTTCCACTGGACCGGCATCACGCCCGCGATCTCGGAAGGCGCTGCCGGCGTCTGCCTGGAAGCGGTGCAGGGCGCCAAAGAGATGGGGCTGACCGTGTCGTGCGATCTGAACTTCCGCGCCAAGCTGTGGAAGTGGGGCAAGAAGGCCGGTGAGGTGATGCCCGACCTGGTGCGCTACAGCGACGTCGCTATCGGCAACGAGGAAGATGCGGAAAAAGTGTTCGGCATCAAAGCGCCTCACGCCGACGTATCATCGGGCAAGGTTGAGGCCAGTGGATACGAGTATGTCTGCAACGCACTCGCGGAGCGCTTCCCCAATCTCAAAACCATCGCCATCACACTGCGCGGATCGCTCTCGGCGAGCCACAACACCTGGTCGGGCGTGCTGTGGCAACAAGGCGCATTCTACAGCGCGCCGGTCTACGACATCACGCACATCGTGGATCGCGTCGGCGGCGGGGATTCTTTCTGCGCTGGGCTGATCTACGGCCTGCGCACCTACGACGACCCTCAAAAGGCACTTAACTTTGCCGTGGCTGCATCGTGCCTCAAGCACTCGATCCTCGGTGACTTCAACCTCGTCACGGTGGATGAGGTCGAAAAGCTCATGGGCGGCGACGCCTCAGGCCGCGTCTCGCGGTAAGATTTGTTCATACAAAGGCACAAAGACACGAAGTCTACAATAAGTCTTCTTAGTGTCTTCGTGTCTTAGTGGTTAATTTATAGAAAGGATAAGCACATGGCACGCTTTGATCGTTTGACGGTTCTGAACAAAATGGTAGAACTGGGCCTCGTCCCGGTCTTTTACAACGCCGACGTCGAAGTCGCCGCGAAGATCGTGGCGGCGTGCGCGGCGGGCGGCGCGACGGTGGTGGAATTCACCAACCGGGGCGATTTTGCGCCGCAGGTGTTCCTCGAACTGAGCCAACACTTCGCCAAGGCCGATCCCCAGGTCATCCTGGGCGTCGGCTCCATCGTGGACGCGCCCACAGCGGCGCTGTACATCGCTTACGGTGCGAACTTCGTCGTCGGCCCAAACTTCAATCCCGAAGTCGCGCGGCTGTGCAATCGCCGCAAAATCTCCTACTCGCCCGGCTGCGGCAGCGCGACAGAGATCGCCGCAGCGGAGGAGCTGGGCGTGGAAATCGTCAAGGTCTTCCCCGGCACATCGGTGGGCGGGCCGGATTTCGTCAAGTCGGTTTTGGGGCCATGCCCGTGGACGCGCATCATGCCCACCGGCGGCGTGGATGCCACGCAAGAGAGCATCAACGCCTGGTTCGCAGCGGGTGTAGCCTGCGTGGGAATCGGTTCGAAACTCATCACCAAGCCATTCGTCACAGAGGGGAACTTCCAAGGCATAGCACAGAAGGCTGCGCAAGTCTTGCAGTGGATCCGCGAGGCACGTGGTAAGTAGACGCGCGCGTCTGTTTCATCGACACGCCCCGCGAGCACTCGCGGGGCGTGTGTTTTTGTGTGTCTGTTACTAGGCCCG
>JBNGDO010000023.1:0-6848 GCA_049975385.1 Anaerolineae bacterium | reverse complement strand
ACTTCAAAGTATCCCACGTTATGCGGGCGTAAGCGTACTATATCGCGTCAGGGCAACGTACGCGCTAGAGCCTTATTGCTGCGAACTCCGCTACTCTATCCAACCATTCTTTCACCAACGCAGCAAAGAGAACGTCCTGCTCGATTTGCAGATTATGACCGGCCCTATCCAATATCACGAACGAGGCTCTAGGGAAATTCTCGATCAACTGGCACTGATCTCGATAGCCGACCACGGAATCCTGCCTGCCCATCACCATCAAAGTTGGCTGCTGATAGGGCTGCTCGATCAAATCAACATCGTGCTCAAAAGAGACGTGCTGGCTCAGGCTGTTCTCCAGGAATGTGTAGTCCGCAAGCTTCAATCCCGGAAGGATGTCTTCCTTGAATCTCTCCCAAACCCTCCGATCCTGAATGACGTTTATCCCTTCGAAATACTGCCTGTCTTCTTCGGATAGGCCGGCAAGAAGGGTTTCGTCTTTCACAAAGACCTGGAAAGCAGCCGCATTGAGTTCTCGAGTTTCCTGAACGGCTACGGGACAAATGAGCAGCAGCCCATCGACGAGCGCCGTTCGCTCTTTGATCACGCCTCTTGCCAGATAGCCGCCATAAGATTCCCCGGCGACGGCAAAGTGCTGATTGGGGATAATGCCATCGACGAATTCCAGAATCACATCGAGCATGGCATCAGATCCGGTAATCCATGGAGCGCCTTTAGTCCGACCCATGCCCGGCAAATCGAAATAGATGCGCTGCCAGGGCTGGTCGCTTGCTGCAAAGATCGGTTCCATGCAGCCCTTCATCAGCCGGTGATCCGGGCTCCATCCATGAATCATCAATATGGGTGTGCCCGAACCGTATACTTCGTAGTAGATGTCAATGTCCCTTACCGTGTATTCCATAGGTATTTAGCCCCTCAATCTCCAACTTCAGGAAATGCTGGATTTTCATCATTCGTAAACCGGCGCTAAAAATGGCCGGAAAGGCCATCAAAGCGATTTCTTTGTCGATGAATTCAGGATGAACGAGCTGGAAATCCTTGTTCTTCCACCTCAGCGAGCAGCCGCCTTTAGCCGCGACGTTTTTGTACCAGTCAACGTTTTTCCCGTAGGTCAGCGCAATCACAAAGCCGTGCTGGAAAGGCTCAGCAATGATCGGCATCCGGTACAGCTTGCCGCTCTTGCGACCGGTGTGGCCCAAGACAGCGAAATGGCCGAAGCGCTTACCCGCAATGTGAATCAGCAGCTTGTTCGTCACGTGCTTGTTGATGACGCGTATGCGATCCAGCAGGGCTTGTTTCATTGGCTTGTCTTACCGCATCCTTTTCCCTGATAGCAAAGCGGCCTAACGACCTGCGCATCACCCGCGCGGCGGGTGCGGGGAAAACCCCTTCGCCAAAAATCTAGCTCCAAAGCACGTTCCACCGCCGATTACAGCAGCGTAGCCGCGTCGGGTGCATACGCTTGTTAGGCGCGCCCCTTGACCGAAGGGAACAGTTGAAGATTAAGTCAGCCAGGCAATCCCATCGGATGGAGTGAAACCGATAACTCATACTCATAAAGATCTATGTTATCAAGTTGAGAACAAGCGAGCAACAAGTCTTCTGAGATTTCCCTAGCAATGATCATCCCCCGCACCTTCTGCTCTGGGTCTGCCTGGTACTTCTTAATCCAAGCCATATAGCGAAGGAGTTGCCCTATAACCCGATCATAGCCACGAGAAACCTTAAGCTCAATCACCACGTAATCACTATTCTCATCCACTGCCAGTATGTCTATCCGACGGTTACCTACTGGAAATTCGATCCCGGTGATCTCTTCTTCTTCATACAAATGTAACCCTGGTTCCACTAGAAACAAATTCTTTGCCAAGAAGTTCTGAAGATCTTTTTCATAGGCAAACTCGCCTACCTCCACGGCAGGTTCAATTTCCTCTTCTACATCTTCCCGCCCGGCCTCTTTCTCCTTCTCATATATGGGAGGAGGGTCTGCATCTGGTGTGTATAGGCGAAATCGCTGACTGTCGATCTGATACAACAGATCATCATCTCCTGCCAGACTGACATTGTAATGCACCCTGCTAGACGCATTGGTAGACATTTTCAGTAAGTGCGCGGCAATTGTGCCATCTTTTATCTTTGGGTAGTTATTGCGGAACCACGAGAACACTTGCTCGCGTGTTATCAACTCTCCTGGTTTGGCATCAAGGGCTTTGATCATATCCTTGAACAATAACCGCACCGGCTTGTCATAGATGGACATATAGAATTCCTTTTTCGACTTTGATTAAGCGCGCCCTAACGTATCTTATGCAAAGACTCGTTGCCTACATCAACACCACCGCCAACACGATCATCAGCACGCCCACCACCGCGTTGGCGACGCCGAAGAACAGAACGGTGTTGTGCGCACTAGGCTTCGCCACCTTGAGAGCCGCCTGCGCCGGAACGTCCGGGTTATACCGCACGGTGACGGCCTTGCCCGCCGGGAACGCCGCGACAACCGCCGCTGCTTGCCGCTAGTTATGCCATAACCATCGCGGCTTGTGATTCCACGTAGGTAAACGGCACACGTTCGGTTGGCGAAGCCTGAAAATACGAGAGGCGTAAGAACTGATTGACCGGCATCGAAGTAAGGAGATGCAACACCTGTTCGCGCAACTCTTCTGGCACGGCGAGCAGCTTGTTCAACGGATAACTACGTGGGCCGTATTCAGTACGTTCAGCCAAAATCGAAAAATGCAAAAACGTCAAACTTACAGCCCGACGCAGCGTCCGGTTCAGGCGCAACAAGATATGGTCGGTCAGTTCAACCCCGGTCGCCGCTTCATTCGCGCCGAAAAAAACCTCCAAAATATCGGCCTCTTGATCATAAACAAACCGTACTGGTGTACCATCCCGCGCCGTAAATTCTGTTTGTTGCAATTCTAACTTGCTCATACGTTCACCTTTGTGAATAGATATAATTGGCCCATCTTGTCACTACAAAGTTATTGGACACATACTGTCCCCGCTCATTCAATCCAGTTTTGAAGATGACCACAATCACCACATGGTTATTTTCTGGCAAAAGCGCGTCAAAACGTTTGTAGTAGCGATACTCATTTGGAATCAACGGGTCTTGTGAGCGTCGTCCAGTACGTAGTGTGTCCAGAAACTGCTCAAAGCAGGACTCCAACTCAGGACGGGACTCCAGGATATGCTGCCAGCGTTCTTCAGTAAAATAGATAGTATTGCCATAGCGATCTTGGACGGTCCATTTACGCATTTTTCTGTCCCTACATCAACACCACCGCCAACACAATCATCAACACGCCTACCACCGCGTTGGCGACCCCGAAGAGCAGAACAGTGTTGTGCGCGCTGGGCTTCGCCACCTTTAGCGCCGCCTGCGCCGGCACGTCCGGATTGTAGCGCACGGTGACAGGCTTGCCCGGCGGCAAGTCCGCGACGATCTCCGCCGCTTTCCGCTCCTCGGCGAAGGAGTCGCAGTAGTACGGCGCAAAATCGCGCTTCTGTGATGCGTACGGCTTTCCCTCGACGGTGTAGGTGTATTCAACAACGGGGGTATACGTGATGCTGGTTTCTTCTGGCGTCCGGCGTTCGTGACGGTAGACGAACGCCCGCACCACTTCACCGGCAACCTTGGGCCAGTTCGCGGTTCCCTGGAAACTGCGCTTGGTCATAATGGCAGAAATCACATAGGCCGCACCAAAGACGATCAAACACGCGCCGAAAACGATTAAGAATGGCATTACACACCTCCTCTTTAGTCGTCAGTCAGGTAGTTGGATAGTTAGGTGGTTAGGCTGTCGGGTTGTTGGGCTGTTGGAAATTTGTATCGTGTGTACAAGATTATAGTGCGAGATCGATGCAAGTCAACGCACACGTAGGGGCGTAGGGGCACGACGGGCATAAGTGTATGCTGCTTCGGCGACGGGCGCGAGAGTGTCCCAGGCGAAGCGTTCGCGCGCGTCGCGGGCAGCGTGTTGAGCGAAGGCATGGCGCAATGGCGTGTCGCACAGCAGCGTCGCCACGGCCTCGATGAACGCCGCGTCATCACCGGGTGGGACGAGCAAGCCCGTTTCGCCGTGGCGGATGCTCTCCGCCACCTGCCCCACCGCATCGGCGACCACGGGAACGCCCGCTGCCAGCAAATCCAACAGCTTGACCGGACACTTGGTGCGGTTGAGCAGCGTGTCGTCGAAGGGATAGAGCGCCACGTCGGCCTGGGCGAAATGCGCGGGCAGGTCTTCCGGCGGAACCAGCCCCGCGTAGACCAGGCCCGGACGCTGGCCCGCGTCCGGGGCGGCGTCCGCTGCTGGCGATGCCCCATCAGACACTCGGCAACCCGCCGCGCGGGCCAGCGCCAGCAGCGTCTCCTCCTCCGCGAAGAAGCCCTTGCCTACCACCCACAACCGCACGTCGGGGATGCGCGACCGCACGCCCTCGACGATGCGCCACAATCGCTCTACATCGTACTCGAAGAAGCGCGTGTAGAGCAGGAGCGTGGGACGTCCTCCACTCCCAGTACGCGGGAGCGCCGGGCGCGGGATGCAGCCGTTCGGCAGATAGAAGACGCGCTCCGGCGGGCCGCCCATCGCCCAGACCAGCGTTTGCAGCGCGCGGCTGGCAACGGTAACGGCGGCGGCGTGCGCCAGCCCCCACCGTTCCTGCCAGGCGAAGAACCGCTTGAGCAGTGCGGGATAAGGATTGAGATCGTTCCAGCCACCGTAGCCTTCCCAATCGTCGGTATCGACCACCACCGGAAAACGGCGGCGCAGCGCCAGATGCGCCAATCCCGCGTAGGCTTTGGGTTTGAAGGTATGGATCACATCCGGTTTGAGTGCCACAGCACGACGGACCAGTGCCGACGTCAGCCGCCAGTGGAACCACCCCGGCACACCCGCCGGGAGCGCGACGTTCTCAATCTGCACGCCGCCCTCGTCCCAGGATTTTCCGGCATCTTCGGGGTTCTGCCAGGGGGGAAGCAACAGCGTCACACGATGCCCGCGCGCGACGAGCGCCTGCGCCAGGGGCAGCGCTCGCACGCTCATCGTGCCGCGCGGGCGCAGGCCGAACGGGCCGATCATTATGATGCGCATGGCGCCTCACGATAGCGAGCCGTAAAATCGGCACCGTGAACCAGCGACCAGATGACGCCGGCGACGTCAGCGGGCGTCCGCGCGGTGGTATCCACTACGTGTCCCAGGTCGCCGTTGCGCGCCGCCGCTTCCTGGATGTGGACAAGTTCCACTGCGCGGTTGAGATGCCAGGCCACTTCGTCGGGTGATCGTGAAGAGTCACGGAGGCGCTGTTCGAGCACCTGCGCGTCGCACACCAGGCGAAAGGCGTAGATTTCATCGTCCAGTTCGGCGAGCAGTGTCCGCAGGCGCGCCAGCGACTCCGGCACTTCGAAGACGTAGGGGATGACGAAGTTGTGATAGTCGCCGTGCTCGATGTGAAAGGCGATCAGATGCCGCAGCGTCTGGTACAAATGCTCGATGCGGGCATCATCGTAAATCTCGAACGGGTGCACCGCGCCGATGTAATCGCCGTCGAGAAAGACAGCGCGATCGAACTTCCAGGTCACGTGTTCAGCCGTCGTGCTCTTGCCGATGCCGCAAGGGCCGTTGATGATGCTGATCATAGTAATGTGTTCTCCTCGAAAGTAGTCACGTAGCCGTCAGTCAGTAGTCCAACAGTCGGAGCAAACTTACGTTCAATCCGCTGACAAACACGATGCAACAGGACGAAAAGTCAACCGGTGGATCGAGCAAACGCCCAGACGATTCAGCGCCGCCCGGTGCTGTCGCGTACCGTAGCCTTTGTGCTGCGCGAAGCCATAACCGGGGAAGTCGACCTCCGCCACGTCCACCATCCAGCGATCCCGCGAAACTTTGGCGATGATGCTTGCTGCCGCGACCGAGAGCGAGCGCGCGTCCGCATAGGGGAAGACATCCTGCGGGAGGTTCACGCCGGGCAAAGGCAATGCGTCGACGATGAGTGCTTCCGCTGCAACGGATAGCGCCGCCAGCGCGCGCTGCATCGCCAGCCGCGTCGCGGGAACGATGCCCAGCGCGTCGATCTCCTGTTGTTCGCCGCGCCCCACCCCCACCGCCAAGGCTACCTCGGCGATACGCGCCGCCAGTAGCTCGCGCGTTGCAGGCGACACCTGCTTGGAATCACGCACGCCTTCCAATGCCGCGTGCACGCCATCGTCACAAGGCAGGATCACCGCCGCCGCAACCACAGGCCCGGCCCACGCGCCGCGCCCGGCCTCATCCAATCCGGCGACGCGCCACATCCCGCGCACCCAAAACTGCTCTTCCGCGTCAAGTGTAGGTAAATCCATTAGTCTAAAGTCAGATAGTCGGATAGTCGTACGTTCATTCTCCATTCGCTGATTCACTCATTCGCCTATTCTGCCACACTCTGCCCGATTGCCAAATGAGTATGGCCGAATCTACGGTACAGCCCCAACAAGGAAGATGATTGGAGGACTATTCGACTAACGACTATCAGACTATTTTTAAATGAATATTTGCTTTTTCGCTCATGTCGTTTTATACTAGATTTGAGCAGGGAATGGGTGGGTAAAAGCCATGCGCCAGAGAAGTGGACAATGGAGGTAGGATATGGGGTTGCTCGACGATAAACGCAGTGCACAGCAACAACCTGATGAAGATCTGTGGGAAGGCCTATTCGGCGAAGAGGAACTTGAAACGCCAACCGAGCCGGAAGAAGCACCCGATGAGAAGAAAGGGCGCGCAAGACGCGAGGGGCGCGCAAGACGCGAGGGGCGCGTAAAACGCGAGAAACGTCAAAAGAAGCCCTCCAAACGCGAGAAA
>JBNGDO010000022.1:0-45426 GCA_049975385.1 Anaerolineae bacterium | reverse complement strand
CTCTGGCACAGCGACAAAATGAACGCCTGGCGCGCCCTGATGCCCGCCGAGTGTACCACCTGCGCCGCGTATTCTGTCTGCCACGGTGGATGTCGCGCGGTGCAAGAGTTGCGCGATGACGGGCGTGACCCACTGCGCGGTGAACCGCTGACCGAATACGTGCCCACGCAGGATATCAAGGAATTACCGGCCCGTATGCGACCACGTCGAAACTTCCGTATCCGGGAGGAAAACTTCGGGTATGCTTTGCTCGGCCAGGGGCAAGCCGTTCCCGTAGCCCCTGGCGCATGGGAAATTGTGAACGCCTGCGACGGCGCTATGTCATTCGCGGAATTAGCGGCGCAATTTGGACAACCGGGGTTAGATCTACTGGGCGAACTTTGGGAACTCGGTATGTTAGACGCCGCATAAACAGCGCTTTTTGACATAGTCAAGGGACAGGCATTCGCCTGTCCCTTTTTCTTGTCACATTTTGGCGACTCTGATGTCATATAACGACTAACAACGCGTCATTTGGTATTCTTAATGCCACGTTACTGCAATCTCAAGAGCATTCTTTATTGGTGCGTATTTTAGTATGCTATAGGCAGAGTTTAGCTTCACGATGTAGACGATGATGCTAAATACTTCAGGCGATTTGCGAATAGTGAGGTGGAATATGGACTCTTTAATCACAGACCAGATTCGAGTTGACAAAGAATACCGGCGTGTATTGCAAGAGATCAATAAGATAGAGCGCGAGATTCAAGAGAGCGGGTCGATTTTGCCGAGACGGTGGGCATTACGCAAGGCCAAAGATGAACTCCGCGATATTGAGGACGTACAAAAGTTAGTGAAACACGCTCTCGATGTAGAGCGAACGCAAATGACCGGATCTCGT
This sequence comes from Anaerolineae bacterium, assembly GCA_049975385.1. Taxonomy (GTDB): domain Bacteria; phylum Chloroflexota; class Anaerolineae; order B4-G1; family SLSP01; genus DSWT01. Next base: position 44,546 of record JBNGDO010000022.1, on the reverse strand, counting down.
CAAGTAACGATTTGTTGGGATCAGATGTATCCACCCATAAATACTTATAGACACACCGGGGTAATCCAAATATGACGTTGGAGGCGCTGTTTTAGTCTTTGAGTCGAAAGGAGGATCGAGATGTACGGCGGGACATCAGGACAAGGCTGGTTAGGAATTGCTGTTTTCCTAGTTATCTGCGGATTGGTCATTGGCCTCGCTCTGGTCAAAAGCGATCTGATTAACCCAATTTCCAGTTGGGTTGAATCCCAGCGCTATCAGGCCGAGACACAACAACTTATCGAACAAAACACCATACAAACCGAACAGCAAAGCAGATTACTCGAGGTTCAAACACAGGCCGAGATTGATCGTTTAAAAGAAGATGCGATACAACAAGAACGAATACATCAACTTGAAATCCAACGGTTGAATGAGGAAGCGCAACGGGCAAACCAAATTCACCAAGAGGAAATGCGTCAGGCTCGAGAAATGGCAGCATTGAAACTGAATTTGCTCAATACTGGGGGGATCATCCTTGCCGTCAGCATCGGAATCTCGTTGATCATTCTCAGCCTTGGCGCTATCAAACGTCCGCAGGGAAACCCTCCACACCCTTCACAACTGGTACAAGCCAACCTGCGCCCGTACCAACCGTCTTCCCAAACACCGCAGACTGCATTCCATCCCCATAGTATACACACAGGCAACGGCGGCAGCTTACAGACGCCGTAGCCAAACCAGGATCAAGAAAACATTTGAGGAAAGGAGGTGAAAAGTCACAAAAATGCTCTTTGATCGGCCAACTTTCGTAACACCTTAATCAGATTCATCAAGAGGAGGACTCTATAAGAGAATTAGGATAACAGTCAACATTGTAACGTTGGTTGAGACGCCAGGCTGAAGAAAATAAGCAAAAGGCAGAACAGGTTCCTGGTAGGTTCAGGAACAAACTGCAAATCTAAAGTGAGGAACAAACACAGCACATACCGGCGTCTACCAACTTACCCACAAAGGCCAGATCGTTGGTGATCTGGCCTTTCGTGTTTCCCCAAGCCCTCACCTATGCTATAATGCCCACTGTGAATATAACCATATCCTTACAGTCTGTCCTCTGCTTCGCTGGCTTAAGATCCTTAACTCCCGGCGAGACGATGAACGCCGTTGTCATCCCGCGATTCTCAGGAGCTAACTCGTGACGACAAAACGATGGAGACGCAATCTTTGGGCCACCTGGGTTGCCGAATTATTGGCGATCATGGGGTTTTCCTCGAGCTTTCCGATCTGGTCCTACTACATCCAGGAGTTGGGCGTGACGGGTGATGCGGTGGCAAAGTGGAGCGGCCTCATCATTTCGGCAGCGTCATTGACAATGGGCCTGATGGGGCCGATCTGGGGCTCGCTCAGTGACCGTTATGGGCGCAAGGTTATGGTGATCCGGGCGATGTTCGGTGGAGCGGTGACGATCGGGTTGATGGGCTTTGCGCAGAGAGTCGAGCATATGCTTATCCTGCGGTTGATTCAAGGAGCTTTTACGGGCACAGTCGCTGCGGCAACGACGCTGGTGGCAAGCTCCACGCCGCGCGAACGCCTGGGAGAAACGTTGGGAAAGCTGCAACTGGCCATTTTCCTGGGCCAGTCCATTGGGCCAATCACAGGTGGGTTTGTATCGGACATGCTGGGGTACCGCGCGACTTTTTGGATGACGGCAATCTATCTTATCATCGCTGGGTTGCTGATGCTTTTCTTCGTCACCGAAGAATTCACGCCTGTGGAGCATACAACGCAAGGTTCGTTTATCCAGCGGATGCGTCAGGATACGGCCATGCTTTTTGCAGGATCGCTGCTGGGCCTGGTGTTGGGCCTGCGTTTCGCGTTGCGCCTAGGGTTGCGGATATCGTCCCCCCTATTGCCCCTCGTCGTCCAGCAAATGTTACCAGCAGGTGCGCTATTGGGCTCGGCTTCGGGTTTGTTGACAACGGTATCGGGCATTTTCAGCGCGATAGCATCACCAGTCTTTGGGCGCTGGGGAGACCATCATGGCGGGCGTACCCCATTGACGATTGCAACGTTCGTGCTGGCGGGCGCGATCGGCATTCAGGCGATGGCATCGGCTTACTGGATGCTAGTGGTGGCGCAAGTCTTTCTGGGGCTAGCGATTGGCGGGACGCTGTCTATTATCAGCGCCTACATCGGGCGATCCGCGCCGGAGGGCAAAGCCGGTACAGCGTATGGGTTGGACACACTGGCAACGTCGCTGTCCAATGCTGTTGGCCCAACGATGGGCGGCTGGCTGGGCGCCGCCTCTTTGAGCCTCCCCTTCTACGTTGGATGTGCGGTCACGGTGGTATCGGGCTTCGCCGTGCTTAAGTTGCCTAAAGATAACGTACAGACGGCGTGATCTTCATCTAAACGGATTCAACGGATCAAACGGAAAGAATCCGTTCGCATCCGTTGAATCCGTTGACACTATTTACCGAGTTCCACGCCCTTCTTGAGCGCAGTGATATTCGGTTCCAACCACTTGCGCTGGCGCTGCGAGAGGTGCTCGTCGAGCTGCTGCGCGACCGTCTCCAGCGACACCAGACCGGTCGCGCCGATTAACGCGCCGAGGATCACCATATTGGCCATACGCGGGTTCCCCAGTTCCGTGGCGATGTCACTGGCAGGAATGTACAGAGAGCGGATGTCCTCGCGCTCGCTAACGGTCTCCACCAGCGAACTATTCACCAACAGCAAGCCGCCGGGCTTGACCACCGGCTCGTATTTCTCCATCGAGGGAAGGTTAAGCACGACCGCAATGGTGGGATGGCGCACGATGGGCGCGCCGATCTCCTCTTCCGAGAGAATGACGGTGCAGTTAGCCGTACCGCCGCGCATTTCCGGCCCGTAGGAGGGAATCCAGGTCACGTGCAAGTTTTCGGCCATACCTGTGTAGGAGAGCAACTGCCCCGAGAAGAGCACGCCCTGTCCTCCAAAACCTGCAAAAATGATGTCTTCATGTTTCATAATGGCCTCCTACGCCTTCAGCGCCTTCACGGCGTCCGTCATCTTGAACGTGCCCAACGGGAAAGTCTGCGTCATATTCTCCTTCGCCCAAGCCATTGCCTTCCACGGATCTATGTTCCAGTTAGTAGGGCAAGTAGAAAGTACTTCCACACAAGCAAAGCCCAAACCCGCGATTTGCGCCATAAAAGCACGCTTAATGGCGTTCTTGGTCTTGTTGATGCTTGGAATGTCGGCAACGATTTGGCGGGTAATGTAGACTGCACCGGCTGTGTCAGCGAGTATCTCGGACATCTGCACCGGATACCCGGCAATTTTGCAATCCCGCCCGCCTGGCGAGGACGTCGTGACCATCCCCTCCAATGTGGTGGGCGCCATCTGGCCACCCGTCATCCCATAGATAGCGTTGTTGATGAAGACGGTGGTGATCAACTCGCCGCGATTGGCTGCGTGGATGATTTCTGCCGTGCCAATCGCCGCCAGATCGCCATCGCCCTGATAGGTGAAAACAATTTTGTCGGGATTGACACGTTTGAGACCGGTCGCCATTGCCGGAGCGCGCCCATGCGACGCCTCGACGAAATCCATATCGAAGTAGTCATAGGCCAGTACCGAGCATCCTACCGGTGCGATACCGATGGTTTTTCCCTGGAGGTCCAATTCGTCGATCACTTCAGCGATCAGCCGGTGGACAATACCGTGTGTGCAGCCGGGACAGTAGTGCGTACTTCGCGACGTCATAGACGCGGGATAGCCGTAAACGAGTTCCATGTCTTCTGGAATGTTGATTTGTGTGCTCATGCTTTTTACCCCCTACTCCCCACTTCTTCGGCCAACTTCTGCACATCGGCCAGGATTTCATCTACCATCGGCATGATGCCGCCCATTCTGCCGTGGAAATGGACGGGAACCTTGCCCTTGACCGCGCGCTCGACGTCTTCGAGCATCTGCCCAGCACTCATCTCGGCAACCAGGATACCCTGAACACGTTCCGCGAGTTCAGCGATGCGCGCTTCGGCAAAGGGCCAGAGCGTCTTCGGACGCAACAGCCCCACCTTGAGGCCCTGCTGCCGTGCCTCGCGCATCACCGAGAGGCAAATCCGCCCGACGGTGCCGTAGGCAATCAGCAACAGGTCCGCGTCGTCGGTCTGGTACTCCTGCCAGCGAACTTCATTGTCTTTGATAACCGCCAACTTGTGTTGCAAGTGCAAATTCAGCTTTTCGAGCTTTTCGGGATTCAAGTACAGTGACGTAATCACCCGCGATTCGCGTCCGGCATTGCCCGTCACCGCCCAGTCGGGACGCTCCGTGCGCACCGGCTGCATCGGCGGCAGTTCCGCCGACTCCATCATCTGGCCGAGTGCGCCATCTCCGGCGACGTAGACCAGCGTGCGGTACTTTTCCGCCAGATCGAAGGCCAGGCCCATCATATCGATCAACTCCTGGATGTTAGCCGGGGCCAGAACGATTGGATGAAAGTCGCCGTGCCCGGCGCTCTTGGTCATGAAAAAGTAATCGCTCTGCGAGGGCTGGATGTTGCCCAAACCCGGCCCGCCGCGCATCATGTTGACGGCCACGACGGGGACTTCAGAGCCGGCGATGTAGGAAAAGCCTTCCGCCATCAGGCTAAAACCAGGGCCCGATGTGGACGTCATCACCCGCACACCCGCGCAGGCCGCGCCATAGACCATGTTGATAGCAGCGACCTCGCTTTCAGCTTGCAGGAAGACACGGCCCTCGTCGATCATCCGGCCGGAGAGATGTTCCAGCGCCTCGCTCTGCGGTGTGATAGGATAGCCGAAGTAAGCTTGTACGCCGTACCGCACAGCCGCTTCGGCAAATGCAATATTGCCTTTGAGCAGTTCTTTGGTCATTGTGAGCCTCCTTCTACGTTACCGGCACTGCGACTGCCGCCTGCACATCGGTGCGTTTCACCTGACGCTTCTGCCGGTAGACAGTGAAGACCACGTCAGGGCATATCCGGGCACACGATGCGCAACCGATACATTTCTCTACATCGGTAACGACGACGGGATGGTAGCCTTTAGCATTGAACGTGTCCGGCGATAATGCCAGGATATCGACAGGACAGACGTTCGTACACAATCCACATCCCTTGCAACGATCAACGTCAATAACGACGAAACCTTTAGCCATAAAAAAGCCTCCTTAATTTACAGACCCGAAAGGTTTTCAAAACCCTTCGGGTCTAATTTTCATAAGTGTAAATGCTGCGCGGCGACGAAGGATAGCCCATGCTCGGTTAGCGCCCAAGCTGTGCGGTTGGTCGCCTCCATCTTATCCAGGAAGTTAAGCAGCAGATTATCCCAATCCCCGGCAGCGATGACCTCGTCTTTGTCACGGAAGTAATCGAGGATGTCCGATGGGTGCTCGCGCGTTGGGTCGATCTCCGGGCCTGCGCCCTCGTGTTTAGCGGAGATATTGGCAACGTGGTCGGCGATGGCGATCAGTTCATCGCGGCGGTCGTATGGCTGCCGCACGATACTCTTCCACGTTTCGGTAATATGATGCTCGAAGCGCACGACATCCTCGAAACCGAGCGCCTCGCGAAACTGTGCCGTGATCTCCATCGTCTCGTTGTTGATCGAGTTGCTCCAGTTGAAGCCGATCAACGGTGACATGCCATCATCGCGGGCGAAGAGCTTCGCACCGATTAGCGTCCACAAAGCGGCGTAGGGATTGTCATTGCCCATATAGACTGAAATCTTGAACTCAATGTCCACACCCAGGCGATAGAGCAGATAACCGAGCAACACCGTGCCGGGGTTGACGTTTAACACCTGACGAATACCGTACTCGGTGTAATAGTAGAGGAACTCGTCGAGCCATTGAAGCGCATGCTCGTTGGGTTGCCCCACGCCGCCGAAGTAGCCAGTGATTGTCTCCGGGCCGCCCAGGTGGATGTTGGAGCCATCGGTGCCCTTGGTATCCAACGTCTCGACGTAGCTCGCACCAATGATGTTCATCGCAGCGGAAAACGCGGGCAGGTCGCCATCGGCCTCTTGCTCCTTCATCTTCCGCACGCGGATGAAGCGCCCCGGCATCAGCGTGCCCTGGGCGATGGCGCGCGTAGCAGCCTCGATGACATAGGGGAAGTACTGGCACGCGCTTACTTCCAGCGTGACGGCGAAATCGTCGTTAAACGCTACCGTATCAGCCTGCGCGCCGAGGACCTTGCGGCGGTAATCGGCGATGCTGATGAAGGCATGTTTGTCACGCTGCGCTTGCAGCCATTCGAGATCAGCCAGATATTCGGGCCGGACGGCCTTGACGCGTTCGAGCAGCACGGGGAGCTGGCGTGCCTGCTGCGCCTTGCGGTTGATTTCCTCAGGGGTGCCGTACTTGGCGACGACCGCGAGAAAATCGTTGATCACGCGCATGTTGGGATCGAGTAGGATGGCGTTGAGGTCGTCGAGCCGTTCCACGGGAATTTCCAATAAGTGTCGTAAATCTTCGCTCATCCGATAATCTCCTTAATCGGTAGACGGTAGACAGTAGACGGTAAACGGGGAACCTGCTCCGGCAGGCCCTGTCTACTGTCTACCGTATACTGTCTACTTATAAAAGTTTGAGCAGTTCCTCGTATTCCTCGTCTTTGATTGTGAAATAGTTTTCCGGCTGCGGAAATTCGTGCGTCGTGACTTCTTGTGCGTAGGCTTTCAGCCCGTTGAGGATGACCTCGCCCGCGTTACCAAAGACCTTCGCCATCCGTGGCTTGAACTTGGGATACAGGCCGAACATGTCGTGGTAGATCAGCAGTTGTCCGTGAGCGTGCGGGCCGGATCCCAGACTAATGATGAAGCAGTCTTTCGCCCGCTCGGTGATGATCTTGCAGACGCGGTCGGGCACCATTTCCAGCAAGATGGCAAACACGCCGGCCTGTTCGAGCGCCAATGCATCGTCGATAATTTTCTTGGCCTGCAACGCGCTGCGCCCTTGAACGCGAAATCCACCGAGTGCGCTGGCGCTCTGCGGCGTCAAGCCCAGGTGACCCATCACCGGGATGCCCGCCGCGACGACGCCCTTGACGCGGTTGGCCATTTCCGCGCCGCCCTCGAGCTTGATGCAGTCGGTGCTGGCCTCGGCCATAAAGCGTCCTGCGTTGCGGATCGCCGTCTCGACGCTGGGCTGGTAGCTCATGTAGGGCATATCGCCGACGAGCCAGGCGGTCGGCGCGCCGCGCCGCACGGCCTGCGTGTGGCGGATCATATCGTCCATCGTCGCGGGGAGCGTGCTGTCGTAGCCGAGCATCGTCATCGCCAGACTATCGCCGACGAGGATCATATCGATCCCGGCTTCCTCCTGGAAATAGGCAGTCGGATAGTCGTAGCAAGTCAGCATCGTGATCGGTTCGTGGTTGGCGACCTTCTGAAACAATCTCGGTAACGTAATCTTCTTGCGATCAGCCATTTTCTAACCCTCCATAGTGATTGTTTGGTAGACGGTAGACGGTAGACGGGGTTTCTCTCCCCCTGTCTACTGTCTACCGTCTACTGTCTACTTCTATCCCCCAACCAGTGGGATAACGAGCGTGAGCAGGACACCACCTGCAATCACCGATCCCAACTGCCCGGCGGTATTCGCCCCCATCGCGTGCATTAACACGAAGTTGGAGAAATCCTCCTCGTGCGCCACTTTCTGCACCAGACGGCCCGCCATCGGGAAGGCGCTGATACCCGCCGCGCCGACGAGCGGATTGATCTTCTTGCCGGAGAGCACGTAGAGCAATTTCCCGAACCCGATGCCTGCCGCTGTATCCAACCCAAACGCGAATAACCCCAAAACCAGGATTTTGAGCGTGTCCAGCTTCAGGAAGCTCGCCGCCGTCATCGTGCTGCCGACCACCAATCCCAGGAAAAGGGTGGAGATGTTGATGATTTCATTTTCCGAAGCGTGCGTCAACCGCTGGACGACGCCCGACTCCTTGAGCAGGTTGCCGATCATCAAGGATGCAATCAACGGCGCAGCCTGCGGCACGAGGATACCCACCGCAATTGTGACAATGATGGGGAAGAGCACCAACACCAGCTTGGAGACTGGTCGCGGGCTGTAGTCCATCTTGGTCATCCGCTCCTTGCGGGTGGTGAGCAGACGCATGATCGGCGGCTGGATAATGGGAACGAGGCTCATGTACGAATACGCGACCACCGAGATCACGCCGAGCATGTGCGGCGCGAGCTTTCCGGCGACGTAGATGCTGGTAGGGCCGTCAATCGCGCCGATGATGCCGATGCTGGCGGCCTCATTCATCGGGAACCCGAGCAGAATGGCGAGGATCAGCGTCCCGAAGATGCCGAACTGTCCCGCCGCGCCCATCAACGCGAAGAGCGGCTGCGCCAGCAGTGGCCTAAAGTCCATCATCGCCCCTACACCGATGAAGATCAACAGTGGGAACAATTCGTTGTCGATGCCGGCCTGCTTCAACACCCACAACATACCGTTCTCGTGCGGATCGATCATCGCCGAAAGCGGCAGGTTGGCGATGATGCACCCGATCCCAATCGGCAGCAGCAGCACCGGTTCGTACTCTTTGGCGATTGCCAGATAAATCAGCACGCCCCCCACAGCCATCATCACGAGACTTTGCCACGTGACGGCCAGCAGACCGGCGATCAGGTTGTTGAGATCAATACCATTCACGAATGACTCCTCTAACAACGACTACAAAAGTCTCAACACGGATTTGCGTTTTGTAGATTGTTTGTATATAGAGTTATTTGTTAAACCAGGTATCCTGGGAGACTTTTGGAGTCTGGTTCCTGGTCAAATATCTTCTTTAAGGACGCAGTACATGCGATACATCGGGCGCTCTCGGACGAAACCCAACGTCTCGAGCAATTCTACGGTGGTTTTGTCCTGCTGTGCGATGATATAGAAGACCTTCATCCGTTCAGCGTGAGCCTTGACCAATGCAGACACAATGGCGGCGCTGTACAGATGCTCGACAGCCGTCTTCACTGCCACGACATCGCCAATTTGCACCACACCGGGCAACCGCAGTTTGGTGACCCCCATCGCCACTAACCGGCGCTCCTCCCAAATGCCAAACGCCGGGCCTTGTTGGAATGGATCCCGCGTGGCAAACCGCAGCTCAACGCGCGAATCTTCGCGACGCTCGCTCTTCGCCAACGCCTGCATCGCCGGCAGATCGTTATCGGCCAGTTCGGTCGCTTGACCGGCATCCAGCGGAGCGGGATCGCCTCGGAAAACCATCTGCCACTGGGCTTCGTTGCTCAGAACCTTAAAGGCTCGTTCCGCCACAACGCGTTGTGCTTCATCAACCAGCAGTTCCATTTCGCTGCCTTGACTGATCAAAAATGTCGTGTAATTGGCCAACAGCTCCGCCGACTCGCCGAAAAAGGCGAGTTGCAGCCGGGGCACCGCCTGGCTGCTGGCGACCGACATCGCGGGCGAGTGGGCAATATCACACTCCGAAGCCAGCGCGGTTACACTGGCGACGAAAGTGTAATGCGCCAACGTCCAGTCGGGGTCGCGCGTTTGCGCCTCGATCTGGTTCGCTAAGTGCGACGAAAGTCGCTCGGCGTGGGCCACAGCCTGCATCATTTACTCCCCAAGCATCAAAAGCGGTGTGCCGTGTTGTACCTGCTGTCCAACGGTGACAAAGATCTTGGTAACCACACCCGCCTGGTTCGCGCGAATGGGATTGTTCATCTTCATCGCTTCCAAGACGCACAATTCCTGGCCGTGCGTCACGCGCTCGCCCACACTCACGCCGATACTGACGACGGTGCCTGGCAGCGGCGCCTTGACCTCCTCGACGGCATCCGGCAACGGCTCGTCTATCTCAGGAGTGGGCTGAACCTCCGGTGTGACCACGGGCGCAGGTGCGGCAACCGGCGCTGGCGACGGCGCAGAAGTCAAAGCCGCAGTAGAAGCCGGAGCCGGCGCGACATCGACTTCGACCACCTCGCCATCCACAATCGCCCGCATAGGTCGCGCGTGTGGATCGGAAACTTCAACAGTGTATTGTTTTCCACGAACGGTGACGTAATAAACGGACATATTCGATTCCTCCAAAATTTGGTAGACGGTAGACGGGGGAGCAGAACCCCTGTCTACTGTCTACCGTCTACTGTCTACTTATCCAACGTTGACGTTGTGTGAGATGTTGGCTACGCACGTGTGTGTTCCAGGCGTCTGGCATAGGGGCGACGTTTGTTGGTACAGGCGCAGCGCCGCCAGATGCCGCCGCCATCGCCACAGCCGCCGCGGCCGCGCGATACCGGTCATCGAGGTGTGGCTTAGCGTTTTCCAACGCCAGCGCCAGAGACACAGCGGCAGCGGCGGCAAGCTCACGATCCTCACGCACCTCGGCGCCCGGACGGCGGGCCGCGGTCGTCAGATGTAGCACGACGTCCGCAGCCTGCGTCACAATCTTCTCTTCCGCCGGCGACGCTTCGGCTGGTGTCGTTTTGCGCCGCGGCTCGTCAGTGATGAGCGCCGTCATCGCGTACATGCCCAAGACGAGCAACCCCAACGCCGCAAATGTCATCCCCATCCCCACCAGGGTTAATATCAAGGCTTGATTCAGTAATGTTGTCATAGTCTCGTAGCTCGTTGCTGGATACTGGATACTGTGCTGGATATGCGATCTCCGCCTTACCCCTCACTCATTACCCGTTACTTGTTACTCGTTACCTTTTTTCCCTACATCGGCATAATCCCATGTTTCTTGGGCGGTCTAGGACGGAGTTGCTCGCGCAGCATGTGCAACGCCGCGATGAGCGTGGCGCGCGTCTGCGCCGGTTCGATCACGTTGTCCAGGATGCCACGTTCCGCGGCGTAATACGGTGTGGCGTGCGTGTCGCGGTAAGCCCGCACCAGCGCCACGCGCCGTCCTTCTGGATCGGCGTCCGCTGCAATCTCCCGCCGGTTCAACACGTTGACCGCCGCCTCCGGCCCCATCACCGCGATCTCCGCCGACGGCCATGCCAGGTGCAGGTCCGCGCCAATGGATTTGCTGCTCATCACAATGTACGCGCCGCCATAGGCCTTACGGATGACGACGGAGATTTTGGGTACGGTTGACGCAACGTAGGCGTAGATAATCTTCGCACCGTGGCGGATGATGCCGCCGTGTTCCTGTGCCGCGCCGGGTAAGAAGCCGGGTGAGTCCACAAAGGTGATCAGTGGCAGATTGAAGGCATCGCAGAAACGCACGAAACGCGCGATCTTGTCGGAAGCGTCGATGTCGATGACGCCCGCCTTCTCCAACGGCTGCTGGGCGACGATGCCCACCACCTGCCCCGCCAGCCGCGCAAACCCCACGAGAGCGTTCCGCGCCCACCCGGCGTGAACTTCGAAGAAGCTGCCGCGATCCACTATCCCGTCGAGCACTGCGTGCATATCGTAGGGGACGTTTGGATCGTCCGGGACAAGGGTATTGAGACGTGCCGGGTCGGCAGGTGCTATGGCGTCATCAGCAGGCAGGTCTGGTGGATTCTCCACGTTGTTCGCCGGAAGATAGCTGAGCAAGTGCCGTACCAACCCGAGGGCGTCCGCCTCATCCTCGGCGATGAAATGCGCCACGCCGCTCGTCGTCGCGTGGACGTGCGCGCCGCCCAGGTTCTCGTGATCGACGTTCTCGCCGGTGACGCTTTTGATGACGTCCGGGCCGGTGATGTACATCGTGGACGTCTTGTCCACCATAACGATGAAATCGGTGAGGGCCGGACTGTACGATGCGCCGCCCGCGCACGGCCCCATCATCACCGCAATCTGAGGGACGACGCCCGATGCCAGGACGTTGCTGGAGAAAATCTCGCCGTAGCCGTGCAGCGACGTCACCCCTTCCTGGATGCGCGCGCCGCCGGAGTCCAAAAGCCCGACGATGGGGATGCCGTTGCGCAGCGCCAGATCCTGAAGCTGCGTGATCTTGCGCGCGTGCGCCAGCGAGACGGAACCGCCATAAACGGTAAAATCCTGCGCGTAGACGCAGACATTGCGTCCCTCAATCTGCCCGAACCCGGTCACGACGCCTTCACCGGGAATTGCACCGGCGTCTGTAGGATGCTCAAGCGTGAAAGGCTGTAATTCCTCAAACGTATCGGGGTCAAGTAAGGCCGCGATGCGCTCGCGGGCCGTCATCTTGCCCCTGGCGTGTTGTTGATCGATGCGGGATTGTCCCCCGCCTAACTGTGCTTGTGCCTGGCGCGCTTGAAGTTCGTCTAACCGCGCGTTTGTTTTTTCCGTCAAACTATTCTCCATTGGAAAGAATCAGCGAATGAGCAAATGAGCGAATAACGAGTTACTGATTACCGATTACTCATTACTCGTTGCTCTTTACTTCACGCCCACAAAAATCGCCACCGTGCCCAGCATTTTCATTTCCCACGAGACCTCGTGCAATCCGGCGACTTCCATGACCTTCGCGGTAGCTGCGGGCGCAGGAAATCGCTTTACAGACTGGGGTAGATAGGTGTACGCAGCGCGATTTTTGGCAATAAGCTGTCCGAGCAGCGGCGCGACGCCAAAAAAGTACAGCCAGAAAAGCCACGTCATCGGGAAGCGCCGCGGCCACGTCATCTCCAGACATACGACGCGGCCTCCGAGGCGCACCACCCGTGCCTGCTCGGCGAACGCCTGGGCCACGTCGGGAACGTTGCGCAGCATGAACACGGAAATAACGGCGTCAAACGTATTGCTCGGAAAGGCAAGAGCCAGCCCGTCGCTGTTTACCCAGCGAGTCCGCCGGACAGCCTTCCTTTGCGCTTTCCCTTGCGCTACATCGAGCATCGCTAAGGTCAAATCTGCGCCAACGATTTGGACACCGGGAAGCCGGGCGGCGGCCAGCAGTGCCACGTCGCCGGTGCCGGTGGCAACATCCAACAATCTTCCGCCGGGAGGAACCTGCGCGCGGGCGAGAGCGTCTTTGCGCCAGTTCTGATCCTGCCCTAGCGAAAGGATCCTGTTAATCTTGTCATAGCTGGGCGCGATGCGAGTGAAAAGGACGTGCATAGCACGTCTCTGCGCCGCGTTACACGCCACGGATGGAGATGTAGTCTGTCGATTATCGTTGTGTCCCATGCTGTCAAAGTCCTGATGCGCTGTCGCCATGAGCATCCGGTCTGCCATGTCAACTGCTGGCATTATAATCCTCTTCGAGGCGTGACCGTAGTGGGAAGTGTCACTTCCCTGGGTGACAAATTCTGTTTCTTCAGGGGGGGATCTTACTGCAATCCCTCTTCCATCTGGCGTAGCGCATCATCTAAAGATGCGCGAATCTCCGGTGGAATGGCGACTTCTACGGGGATTTCGGTTTGCAAATAGTACGTGAGTGAGATAGGCACATCGACCTGGATGGGGACTTCGAGGGTGTATTGGATAGGAATAACCGCCTCGATAGGGAGAACAATGTCCTGGCGTCCCAATAGCGGAACGTCGACATAGGTATTGATCACCGTTGAAAGCGGATAATTGATATCCAGCGGCAAAACGACCGTCTGGCTGATCGACACACTGGTATTGAATGGGATCTCCTCGTCTATGGCTATTGGAATCACGATGGGTTCGCTGCTCAAGGTCGCCAGATTGTTACGGGTATTGACGATGATGTCCAGTGCATCCTGCCGCACATTGCTGATGATGAGGAAAAAATAGCCGTTGAGTGCCAGGGACACAAAGACCAGAACCGTCAGAACAACCAGCCAAATCCTGGCAAAAGGTTTCATGGAAGACCTCCTCAGTCTCTCGAGGTATCGAATGCCGCCAATCCCTCGGCGATGCGTTGCACCATCGCCGGATCGCGCCAGAGCAGTGCATCGACCTGGAGCGCCGTTGCGCCAAGTTCTAGACAAGCAATGGCGTCTTGGAGACTGGCGATGCCCCCGCAGGCGATGACCGGGACCGGCAATTTGGAACACCAGCGCGCCAGGGTATTCAACAGGAGGGGAAAAAGCGCGGGGCCATAGAGCCGCCCACGTAAGTAACGCCGGGTTTCATTGTTTTCGGGCGCTTCCAACACGGGTAGGACGGCGCGCGGCGGCGCAATAAGTGTGAGCGCGTCAGCGCCGTGGTCGGCGAGCGACGGTGCGAGTGCATCCACACCGGTGAAAGGGATACGCACGATGACGGGCAGGTCTCCCTCAGCGCGGGTTGCATCCAGCAGATTGAGCGCCCGTTGCGGCGTGATGTTGTCCACCAGCCCTAACTCGATCCCCACCACGTTGGGAATACTGGAGAGCTGCTCGGCTGCCCTCGCCGTCTCAGCAGGCGTCGTTGCGATGAGATGCACGATGACAGGGATAGGCAAGCGCTCCCATAGTTGGCGATGTTGCCGCAGGACCCGCTTCACGCCGGGGTTCGGCAGCCCGGTGTGTGTGACGAAGTGCTCCCCATGGATGGCGATGCGCTTTCCACGCGCGGCATTGCGGGGCGTGAAACTCACCGGGTTGGTGACGAGTGCGCCTAAAACGCGCAGATCGACCAGGTCGTGGTAGGTGTCCCCAAAACCAAAAGCGCCCGCCGCGGGCATCACCGGGGAAGCGATGGGCAAACCGAATTTGTGGTGCGGCGCGAGTTCGATCATAGTGCTCACGCGAAGTTTCGCGCCATGTCGAAAACCGGGCCATCGATGCAGGCATGTTTTTCACCCGTCCGCGTCGGCGTCCGGCAGACCTCGCATGCGCCGACGCCGCACGGCATCGGTACCTGGACGAGCGCTTGCGCGAAGTCCGGCAGGGGTTGGATGCGCGCGGCACGCACAATGGCAGCCAACGCCGGATAACGGTCGTTTGAGCACGCAAAGCACGCCCGCTCCGCCCAGGCGATCAATTCCACCAAACGCGGCATGACGCGCTCCAGGTTTGCCGGCGCAGGTTCTTGCGATTCCAGTGGCCCCAGATACCCGGCAGAACCATCGCGCGTCACGAGCGTCAGTTCGACGGTCGGAGGAAAACGATCCGTCGGTGGTAGTTGCGCCCGCGTCGGTGCCTCAATAACGAGCGCCACCGAAGGCGCGGCTTCGAGCAACGGCAGCAATGGCGGCAGGGAGGCGGTTTCGGCAACCAATAACAACCGCGTCGCATCGCCGAGCCGGAAGCCCTGCCCAAGCGGGCCGAGCATACTAACCACCGTACCGGGCAGCAAACGCGTCGCCGGGTGGCGCGGTGGCAACATCGTGGTGAATCCATTGACTGTGCTTGCACGGTCGGTGTCGATGGAGGCAGGAAAGAGCGCCTCGCGCAGCGGCCCGCCCAAATCGGCCAGCACGAACGCGCCGGGATCGGGCGGGTACGCCACGTCGAATCGCGCCACCCAATACGGGGGTGCCGGATACGCCTGGCGGAAGATTGCGTCCTGTTGTTTGACCATCGCTGATGCTGATCGGTAATTGGGGATTAGGGATCAGGGATTGGGAGATTACCCCCCAATCCCTAATGCCTAGTCCCTAATCCCTAGATATTGTGTATCGCCTTCCCGAAGACGCCGTGCGCGGCTTCCATGACGGCTTCGTTGAGGGTGGGATGGGCGTGTATCGTGTGGGCGATCTCATCGGGTGTGAGTTCGGCGGTGCGGGCCAGCACCAACTCGGCCAGCAGTTCCGTCGCTTCCGGACCGACGATGACCGCGCCGACGATCTCGCCGCTGCGCTCCTCGGCGACAATCTTGACGAAACCGGCATTCTCCCCAAGCCCCAACGCTTTGCCGTTGGCGAGGAAGGGGAACTTCCCCACGCGCACGGTCAAACCTGCCTCGCGCGCTTTCGCCTCGGACGAGCCGAAGGAAGCAACCTGCGGAGAGGTGTACGTGCCGCGCGGCATCAGGTCCACATTGAAGGGCTTGGTCTCGTGGCTAGCAATGGTTTCGACTGCCAGCAGCGCCTGCGCTGAGGCGACGTGGGCCAATGGCAGTGTCCCATTCACGTCACCAATGGCGTATACGGTGGGCACGTTCGTCCGCATAAAGTTATCTACCTTGATCCAGCCACGCTCGGTCGTCACGCCTGCCGCTTCCAGCCCCAAATCCTCGCTGTTGGGCTGAACCCCGATAGCGACCAGCGCCACCTCGCCCTCAAGCATCTGCTCGCCCGACTCGCCTGAGCTCGCCGCAGGCTTCGGCCCGTTCACACGCACTTGGACGCCGTTCGCCGTCGTTTCGATGCTCTCGACGCGGGTAGAGGTGAGCATCTGGATTTTCTGGCGGCGGAAGTTTCGCGCCAACTCGGCGGAGGCCTCTTCGTCCTCGGCGGGCAGGATGTGATCCAGCATTTCCACCACGGTCACGTTTGCGCCATAAGCGCGCCACACCGTCGCAAACTCCAGCCCGATTGGCCCCGCGCCGATGACGATGGCGGACTTCGGCAGTTCCCGGCGTTCCAGGGCGTGGCGAGCGGTGAGCACACGTTCACCGTCAACGGTGACGCCGGGGATACTCCGTGCACGCGAACCGGTGGCAATGATGATAGATTTGGCGGCGAGCGTCTGCGTGTCCCCTTCCTTTGTGGTGACGGCGACGCTTGTTGGTGAAGTGAGTTTGCCACTGCCCCAGATCACATCGGTATGGTTACCCTTCAACAGCGTTTCCACGCCCTTCACCAGCCGTGCGGAGATTTTGCGGCTGCGATCGATGGCCGCACTGTAATCCAGCGTGAGGCCATCAACGCTGAAGCCGAATTCCTTGCCCGCGCCAAGCAGCCGCGCGACTTCTGCGTTGCGCAGTAGCGCCTTTGTGGGGATGCAACCCCAGTTGAGGCATACCCCGCCCAGATGTTCGCGCTCGACCAGTGCGACCTTCATCCCCAATTGCGCAGCACGGATGGCGGCAACGTACCCACCTGGCCCCGCGCCGATGATGACGATATCGTAAGTTGATTCTGGCATAATCTAGTTCCTCCTAAAAGTAAACCACGAATCTTCACGAATTTACACTAATGTCTTCTATTCGTGAAAATTCGTGAAGATTCGTGGTGAATATGTTCACGTACATTCGTTCGAGTTGAGGCCATCTACTAACCTTTCGGCCCGTCTGAGCATTTCTTCAATTGAGAGTTCGGTGTTGTCGAAGATGATCGCGTCGGGCGCGGCCTTGAGTGGAGCGGCTTTGCGATTGCTGTCGATCTTATCACGCCGTTGGAGGCTCGCCAGGACATCACCGTACGCCTGAGGCTCGCCTTTGGTCTGCATCTCTAACTGGCGGCGGTGCGCGCGTTCCTCCGCCGAGGCGATCACGTAGAGCTTCATATCCGCATCAGGGATAACGACCGTGCCGATGTCGCGCCCGACCATAACGACGTGTCCCAGGGCGGCGATTTCGCGCATACGGCGGGTGAGCGCCTCGCGCACACCGGGGTACGCGGAGACGGGCGAGACGGCGGCGTCCACCTCTGGCGTACGGATGGCCCAGGTGACGTCACGATCTTCGACGCGCACTGTGTACTGCCGTCCATCCGTCTCCGTGGGCGGCTTCACAGTGATGTGTAATTCCTCGGCGAGTTGCGTGATGGTGGCTTCGTTCGCAATGGGAATCTCCCGGTCGAGCGCGGCCCACGTCACGGCGCGATAGAGCACGCCGGTATCCAGGTAGAGGTAGGTGAGATAGCGAGACAAATGATAACCAATGGTGCTTTTTCCCGAAGCGGCCGGGCCGTCGATGGCAATCGTTGAGGGCTTCACCGGCGTTTCCTCGTTGGGGACGAAGATCCGCGACCACCTGCCGGCTTGCGCTGACGGGGAGACTCCTGGCGGGGACGGTTGCTGCGACTACGCGGCTTGCGGCGGGACGCCGGTCCGGGCCGTGTGAGGCCCGTCTCTTTGCGCAGCGCGTTGACCTCGCCGGTGCTCAGGTAGCGCCAGCGGCCGGTGGGAAGATCGCCCAACTTCAACGACCCCATTTCCACGCGGATGAGCCGCTGCGCCGGATGGCCCAGCGCGGCTACGATACGCCGCACCAGGTGCTTGCGTCCTTCGTGGGCGGTCACGCGCAGCCAGGTCTGCCCATGCTCTTGAGACTCCACTTGTACCTGGCTGAAGTTTGCTTTCCTGCCGTCCAATGTGATGCCGCGCCGCCAACGCTCGATGGTCTCCGCACTCGGTTCACCCGCCACCAGCACACGGTAGACGCGCGCGTGTCCATAGCGCGGATGGGTGAGACGCTCGGTCAACTCGCCATCGTCGGTGAGGAGTAACAAGCCTTCGCTGTCGGCGTCCAGACGGCCCACAGGATAGAGCCGTTGGGTCAGGGGAATCAGATCCATGATCGTCCGCCGCCCTTCGGGATCGCTGGTGGTGGTGATGTAGCCGCGCGGTTTGTAGAGGGCGACGTAGGTGTGACCTTGCGGCTGGCGGATCGGTTCACCGTCTAGTGTGATGCGCTGCGTCGCCGGATCGGCCTTGTCGCCCAACTGTGCGATGTGCCCGTCGACGGCTACGCGCCCTTCCTCAATCATCCCTTCACAGGCCCGGCGCGAGCCGTATCCTGCGTGGGCAAGAATTTTCTGTAAGCGTTCTGCATTTTCGTTTTCCATAGCGGCTATTATACCAGAATGAGAGAATCAGCGAATGGAGAATGGAGAACGGGAAATGGCAAATGGCAAATGGCAAATTGGGAATTCATCCCTGCAATTTTCAATTTCCAGTCAACAAATCTCCAATCCTCCAATCTTCAATCATTTCCATCTCTCACCACCATCGACGAAGAGCACGTCGCCGGTAACGTAATCTGCATCGATGAAATATAATAACGCTTTGACAATATCCTCCGGCGATCCCCAGCGTTGTAGCAATGTCTTTGCGGCAATGCGGTCGTTCTGCTCCGGCGTATAATCCGGCGGCGGCAGCACCGGCCCCGGCGCGATGGCGTTGACCCGCACAGACGGTGCTAATGCCACGGCCAGATTGCGGGTAAGGCCGAGCAATCCATGCTTGCCGACACTGTGCGCCAGGTACGCGGGGAACGGCGCAAAGGCAGCCTGATCGAGGATGTTGACGATCAAACCTACCCCCCGCTCCATCATACGCGGTGTAAGCGCTTGGGAGAGCAAAAACGGCCCATCGAGCAGCGCGCCGAGTACGAAATGCCAATCGGCCAACGTCGTCTCGTGGAGTCCCTTGCGGACGAAGGGCGAGGCGCTGTTCACCAGAATGTCCACGCCACCAAAGGTCGCTTCGACGGCCTGCACGAGTCCCGTAACGGCTTCGGGGTCGGCGAGATTGGCCGCAACGGGCAGCGCCTGGACACCCAGGGCGCGTGCTTCAGCGGCAGTTGCCTCCGCCGGTCCCGCCGATCTGTTGTAATGGACGACTACATTTGCTCCGCAGCGCGCCAGGGCGAGCGTGAGCGCGCGTCCCACGCGCACCGCGCCGCCGGTCACCATAGCTATTTTTCCTTGAGGATTCATGGTAAAATTCCTTGTCAAAGAATGCGATAGGTCAAAGAGCAGTTTTTATAATGGGGCAAAGCCCCACACAAAAAATACCTTGTATTCCAGGTCTTCAGGCCAAGTTACTCTCAGTTTATGTAAGATGTACAAAACGCAAACTGCTATTGACACAACACCTTGAAATTTCCTTTTGTACCTTCAAAGATTGCAAAGACTGCATACGAAGTGCACTTGCGCGCAAGAATGATAAGGCGCTGGCCATTGACGCTTTCCCGCTTCTGCACTATTATTACTTTGTGGGCAGCCTGGAACTTCTCTGAGGAGGAACTATGGCGATTGAATTCCTCTCGATTGTGGTTTTTACCTTTGCGCTGGCACTATTGGTGCTCGGTGCAATCACCTGGTGGATCGAGCGTGGCAGAAAACAGACGCTTGGTGTGCTAATGATGGGCAGTGCGCTGGTGATTGCCGGTGGTTACGCCTTTCTGGGCAGCCGCTTTGCCATTGCCGTGTTCGGACGGTTGATCATCACCGTGGACCTGCCGCGCCTGATGGCAACGGCGGTCGTTTACACCATCGGGGTGCTGCTGGGCTTTGGCCTTGCGGGTGGCGCCTTCTTGTGGATTTCGGGGCGTCTGATCGAACCCACCAAACTCGAACGCCGGTTGGCAATGTTTATCATCTTTGTGTTGTTGGTGGCACTGGTGATCAGCATCATTGCGGCGCGCATCAGCCATTAACAAAAGACCGGGGCAAGGTGAAGCCCCAAGTTACTAGGTTGGCTGCCAACCTCGTTACTTTTCAGTTTTGGATAACTTACTTGCTTCCACAAACTTATGGAAGAGTGCCTACGTTGGTTCCCAGTGAGTTGATGGTTTTTGTCAACTTTCTGCTTGTCAATTTCCTGGTATTGTTTCTACCTTTTCATTGACTTACGGTTTCTTTCTTCTCCAATTGGACGAAGATGCCTGCCGTTTACCAACTTTAGCTTGCTTTTCGGTTATCTTCCCCTGTTGGTAACTTTGTTCCTTGGGGCTTCAGGTAATTTTAGTATACGCGATATTAAGGTGTTTGTCAAGCCCTTTTGGTTAGAATTGCGTATAATTCCACTGGAACATATTTTGCTGTTATCGTCATTCCTTCAGCACTTTGGTCTCCAAGACCAGTCGAGTTTCGCGTGCACCGGGCACTTGCGTCGTTTGTTCAAGGATTCCCAGGCGGTGGACAACACTGCGCAGCACCGCAGGATTGATGGTGTAGAGTTCTCGCGCAAGTGCAAGCCATTGTTCACGTACGACCTCGTTAGGGTAGGTATAGAGCGCGATAGCCATACGCGCCGGATGGGTGCGTCCCGGACGGAATTCGAGCAGTTCGCCGTAGGCCCCGGCAGCAATGATAAAATAGAACGACAGCAATGGCTCCACCAATCGCTGCACCTTTTCCCACACCGGCTCGGTCTCTTTCGCCAGCGCAAAAAACGCCAGGTAGTATTCCTTCGCCTGGATATACTCGGAACGGAAATAATGCTGGCCTGCGCTCGCAGCACAATAACTGGCAAGGTACCACTCCAGTTCCATCCGGCCCGCGCCCTGCACGCCATCACGCATCAAATCGCACACCATGCGTGCAGCCTGGATGAAGTATTCGCGGGCTTTCTCAAAATCCGTCATGCGGATTTGCAGTCCTTCCTGGTTCAACTGCGCTGCCCGCTCAAGTGACAACGGACCAGTCAATTCCACCTTTTCCAAGGCCTGCAGGATGGGCAGTAATTGCTCGATGTCATTGAGATAGCAAGCGCCTTCGCTGATCGGCACCTGAACTTTACGAGCCGACTCTACCGCCGCCGCCCAATCCTGCCGGGCGAGGTTAATCAAACGCATCACCCGCGCGCGCTGGTCCAGCGTCCCAAAAAGCAATTGCGCCAACAGATCGGGTTTCAAATCCAGGTTGTTCTGGAGCATCACGGTTAAGTAGGCGCTCTCGCTGCGGTCGACAAAATCCTGTGCCTGCAAGCCGGCCTTGACGGTGAGCGTGTCCAGTTGCCAGGATTGGGGCCGTGCTGTGAGCACGTCGGCGTATTTGATCAATTTGACGACTTCCTGCACTTCTTCGCGCGAGCGCAGGATGTTTTCCGTGTCGTACTTCGCTTTCAGGTGGATGATGGCCTGGTCGAAGGTATACACGCCGGGCGCGTCGGAGAGCAATTCGTACAGGTCGCGCAGGACGTCGGCGCGCGTGTGCGGATCCAACAACGATAGCCCGGCGGTGCTGATGGAGACGCGGTACTGCATCAATTCGTCCTCGGTGGCGGTAAGGGCAGCAGCAGGTTTGAGCGATACCCAGAGAATCTGCTCGCGCACGTCCACTTTGACGAGATCGGATTGCGCTTCCACGAAGCTACGGAACTGCGGGTATCCCAGGTCGCCTTCGCTGAAGGTGGGGTCCATCTTGAGCATCATCATCTTCAACTGGCTACCATTGATGGCGTTACCTTCGACCTGCGGCAGCAGCAGGCGTATCACGTCGAGCAGCAGTTGGCGCGCTTTCTCCAACCGGTAGACCGAGGTGCGGGTATCCTCGATGAGCGTGTCGTAAAGCACAAAATGATCGCAGGCTTTGACCAATACCTCGCTGGTGGACTGGCGCAGCCCCACCCCCACCACCGTCTTGCCGTAGGCACGCAGCTTCCGCGCGACGGCGCTGAAATCGCTGTCGCCCGTAACAAGGATGAAGGTTTCGATCTCAGGATGGTTAAAAGCGGTCTCCAGCGCGTCGACCACCATCTGGATGTCGGCGGCGTTCTTGCGGTGGCGCGAACTGTAGCGGAACAATTGCGTCAGTTCGATGGCGTGCTCGATGAGGTCCTGTTGGTACTGCTCAAAGCCGGTCCAGTCGCAATAAGCGCGGCGGATGACGATACGCCCCCAACGTTCTGCCACGGCCATAATCAACCCCAGATCGCACTTGCCGTACAGGTCTTCCGCCGAGATCGCCACGTTCTCAAAATCAACGAAAATCGCCACTTGTGGCTCTTCCATACTCCTTACTCCCTACTCCCCACTATCTGCGCTGCGCGCCGGCCAATTTCCACGGCGTAGTTGGTACCGCGATCCCACGGGTAAACCTGGCTCATGTTCGCCATGTAGAGGTTGGGGATAGGCGTTTGTATGGGCGGGATGTTCGCTGAATGGTTGAGGAAGGGCACCGGCTGCGCATAGATTTCGCTGAATTTCCAGTATTTGCGGATCCACGAGCGGTCGAAGGCTGGGTTGAGGCGCTGGATGGCGGGGATGAAGGTTTCCAGCAGTGCCTCCGGCTCCATCTCGAAGTAAGGATGGTCCGGTGAAAGGTAGTCACCGCAGTAGATTAGGTTATCGCCGCCATAATGCTGTTTGTCGATGTAATTGGTGTGTTCCACGAAGGCCAGGAAGGGGAAACCCTCGCGCTTGGGGATGTTGATCCAGTAATGCTCGCGGGTGACGGAGTGCTTGAGCGCCATCACCATCACCACCGCCCCCATCGACTTGAGCTTTTCTAACCCGGCGGTGTATGACGCGGGCAGTTCCGGTGTGCGTTCCCTGAGCATCTGCGGCGAGCACGTCGCCAGCACGCGGTCGTGGAGGGGAGCCTCGTCGCGCAATTCGAGCCGGATTTGCCCCGTGTCCGCACGGGCATCTGCTTGGGGATGGACACCACGCACGTGCGTATTCAAGCGAACATCGCCGCTGAGCGCGCGGACTTTGTCCGCCAACGCATCGATGAAGCCTTGAAACCCGCCGACGAAGTAGCCGAGTTTAGGACTGCGGGCGACGATCCGCGCCCAGAACCACGCCATGTTGACCTGCTGGTAATACTCACCGAATTTACCTTCGAGCAGTGGCTGCCAGAATGCCTCGTAGGCCTTAGTCCCGACAGCGCGGGAGAGCCACTCGTGCGCGGTGACCTGCTCCAACGACTGCCAGCGCAAGCCGTAGCGGATGTAAGCCGTCATCAGTCCCACGCGGAAGCGTGCCGGCAACGGAATCGGTTTGAAGGCCAGCACGCGCAGCGCCGTCGCCGCCAAGTCACCCAGGTTAGCGAGCTGCTTGCCGAGTGGCAATTTCTCCAGCCACGGGCCGAACACCGGCTTGTTGATGGGATACAGCCGCCCGTCTTTGTAGATCGACGTCACCGGGCTGGGAAAAAAGAGCCGGTCCGCAATGCCGATTTCGTCGACGAGGCTAATGATGTCTTTATCTCCGGCGAAGATGTGGTGGTAGAAGCGTTCCAGCGGCCATTCCCAGGCCTCGTCTTTGAATCCTGCCGCCAACCCGCCAGCGTAGGGGCGCGCTTCGTAGACGGTGACGCGATGACCAGCCTTGAGTAAGTCGTAGGCGGCGCTCAAGCCGGCCACGCCCGCGCCGATGATACCGATATTCAGTGGCCCAGTATTCGCCATAGGGGCCTCCTTATGGTGATTTGTCGCCACAAGTATACCACCGAATAGCGCACCTGAAAAAAGACCGGGATTCTATATAGAATCCCGGTCCTTGATAGCTTAACGATTTACTTTTTCTCCCACGCCGGATGCTCCCCGGTATGCTCCAAGACGTTCTTGTCCGTGTTGAAGCGGAACAGCGGCTTGAGCTTGTAACGCAGGTCGCCTTCCAACCCGGCCAGTTCTACAAATTGCATAAATTTGCGCGATCCATCAGGCCGTCGTTCCTGATACGTGATGAGTTGGATGGCGGAAGCAATCAGGCGGCGGATTTCCGCTAGACCCAGTCCCAGGTTCGCCATCAGGCAGAAGGTTTCCAGGCGCGACAGCGCATCTTCGGGACTAGTGGCATGGATGAGCGTGATTCCATTGTAACCGATGCTCATTACCTGCAGGGCACGCATCGCCTCCCCGCCGAGTATCTCACCCACGATCAGCCAATCCGGGCGCATCTGCGCGGCGGTCTTGAGCAAATCAACGACGCTGATGTTCGCCGGACCACCGCCTTCCAGCCAGACGCGATGAGGATGGTCAATGCGCATCTCGTGCGTCTGCTCGACGACGACGAGGCGCTGGTCAGCGGGGATCATCTCAGCCAGCATGTTCGCGACAGTGGTTTTGCCACTCGCCGGCCCGCCAGCGATGAGGGTGTTGATCCGCGCGTTGATAGCGTTTTGGAGAAAATCACGCCCTTCTGGCGTGATCGAGCCGTACTCGAACAACCGCTCCCAGGTCATTTTGTCTGGGGACGGCTTGCGAATGACCAAGGTTGGGCTGTTCAGCGCGGTCGGGGGGATAACGGCGAGCAGCCGGGCATCATCGGGTAAGCGCATCTCGCCGATGGGATTTTCTGAGCCGAGCGTGATTCCTGCCAATGCCAGCACCCCGTCGATGACAGCGCGAAGTCCTTCAGGCGAGTCGAATTGTACACCGGTCGTCTCCAACTTACCGTGGCGCTCTACATACACCGTGTCCGGTGCATCCACCATGATTTCGCGCACATCCGGGTCTTCGTAGAGGGGCGCTAATGGCCCCAATGCGGTCAAAACTTCTTGTGTCTTCATCATGTATCTCCTTTGCTATTTGCTGATAACTGACTGCTTCCAGATTTGTTATCAGCATAGCATGGATAGGCAATGCATACATCCGCCATTACCACAGAGAACGACCTGTCAAAGTCCACAGGTGGGCAAATTGACAATGACGATCCGTAATTCGTTATTCGCTATCCGTTATCTCCAGCCACCGCCGCGTCAAGGCCAGCGCGACGGCCTCCGTGCGCGATTGCGCGCCGGTTTTGTTGAAAATCGCGTTGACGTGGAACTGGACGGTTCGGTCGCTGATGCCGAGCCGGTAAGCGATTTCCCGATTGGTCAGCCCTTGCGCGACGAGGGTAAGCACCTCGTATTCGCGAGGTGAAAAGGGGTGTGCAGCCGGAGCCGGTGGCTTCACCAACGCCGCGATGTCGCGCGCTTCGTTCAACGCTTGCCGCGCCAGTTCACCGAGCGTGGCGACGGCCGCGCGCGCCGGGTAGCTATCGGGTGGTAGCGCACGCTCGTAGGCGCGGGCCTGGGAAACGAGCAATTCCAGCGTCTCCAACAGTTCCGCGATGGGCAATGTCTCGCGGGGTGTCGTGGTGGTTTTAGGGGTCATAACAAACCTGCTTTGTCGCCAACGGGTTGAACCAATGTAACGAACTGAGTCTAGCACCAAAACCGGGCTTTGCAAGAGATCGCGTTAGCACCGGTTCCTATGGAAATCCTCATCTTTGCAATTTCCTCGTTTTGAATGTAGAGTGCGGTTACGATCCGGTCATATTTTGCTAAACCTTCATACGCCTACGAGACATCGGAGTGACTTTAGTTTTTCATGACTTGATCAGTCAATATCGTGATGAAGACGAGGGAGGTCAGCTATGCATCTATCAGCGAAAATGGATGCCGACATCGTTGTAGCCGGGGGTGGGACAGCGGGATGCGCGGCGGCGATTGCGGCCGCCCGGCGCGGGCACAAGGTCTGGCTCATCGAAGAATCCAACGCACTGGGCGGCGTCTCGACGACGAGCGGTGTCAACGAATGGTTCGCCGGGCTGGATGGCCTGGGCGATATATGGACGCGCTATTTGGACGAGATGGAGCACTTCGGCGCGCGCTTTGGGCGTTTTTACAACCCGGAGTACGCCAAGATCGTCTGGCAACTCCTGGCGGAGGCGGCAGGTGTGGAGATTCTGTTTCACGCCAGTGTCGTAGACGCCGAAACCGGCGACGGCGACCTTACGCGTGTGCGAGGCGTCTCATGCAGCCACTACGTCGACATCGCGGCGCGACATTACATCGATGCCACCGGTGAAGGCGACCTGGCGTGGCTGGCCGGCGCGCCGACGATGCAAGGGCATCCGCAAACCGGACGCACCCTGCACATGAGCTTGACGTTTATCCTCCAGGATACCGGGAAGCCGGTCACACCCTATCTCCCGGCGGGCCTGGAAGAAATCCACAGCCAGGACGAGCTTCCCGGTCTGCATGGAGGGGTGCTGCTGCCCGATGGCCGCGTCTATTGCAATATGACCAAAGTGATGGGTCACGATCCCACCGACCCGTTCAGCCTCAGCGCTGCCGAGCGCGAGGCGCGACGACAACTGGCGTGGATCGTGCATTACCTGCAACGCACACGCTTCCCCACCTACGCGCTGTGTTCAAGCGGTGCGCGCATCGGCGTCCGCGAGGGGCGGCGCATCGTTGGCGACTACATCCTGACCGAAGCGGACATCACCGGCCCGACGTCGCGCGACTTTCCGGACGGGGTCGCCGTCGCCACGTGCCAGATTGACTTCCACAGCCTGACCAAGCCCGGTCACGGCGGGTGGCGGCAGAAGGTGGAACCTTACGCGCTCCCCTACCGCTGCCTGATGGCCAAAGGCGTTCGCAACCTGCTCGTGGCGGGCAAGTGCATCAGCGGCGACCAGGTGGCGCAGAGTAGCTACCGGATGACGCCCACGTGCGCCGCGATGGGCCAGGCGGCGGGAACGGCAGCAGCGCTGGCCGTGGAAAATGGCCTGACCAACGTCCGTGACGTGGATGTCGCAGCGTTGCGCGCGACCCTGGACGCGGACGGCGTGGAACTCGATCCTCACAAGCACACCGCCTTCGCGCCGGAACTTTCCGCCGATCCCACACACGGGGCGTGAAAAACACAGGACTTCACTTGATTAAACGTGAAAATCAGGTAATATAGTAGATAACCTTTTGAAATATCAGGATATACTATGCATGAATTGCCCGTCACCGAAGACATCTTGCGCATCGTCACAGCGCACGCGCAGAAAGCCGGCGCGCAGCACGTGACGCGTATCAACCTGGTCATCGGTGAATTGACGAGCTTCATCGACGATTCGATCCAGTTCTACTTCGGGATGCTCTCTCCCGGCACACCTGCTGAGGGCGCGACGTTGCACTTTGAGCGTATCAAAACCCGCTTTCGTTGCCGCAAATGCGGTCAAGAATTCGAGCCGGAAGGCCGGAATTGGATATGCCCTGAATGCGGCACACTCGGCGGTGATGTGATCGCCGGGAAAGAGTTTTACGTCGAAAGCATCGAGGTAACGTAATCAGGAATTCGTAACTGGTAATTGGTAATCAGGAATTCGGATCAGGGCTGATTCTCCGTCCCAATTACCGATTACCAATCACTAATTACCATTTTTAGGAGGCAATAATGTCCAAACAAGTAACATCAGGCCGCATACCCGTTGTGGAAAAGCTCTTGACCGCCAACGAGCAAGTGGCGGCGGACAACCGTGACTACTTCGCGGCGCGCCACGTTATGGTGATCAATATTATGGCCTCGCCGGGCGCGGGCAAGACTACGCTATTGCTGGCGACCATCGACGCACTACCGGAGCGCCGTATCGGCGTGATCGAGGGTGACGTGGCCTCGCAAGTCGACGCCGAGAAGATCGCGGAAACCGGAACGCCCGTCGTACAGATCAACACCGGCGGTGCGTGTCATCTCGACGCGCCAATGATCCGCCGCGCGCTGCCCGCCCTCCCCCTCGATGACCTCGAAATGGTCTTCGTCGAGAACGTCGGCAACCTTATCTGTCCGGTCTCGTTCGATCTGGGGCAGAGCTACAACGTCGGCCTGCTCAGCGTCCCGGAAGGTGACGACAAGCCCTACAAGTACCCGGCGATTTTTGAGGCGGTCGATTTAGTCGTCGTCACCAAGTCCGATCTGCGTCCGTATCTCGATTTCGACCTGGAAGCGTTCACCGAGTTGGTCCACGGCCTCAACCCCGACGCACCGGTGCTGTGCCTTTCGGCCAAGACCGGCGAAGGGATGCGAGACTGGGTGCAATGGTTGGAAACGCACCGCAAAATCTGAGGGTTTTGAAAACCCTTAGGATTTAGGCTAGAAGGAAAATATTGTGGTCGCTTATCACATCGCCGTGACCGGCGTCGTGCAGGGCGTGGGATTTCGTCCCTTCGTCTACAACCTGGCGACGCGCCTGAGACTCAACGGCTGGGTCTACAATCACTCCGGCGGCGTGGATATCGCCATCGAAGGGCCGGAGGATGCCGCCACGCGCTTTATCGCTGCCTTGCGCGACGAAGCCCCACCGCTGGCTCATATCACCGGGGTGACAGCGCATACCGTCGCCCCCAACGGCTACGAACGCTTCGAGATTCGCCACTCGGAGCACCAGGAAGGGCAATACCAACTCATCTCGCCCGACGTCGCCACCTGCCCCGATTGCCTGCGCGAGCTGTTCGATCCGCACGACCGGCGCTACCGCTATCCCTTCATCAACTGCACCAACTGCGGCCCGCGCTTCACCATCATCGACGACATCCCCTACGATCGGCCCAACACCACGATGCGCGTCTTTCCGCTGTGCGACGCCTGCCGCGCCGAGTACGAAGACCCCACCAATCGCCGTTTCCATGCGCAACCCAACGCCTGCCCCGTCTGTGGCCCGCACGTGTGGCTGGAAGAGAATGAGCGAATCAGCGAATCGGCGAATGGCGAATTACGAATCACGCATCACGCATCACGCGTCACGGAGCGCGAATCAGCCCTAGCTCGCACCAAGGAATTGTTACTGGATGGCAAAATTGTTGCGATCAAAGGGCTGGGCGGATTCCATCTGGCGTGCGATGCGACGAATGTAGACGCTGTGCGAACGCTGCGCGAGCGCAAACACCGTCCGCACAAGCCGTTTGCGATTATGGTCGCCACACTGGACGATGCGCGCGCGATTTGTGACGTGCCGCCGGAGGCCGAAGCGCTGCTCACCTCACCGCAAGCGCCCATCGTGCTGCTCGACAGGCGGTCAGCGCTCGTGGTGGATGACGTCGCACCCCACCAACACACCCTCGGCGTGATGCTGCCATCCACGCCGCTGCACCACATCCTGCTACGCGACGTGGGCCGTCCCCTGGTGATGACGAGCGGCAATCTCAGCGAAGAACCCATCGCCATCGACAATGCCGAGGCACGGGAGCGCCTAGCGCCCCTCGCCGACGCGTTCCTCTTCCACAACCGCGATATCCACGCTCGCTATGACGATTCTGTAATACAAATAGCGAATTACGAATCACGAATTACGAGTCACGGGCAAGGAGATGATAAATCGAGCATCAAGCATCGAGCATCCAGTATCCAATTTATCCGCCGCGCGCGCGGCTACGCCCCCTTCCCAATCCAACTGCCGTTCGCGCTACCGCAGGTGTTCGCCACCGGGCCACTGCTCAAGAACACATTCACGCTCACCCGCGACACCAATGCCTTCGTCAGCCAGCACATCGGCGACATGGAGAACCTGGAAACGTTGGAGCACTACGAAGCAGCCTTGGCGACGTACCAACACCTGTTCCGTATCCAGCCCGGAGACGTGGTTTGCGATTTACATCCGGATTACTTGACCACGCACTTTGCCGAGGAATACGCGCGCGAGCACGGCCTCCCTGCTCCGCGCCGGGTGCAACACCATCGCGCGCACATCGCCGCGTGTTTAGCGGATAACGGCTATCCGCGCGACGGCGCTCCGGTGATCGGCGTTGCCTTTGACGGGACCGGCTACGGCGATGATGGTGCGATCTGGGGCGGCGAGTGGTTCATCGGCGGTTACGAAGGCTTGACACGCGCCGCCCATCTCGAATACCTGCCATTGCCTGGCGGCGACGCGGCGATCCGCAACCCGTGGCGCATCGCAGTGGCCTACCTCCACACGCTGCTCGGACCGGAAGCTTTTCCGGCGGGCATTTTTTGCCCGTCCGATGCGCTGACTGTGCGCCAGCAAGTGACGCACCGCCTCAACACGCCGCCAACGTCTTCGATGGGACGGCTTTTCGACGCAGTCAGCGCGCTGTTGAACGTGTGCCAGACCACAAGTTACGAGGCACAAGCGGCTATCGAGTTGGAACAGGTCGCCGCGCCGGTAGAGCGAAATGCCAATTCGCCCTACGACTTTGATGTTGAGAGTATGGATGATATG
Source organism: Anaerolineae bacterium (assembly GCA_049975385.1). GTDB lineage: Bacteria > Chloroflexota > Anaerolineae > B4-G1 > SLSP01 > DSWT01. The sequence continues at coordinate 14,231 of JBNGDO010000022.1, read as the reverse complement.
GAAATCGTACGCGTGGCAGGGTTGTTCGACGCGCTACTCGGCGACATCGAACACGGCATTCCTATACCCGACATCGCACTGCGCTTTCACAGCACTGTTGCGCAGATGATCGTTGCCGTCAGCGAGCGTCTCCGGGCTTCCACCGGCTTGACAACCGTGGCGATGAGTGGCGGTGTCTTCCAGAACCGTCTCTTGCTCGGGTTGGCCATCCCCCGGCTGCAAAACGCCGGCTTCAATGTCCTGCTGCATCGCCACGTTCCCTGCAACGACGGCGGCGTCTCGTTGGGGCAGGCGGTGTATCGAGCGAGTGAAAGAATCAGCGAATGAAAGAATGGGAGAATGAGCGAATCATGAATCACCAATCACGGATTCCCAATCACCAATTACCAATCACGAGGTCACTATGTGTCTGGCTATTCCCACACAAATAACTGAAATTGACGACCAGCAGATGGCGACGGTGATGCTTGGTGGCGTCGAACGGCGCATCAGTTTGATTATGACGCCGGAAGCGCAGTTGGGCGATTACGTCCTCGTGCATACCGGCTATGCCATCAGCGTGCTCAGTCCCGAAGAGGCGCAGGCCTCGCTGGAAACGTTTGCAGAACTGGCAGAAATTCAGGCCGAATTGGGCATCCCCACCATCGATGAAATATATCGATGAATTCCGCGACCCGGCGTTGGCACGCAAGGTGATCGCGCGCATTCACGCGACCGCCGCACGCCGCACCGCCGCGCGCCCCATCCGGCTGATGGAGTTCTGCGGCGGACACACGCACGCCATCTCCCGTTTTGGTCTGCGCGAACTGCTCGCACCGGCTATCGAGTTGCGCTCTGGACCAGGCTGTCCGGTTTGTGTCACCTCCGCCGCCGACCTCGATCTCGCCATCGCAATGGCCGACGTTCCCGATATGATTCTTGCGACCTTTGGCGACATGGTGCGCGTGCCGGGAAGCCGCCGGCAAACGTTGCAAGCTGCCGCCGCACGCGGTGCGGACGTCCGCATCGTCTATTCGCCGCTGGATGCGTTGGACATCGCGCGCCAGCATCCACAGCAGGAGGTGGTCTTCCTGGGCGTGGGGTTCGAGACCACCGCGCCGGGCATCGCGGCAGCGCTGCTCCAGGCCAAGGCCGATGGCGTGCCGAACTTCAGCGTACTCAGCCTGCACAAACTTACGCCTCCTGCCACCCGCGTCATCCTGGACGCAGGCGAAGTAGTGCTCGACGGTATCATCGGGCCGGGGCACGTCAGCGCGATTATCGGCAGCGATGCATGGGGATTTCTACCGCGTGATTATCGCATGCCTTGCGCTGTTTCCGGCTTTGAGCCGCTCGACATTTTGAGCGCTATCGGCGCCCTGATACAGGCCATCGTCGCAGATGACCCGGCGGTCATCAACACCTATGCCCGTGGCGTGCAGCCAGAGGGCAACCTCATCGCCCAGAAGTTGCTCGCACAGGTTTTCGAGGTGGGACCGGCAGACTGGCGCGGCTTCGGCGTGATTCCCGACAGCGGCCTCGTGTTGCGGGAGACCTTCGCCCACCGGGATGCTGCGCAGCGCTTCCCCGTCGACGTGACGCCTGCAAAAGAACCGCCCGGCTGCCGCTGTGGGGATGTGCTGCGCGGCGTCATCGCACCGACCGAGTGTGCACTTTTCCGGCAGATCTGCTCGCCGCGCACCCCCATCGGCCCGTGCATGGTCAGCGCCGAAGGCGCATGCGCGGCGTATTTTCAATATGAGACGTGATACGTGAAGCGTGATGCGTGATTTCGTCCTCATTACGCATCACGCTCCCTTTGTATCAGGAGTGTGTTGAATGGAAGAAACAATTCTCTTAGCCCACGGCAGCGGCGGTATCCTCAGTCACGAGTTGATCCGTGATGTGTTTGTGCGACATTTCAGCAATCCCTTCCTGGACGATTTGGGCGACGCGGCACTGGTGGGCGAACTGCCGCCGGGACGGCTGGCCATGACGACGGATTCCTACGTGGTACAGCCGTTGTTCTTCCCCGGTGGCGATATCGGCAAGCTGGCGGTGTGCGGCACGGTGAACGATCTTGCGGTCGCGGGCGCACGACCGCTGTACCTGACGGCGGGATTCATCCTCGAAGAGGGCTTGCCACTGGAAACGTTGGAGCGCGTGGTCGCGTCGATGGCGGAGACGGCGCGCGCGGCGGGTGTCGCTATTGTCACGGGTGATACGAAGGTCGTTGAACACGGCGCGGCGGATGGGCTGTTCATCAACACGGCAGGCGTGGGTGTCGTCCCACCGGGCGTCACGCTCGGCCCAAAGCATCTACAGCCCGGTGACGCGCTCCTTCTCAATGGACCGATCGGCGATCACGGGCTGGCGGTGATGCTGAAACGCGAGGGGATGGGGTTCCAGTCCACCTTGCAGAGCGACGTTGCACCGCTGCACGGCCTTATCGCCGCGCTGCTGGAAGCCATTCCAGAGCAGGTGCGCTGCATGCGTGATGCTACGCGCGGCGGGCTGGCGTCGGTATTGAACGAGTGGGCATCCACCAAGGGACTCCTCCCCTCAATCCCTCCCGATGGGAAGGGAGACTCACGGGACGGTTCTCCTATCTCCTCCCCTGTGGGGGTGACAAAAGGGGGGCGGATCGGCATTGAAATCGAGGAAAGCGCCATCCCAATACGAGAGGCTGTGCGTGGAGCGTGCGAATTCCTGGGATTGGATCCCCTCTACGCGGCGAACGAAGGGAAAGTCATCGTCGCGGTAGCATCAGAGGCAGCGGAGGCAGCATTGTCCACGCTGCGTGCACATCCGTTAGGAAAAGAATCGGCATTGATCGGGCACGTCACTGCCACTCATGCAGGCCGTGTTGTCTTGCAAACGCCCTACGGAGCGAGGCGCATCCTGCCGATGTTGACCGGCGCGCAATTGCCACGGATATGCTGAGTCAATGAAGCGTAGCCCTCCTTCATAAAATATTCATGATCGCGTGTGTGTTTCACTTTGGGGGAAATAGTCAGATCAATGCCTGATAATTGCGGTTTTGTGGCACTTTTGGCTCGATTCCGGCTCAACAAGCCAGGTATTCAAGGGCCAAAACTGCCCAGGTGCGATTCAGAATGGGGGCGAGTACTCAACTGACGGGTCGTCGTCAGAAGACGGAGCTGCAAATCGCCCATTCTGAATCGCACCCGTGATCGACAACTTGTTGCAATGCAGGGCTTTAGTGATAGAATAGGCAACGCATATGGGCAGTGCCCATTTTGCTGTTTGAATTAATGCCGTTGAGAGGAATAGTTATGCTGGATACTTTTTTCGCTCCACAATCAGTTGCCGTGATTGGGGCTTCGCGTGATCCCGAAAAACTAGGCTACGCCGTACTACACAACATCATCGAAGGTGGCTATACCGGCAAAATATACCCCATCAATCCAAAAGCGGACGAAATCCTCGATTTGCAAGCTTACCACTCAGTCCTAGACGTCCCTGAGTCCATTGACTTAGCAATTATTGTAATTCCGGCACGGTTTGTGCTGTCGACATTGGAAGAGTGTGGGCAAAAAGGGATTCCTTCGGTTGTCATTATCAGCGCGGGTTTCCGCGAGGCCGGGCGCGAAGGCCTTGAGCAGGAGTTGGAGCTGGTGAAGGTCGCAGAGCAGTACGACATGCGCGTTATCGGCCCCAACTGCCTGGGCGTCATCAACACGAATTCGCCCCTCAATGCGACTTTTGCCGCAGGGATGCCGCCAGGTGGGCCCATTGCGTTTATGTCGCAATCCGGTGCGTTGGGCACTGCCGTGCTCGATATGGCGATGGCGGGGCACATTGGCTTTTCCAAGTTCGTCAGCCTGGGTAACAAGGCAGACGTGAGCGAGATCGACCTGATGGACGCTTGGGGCAATGATCCCGACTCCCGCGTGATCCTGATGTACGTCGAAGGCGTGCCCGATGGGCAGAAGTTCATCGAGACAGCAAATCGCGTTACGCGAGAGAAGCCAGTCGTAGCGATCAAATCCGGGGTGACAGCCTCCGGTTCGCGGGCGGTTTCGTCCCACACCGGCAGTTTGGCCGGTTCGGAAGCCGCGTACAAAGCTGCATTCAACCAGGCAGGCATCATCCGCGCGGCGTCGATGGAAGCACTATTCGATTACGCCCGAGTTTTCGCTTACCAGCCACCGCTTAAAGGCGATCGCATCGCCATTGTCACCAACGCAGGCGGGCCGGGCATTTTGGCAACAGATGCACTCGAACACGTCGGGCTGGAAATTACGCGACTGAGTGCTAAAACGACAGAAAAGCTGACCGGATTCCTGCCTGGCGCCGCCAGCGCCGCGAATCCTGTGGACGTCCTGGGGGATGCGCTGTCCGATCGCTACGAGTTCGCCCTGCGACAGGTGCTCAACGATCCGGCGGTCGATGGGGTCATCGTCATCGTGACACCACAAGCGATGACGGAGATCGAGGAGACGGCGCACGCTGTAGGGCGCATGGCGAAGCAGTCCGACAAGCCGGTGCTGGGATGCTTTATGGGTGAGTCGCGCATCCAAGCCGGTGTCGACGCCCTGTGGGAATACGGGGTTCCAAATTACCCGTATCCCGAACGTGCTGCTGATGCTTTGGGCGCAATGAGCGCCTATCGCAAAGAGCGTGATCGCCGCATCCTGGGGGTTGTGCCCATCGACGTGGACCAAGCGCCAGTGCGCGAGTTGTTTGACCGCGTGCGCTCCGAAGGCCGCGTCACCATCGGAGATGCGGAGGCCTGGGAAGTGCTGCGGGCGTATGGCTTCACAGTGCCGAAAACACGCCTGGCGAGCAGCCCGGAAGAGGCCGTCGAGATTGCCGAAGAGTTCGGCTATCCCGTGGTAATGAAGGTCGCTTCCCCCGATATTTTGCACAAAACGGATGTCGGAGGTGTTAAGGTGAACCTGCGATCGCCGGGCGATGTGCGCGACGCTTTCGATTTGATGATCTACCGCGCAGGGCGATATGTGCCGGGCGCGCGGGTTTGGGGGTGCCAGGTGCAGGAGATGGTTCGCGGGGGGCGCGAGGTGCTGTTGGGTATGAGCCGCGATCCACAGTTCGGTCCGCTGGTGGCCTTTGGTCTTGGCGGTATTTATGTTGAGGCGCTCAAGGATGTCTCGTTCCGCATTGCCCCATTCAGCCCACGTGAAGCGGACGAGATGATTCGTGAGATTCACGCCTACCCACTGCTGGAGGGCGTCCGCGGTGAGCCTCCCGCCGATCACATGGCGATGGTAGACGCACTGCTGCGCATCAGCCAGTTAGTTACCGATTTCCCCGAGATTGTAGAATTGGACATCAACCCGCTGATGGTCTTCGAAGAAGGCCGTGGTGCGATGGCGATTGATATGCGCCTGGTTTTGTCCTCTTCGTGAACTTAGTTTGTTTCGCTACCAGTGAGCCACACCGGTTTCGTTGATTTTTAGAAAATTCAATTCAATAAAATAAATGGAGGTATCTATGTCTGAACAAAAAGATCGTTTTCCGCCACCCGCTGAATTTAGCGCGAAGGCTCACGTGAAGTCTCTGGAACAGTACCAGGAGATGTATGAGGAATCCATCACGGATCCCGATGGTTTCTGGCTGAAGATGACGACCGACCTGCTGGACTGGTTCAAAGCACCCACGAAGGGTCGCGAGTACACCTGGGACACCAGCGAACGCGTTATTGAGCACAAGTTCTTCGCAGATGGCGAACTCAACCTCTCCTACAACTGTCTCGACCGCCATCTTAAGACCTGGCGTAAGAACAAGGCTGCCATCATCTGGCAGGGTGAACCGGAAGAGGACGTGAAGGTCTACACGTACCAGGATCTGCACCGCGAGGTCAGCAAATTCGCCAACGTGCTCAAGAGCAAGGGCGTCAAGAAGGGCGACCGTGTGGCTATCTATATGCCGATGATCCCCGAGCTGGCGATTGCGATGTTGGCCTGCACGCGCATCGGTGCGGTTCACTCCATCGTGTTCGGCGGCTTCAGCGCCCAGTCTTTGCTGGACCGCATCAACGACTCCGAGTGCAAGTTGCTGATCACCAGCGACGTTTCATTGCGCGCCGGTAAGGTCATCCCTCTCAAAGCCACCGCCGACGAGGCGCTGAAGAGCTGCCCGACGATCGAGGCCATGATCGTGGCCCAGCGTGGCGATGGGACCGTAGCGATGACCGAAGGCCGGGACACCTGGTGGCACGACGAAATGGCGAACGTCTCGATGGTGTGCGAGCCTGAAGTGATGAACGCCGAAGATCCGCTGTTCATCCTCTACACCTCCGGCTCCACCGGCAAGCCTAAGGGTGTGATGCACACCACGGGCGGGTATCTCACCTACGTGGCGGCGACGCACAAGTACATTTTCGACGTCCACGACGACGACACCTACTGGTGTACCGCCGACATCGGCTGGGTAACGGGGCACAGCTACATCGTCTACGGACCGCTCGCCAACGGCGCGACCTCTGTCATGTTCGAAGGCGTGCCCACCTATCCCGACGCCAGCCGCTTCTGGCAGATCGTGGACAAGTTCCAGGTCAACATCTTCTATACTGCCCCCACCGCGATCCGCTCGCTGGCGCGCCTGGGTGAGGAATGGGTGGAGAAATGCGATCTCTCCAGCCTGCGGGTGCTCGGTAGCGTAGGCGAACCGATCAATCCCGAAGCCTGGCTGTGGTATCACGAACACGTCGGCAAGGGTCGCTGCCCCATCGTGGATACCTGGTGGCAGACCGAGACCGGCGGCATCCTGATTACCCCGCTCCCAGGCGCACACACGCTCAAGCCCGGCAGCGCCAGCAAGCCATTCTTCGGCGTTGAGCCGGTCATCCTGCGCGACGACAACTCAGAATGCGCCGTCAACGAAAGCGGCAAGCTGTGCATCAAGAAGCCCTGGCCCGCGATGGCGCGCACGATGTGGGGCGATCACGACCGCTTCATCGACACCTACTTCACGATGTACAACGACCTCTACTTCACCGGCGACGGCTGCCGCAAGGATGCGGACGGCGACTACTGGCTGGAAGGCCGCATCGACGACGTGTTGAACGTCTCCGGGCACCGCATCGGCACCGCCGAGGTCGAAAGCGCGCTGGTGAGCCACCCCACTGTCGCCGAGGCCGCGGTCGTTGGCCGCCCGCACGACATCAAGGGGCAGGCACTGTACGCTTACGTCACGGTTCGCAGTGGCGTCGAAGCTAATGAGGCGCTCGTCAAAACACTGATGAACCACGTCCGCTCGGAGATCGGCCCGATCTCGCGCCCTGACTTCATCCAGTTTACCGACTCGCTGCCCAAAACCCGCAGTGGCAAGATTATGCGCCGCATTTTGCGCAAGATCGCCGAGGGTGAATTCGACCGCCTGGGTGACACCAGCACGCTGGCCGACCCGAGCGTCGTTGATCGACTGATCGAAGGGCGTCTGTAGTTCGCAAAATGAGTAGGGCGTTACGCCCTACTCGAACCTTTCTTACCATCGAAGGGAGCAGAAAGTAAGTGCTGGAGACCCGCCACGTGACTTTCTGCTCCCTGTTTCGTATAAAAGTCGAGAGTTGGTGATCGGCGAGTTTATACAGTCCCAATTTCCGATTGCCAACCCCTAATCATTTTCTCCAGGAGGGTATTATGGCTTCGACGCAACCGAAAGTGATCGACCGGCGTCTGGTTATCGTCGGCGCGTTATTAATTCAATTATGTTTGGGGGCAATTTACGCGTGGAGCGTCTTTACACCGTATCTCACCGATCCAGATGGCCCCTTCGGCTTTAGCAGCACGCAGACACAGATCATCTTCTCCGTCTCGTTGGCGACGTTCGCCGTCGTGATGGTGCTGGCCGGACGCTGGCAGGCGAAGGCTGGCCCGCGCATCGTTGCGCTGACCGGTGGTGCCGTGTTGGGTGCGGGGTATCTGCTGGCTGGCTTTTTGGGGCAAAGTTTCATCGCCCAGGTAATCTTTATCGGTTTGGTCGGCGGCGCGGGCATCGGTTTAGCCTACGTTTGCCCGATCGCGGTGGGCGTAAAGTGGTATCCAGATAAAAAGGGGCTGATCACCGGCTTGGGTGTCGCGGGCTTTGGCTTCGGCGCACTGATCTGGGTCTACCTTGCCGGTAACTGGGGACATCTGCTGGACTCGATGGGGGTATTGGGCGTTTTCAAGCTCTATGGCATCATTTTCGCCGCCGCCGTCATCGGCGGTTCGACGTGGATGGTCAACCCACCGGGAGGCTACGCCCCTAAAGGCTGGATACCCCCGCAGCCAGTGAGGCTCGGCGAGAAGACCAGCGAGGTAGACTACATGCCAGCCGAGATGCTGCGCACAAAACAGTTCTTCGCCATCTGGGCAATGTTCATCTTCTCGAGTATGGCCGGATTGATGACCATCGGCAATATCAAGCTCTTCGGCATCGATGCGCTGCAGGAGCGTGCAGGATTGTCCGCCGTGCAAGCCAGCGCGGTTGCCGGTACAGCGATGGCAGTCTTCTACTCCCTGGCTAACGGCATTGGCCGTATTGCCTGGGGCACGATCTCCGACAAGATCGGCTACAAGCTGTCTTTGGTCATTATGTGCGCGACCCAGGGCGTCGTCATGCTGCTGTTCTACTTGATGGGCGGCACGCAGGTTTTGCTCTATCTGGCCGCATTGTTGATCGGCTTCAACTTCGGCGGCAACTTCGCGCTCTTCCCCCTGGCGACATCGGATATGTTCGGCTCCAAAAACTTAGGTCTCAACTACGGTTGGGTCTTCACGGCTTACGGCGTTGGTGGGATCGTCGGGCCCATTATGGCCGGAGCTTTGCGAGATGCCAGTCTGCGCAGCGGAAGTGGATTGCAAGGATGGCTTGCAGTCTTCGTCATTTGTGGTATAGCTTGTCTTGTGGCTGCGGTGATTGGCTGGTTGCTAAAACCACCAGAAACTGTGGCTGCGTAAAATCTCATTGAACCATCCACACTCAGTGTCAGGCAGGTAGCGAAGCTGACCACTAGGTGTTGGAAAAGTTAGTTTGAAAGGGAGCACGAACTATGCCAGTTATGGCAAATTGGAAAAAACTCTATTCTGAACGGTTGATAAGCGCGCGGGAAGCATTGCTCAAGATTCGCAGCGGCAGCCGAATCTTCCTGAGCCCGGGATGTGGGGAACCCCAACACTTGTTGGAAGAACTCGTGGTCTTGGGCGAACAGGGCGGGCAGTTGAATGACGTTGAAATTGTCCATATGTTGACGGTGGGCGCAGCACGTCATGCCCAAAAAGCCTACCATCGCAGCTTCCGCCACAATTCACTCTTCGTCGGCCCCGGCGTTCGCAAGGCCGTAGCGGAGGGTATCGCCGACTACACACCGATTTTCCTTTCCGAAATCCCAGGGCTTTTCAAGAGCGGGCGAATGCCACTCGACGCCGCACTGATTCAGGTAACGCCCCCGGACAAATTCGGTTTCTGTTCGCTAGGCGTTTCGGTGGAAGCAGTTAAGGCTGCTACAGAAGCGGCCGACTTCGTCATAGCGCAGGTCAATCCGCAGATGCCGCGCACGCTTGGGGATAGCTTCATCCACGTCGAAGACCTGGACTGCATTGTCGAGAAAGACGAGCCGCTCTTAGAAGTGGTTTCACCGGAACCCGACGAAGTGGCCCTAAAGATTGCCCGGCACGCGACGCGCCTGGTGGAGAACGGTTCTACCATCCAGGTAGGCATAGGCAGGGTTCCGAATGCGATTCTGTACGGCCTGATGGACAAGAGAGACCTGGGCGTTCACACAGAGATGTTTTCCGATGGCCTGATTGATCTGATCGAAGCCGGCGTCGTTAACAATTCAAAGAAGAGTTTTCATCCCGGTAAAGTGTTGGCAACGTTCTGCATTGGCACGCGACGCCTGTACGATTACGTCGACAACAACCCAATGTTTGAATTCCGCCCGGTGGACTACAACTCCTCACCGATCAACATCGCGAAGAATGAGAAGATGGTGGCGATCAATACAGCGTTACAGGTTGACATCACCGGGCAGGTGTGCGCGGACTCGCTGGGCTACCAGATTTACAGTGGTATCGGTGGGCAGGCAGACTTCATCCGTGGCGCGGCGCTGGCACCGCAGGGCAAGCCCATCATCGCGCTGCCTTCGACGGCGAGGGATGGCGAAGTTTCACGTATTGTGCCACAGTTGAGTGAAGGCGCGGGCGTCGTTACGACGCGCGGTGACGTGCACTACGTCGTCACCGAGTACGGCGTCGCCTATTTGCACGGCAAGAGCTTGCGCGAGCGCGCGGTCGCCTTGATCCAGATCGCGCATCCGAAGTTCCGCGAAGAACTGCTGGCCGCGGCCAAGAAGATGAAGTATCTCTACGAAGATCAGATCATCCCAGAAACGATCTATCCTGTTGAAATGGAACATAGCGAGAGTTTCGATGGCCTGGAGCTATTCTTCCGCCCGATTCGCCCCAGCGACGAGCGTCTCTTCCAGGAATACCTCTACAAACTCTCCGAGCGGTCCGTCTACTTGCGTTTCTTCCAGGTGCGCCGCGACTTCCCGCACGAGTTAGCCCAAGAGATGGTAGCGGTGGATTACCAGCAGAATATGGGGATCGTAGGTACGCTGGGCAATTCCGATACCGCACCGATTGTCGCCGCCGGACACTGGATGATGGATTTCAACGAAAACATGGCCGAAGTTGCGTTCTCGGTCGCCGATGAGCACCAACGGAAGGGCATCGGCACACACTTGTTGCGCTTCCTGATGCGGGTTGCCAGAGAGCGTGGCTTGCACGGTTTCCGCGCAAACGTGATTGCAGGGAATATGGCGATGACGCGCGTCTTCCAGAAGAGTGGCTGCGTCTTGCATCAGGAATACGAAAGCGGCGAAATCTCCTTGCATTTCCGCTTCGACGAGAAGGTCGATAGCCGCGCGGGGCGTCGCTAGAGGGTCGTGAGCAAATCACAAAAGGAGGGAGTTTATGAAAGCACTCTACATCACCTCGGTACAACGCTTTAGTGGCAAAACAGCGTTCTGCCTGGCGCTAGGCCAACGCCTACAAAACGATGGCTACAAGATAGGGTACTTCAAGCCGGTTTCGACGTACCCGTGGGAACCACTGCCAGGACGCGTCTCCGATGAAGATGCCACGTCCATCCACCGCATTCTGAAATTAACCGATCCTTTGGTCAATATGGTGGGGGTCGTGCTCGCCCCTTCACTGGTGCAAGAATTGCGCTGCGGCTGCATCGACCGTGACCTCATGCCGCAAATCGAAGCCGCCTACAAGCGGGTTTCAGCCGATAAAGACATTATGTTAATCGAAGGTGGCGCGTCACTGCGCGAGGGCCTGAGCCTGGAGGTTGATCCGGTCTCAGTAGCCAATCACCTGGACATTCCTGTGTTGGCGATGATCCGTTACCGAAATCCGGTAAGTATGGGGGACGCTTGCGTAGATGCACAGCGGCAATTTCGCGAGCGCCTGATTGGATTGGCGATCAACGCCGTCCCCGATGCCGAAATTCCGGGCTTGCAAGACTGTTTCACGTGTATGAAAGGGCGAGGCATTCCCACCCTCGGCGTCCTGCCGCTCCGCGAGCAGTTGCAGTCCATCAGCGTGGGCGAGATCGCGGATGTGCTCGACGCCGAATTCCTTGCAGGCAAGGACAAACGCGATGCGCTCGTCGAAAATCTGATGGTCGGCGCGATGAGCGCGGAACAGGCGCTGCCACGCATGCGGCGCATCCCCGGCACCAAGGCCGTCATCACCGGCGGCGACCGGACCGACATCCAATTGTTGGCATTGGAAACTGCGACCCAGTGTTTGGTCCTCACCGGACATCTGCGCCCGGTACCCGAAGTGCTGCGGCGCGCCGAACAGCTAGGCGTGCCGGTCTTGCTGACGCGCAAGAACACGATGGAAGCCGTAGATGCCATCGACGATGTGTTCGGCAAGACGCGCCTGGGGCAGAAAGCCAAACTAGATCAGTTCGAGGCTTTGCTCGAGGAAAACTTTGATTTTGCCCGTCTGTACGCGAGTCTTGGACTAGAACACAAAGCCTAAAACTGGAAGTTGAAAGTTAAAAGTTGCAAGTTACAATTCGCGTGTAGGATGCGCTTTATAACTTGCAACTTTTGCTTTTTGTCAACGGATTCAACGGATTAGAACGGATATTTCTTATGATTCGTGGTATCAGGAGGCATGAACGTGGATTTTGAAGTCTTGAACGGGCTATTGCGCCCGAAATCAGTCGCCGTCATCGGCGCATCCAATACGCCCGGTAAGATCGGCTATCTGGCTGTAAAGAACCTGATCGATTGTGACTATCCGGGCGACATCTATCCCATCAATCCCAAAGAGACCGAAATCCAGGGATTGATGGCCTACCCCTCGGTGCTGGATGTGCCGGGCGAGATCGACGCCGCGATGTTGATCGTACCCGCCGCGCGGACACCCGGTGTCACCGAAGAATGTGGGCAGAAGGGCGTCAAAGGGCTGATCGTCGTAGCTTCCGGCTACAGCGAAATCGGGCGCAAAGACCTGGAAGACGAACTGGTCGGCATCGCGCAGCGCTACGGCATGCGCCTCCTGGGGCCGAACATCGTGGGCATTATGTGCAACTCCGACAAGTGCAACGCCTCGTTCGGGCCGTTCATGCCACTGCCGGGCAAAGCCGCGATGATCTCCCAAAGCGGCGCGCTGCTGATCGCGATGACGGTCGCCAGCTACGTCCGCAACGTCGGCTTCGACAAGATGATCTCCGTGGGCAACATGGCCGACGTGAACTTCGGCGACCTGGTAGAATGGCTGGATCAGGACGAGCAGACGACGTGCATCACCATCTACGTCGAAGGCTTCCAGAACGGGCGGCGCTTTCTAGAGATCGCGCGCGGGGTACACAAGCCCATCGTCGCGCTCAAGTCGGGCGTGTCGGCACACGGGGCGGCGGCGGCGGCCTCGCACACCGGCGCGATGGCCGGCAAGGGCAAAGTCTACGACGCTGCGCTGGAACAGGCCGGCGTGGTCCGCGCCTCGGACCTGAACAATCTCTTCGACCGCACGCTGGCGCTATCGTTGCAACCGCCGATGGCGGGCAATAACCTGATGATCATTTCCAACGGCGGCGGTGTGGGCGTGCTGGCGGCGGACGCTGCCGAACGGTTCGGCATCCCGCTGCGCTTTGCGCCGGATGACTTGCAGGCCGCACTGCGCGCCTACGTGCCGGAGATCGGCTCGGTGAAGAACCCCGCCGACCTGACCGGCATGGGCGGCTGGCCGGAGTACCTGGCGACGGTGAAAACCGCGTTGCAGCATCCGTGGGTGCACGGGCTGGTGGTCCTCTTCTGCGAGACGCAGCGCAACGACCCGATGGATATCGCAGAGGCGATCAAGCGCGCGGTAGACGAGTCGGGCGTCACGGACAAACCCATCGCCGTGTCATTCATCGGCGGGTCAGAGGCCGGGCGCGCGATGCAGTGGCTGGTCGAGCACGGCATCCCCACCTACGGCGCGCCCGACATCGCCGTGAACGCCATCGCCGCGCTGCACGAATACGCGCAAATGCACGGCATCGGCCGCGACGGCGAACCGGTGATGGGAGAATTCACGCCGTATCAGGACGTCGATCCCGATGCCGCGCGGGCCATCATCGCCCAGGCGCGGGCCGCGGGCCGGGTCTACCTCAGCGAAATCGAATCCAAGAAGGTGTTCGCCGCCTACGGCCTGCCCGTAGCGATGACAGAACTGGCGACGTCCGAGGATGCCGCCGTGCAGTTAGCCGAAACGATGGGTTATCCCGTCGTGCTGAAAATCATGTCGCCGGACATCCTGCACAAATCGGACGCCGGCGGGGTGAAGATCAACCTGCGCTCGGCGGACGAGGTGCGCGCCGCGTATCGCGCCATCCTCGACAGCGCCCGCGCTTACAAACCCGATGCGTACATCCATGGCGTGGCCGTGCAGCAGATGGCGCCCTCCGGCACGGAGGTCATTCTGGGATCCATCAACGATCCCACCTTCGATCCCACGGTGATGTTCGGCCTGGGCGGCATCTTCATCGAAATCCTCAAGGACGTGACCTTCCGCATCGCGCCCATCTCGGCGGAGCACGCGCTGGCGATGCTCGCCGACATCCAGGGCGCGCCATTGCTGGCCGGCGCGCGCGGCGAAGCGCCTCGTGACCGTGTTACGCTCGCTGAGGCCCTAAGCCGCTACTCGCAAATGATCATCGATCTGGGCGACGAAATCGCCGAATCGGACGCCAATCCTGTGCTGGTTTATGCAGAA